>CAYRIA010000045.1:0-13390 GCA_964424175.1 uncultured Oscillospiraceae bacterium | reverse complement strand
CTGGAGGGCATCATCCGGCAAGCGCTCAAAAAACTGGCGAAGTAAGGGGGAGGGGCAGTGAGTATCAGCTTTTCAAATACGGGAGACGATGAGAGCGTCGTCACCTCCGCTTCCATGCTCCCCGAAGATGTGAACGAAGGCTCGCTCCGCCCGCGAACGCTCAGGGAATATATCGGCCAGAATAAGGCGAAGGAGAACCTAAGCATTTTCATCGAGGCTGCGAAAATGCGTAAGGAGCCGCTTGACCACGTTTTGCTCCACGGCCCTCCGGGGCTGGGTAAAACGACACTTGCGGGCATTATTGCAAACGAGATGGGCGTCAGTATGCGGATCACCTCCGGCCCTACCATCGAAAAGCCGGGAGACCTTGCTGCACTCCTAACCAATTTGCAGGAAAACGACATTCTTTTTGTTGATGAGATCCATAGGCTCAATCGCACGGTCGAGGAGATTCTCTATCCCGCGATGGAGGACTATGCCATCGACATCATCATCGGCAAAGGCCCTTCGGCAAATTCCATCCGCCTTGACCTGCCGAAGTTTACCCTAATTGGTGCGACGACCCGCTCCGGCCAGCTCACCGCCCCGCTGCGCGACCGATTCGGAGTCACGCTTCGGCTTGAGCTGTATTCTCCGGAAGAGCTTCAGCTCATTGTCCGGCGCAGCGCCGACATCCTTGGTATCGGAGTCGACGAGGACGGGGCTCGTGAAATCGCCTTTCGCAGCCGCGGGACGCCGCGCATTGCCAACCGTCTTCTGCGCCGTGTGCGCGACTACGCGCAGGTGTGTGCCGACGGCGTTATTACTCAGGCAGTTGCGGACGAGGCTCTGACTCGTCTTGAGGTCGACAAGCTGGGGTTGGATGCGCTAGATCGGCGTATGCTCCGGAGCATCATTGAGTTTTATGGCGGCGGCCCCGTCGGGCTTGAAACACTCGCAGCAACGATCAACGAGGAGTCGGTTACCTTGGAAGACGTCTATGAGCCGTATCTGCTCCAGCAGGGCTTTTTGACGCGTACGCCGCGCGGGCGCTGCATCACGAAGAAGGCTTATGACCACCTTGGCATTGAATATCTCGGTCAGCAGCAAATCGAAATCTAAAAGCGCCGGATGGCGCACAGAGTATATTTGGAGGAAAAACCACTTGGGCAAGTATTTTGGAACGGACGGCATCCGCGGAGTCGTCAATCAGGGGCTTGACGCGAAGCTGGCGTTCAAAGTCGGGCAGGCGGCGGCTGTGGTGCTCGCCGAGCGCACGGCTGCAGGAAAAAAACCGCTGGTGGCCATCGGCAAGGATACTCGCATCTCCTGCGATATGCTTGAGGCCGCCATCACAGCGGGACTTTGCTCCGCTGGAGCTGACGTGATGCCCCTCGGCGTTGTTCCGACGCCGGCGGTGGCCTTTATCGCCACGGACTGCAGGGCGGATGCTGGCATCGTGATTTCCGCCTCACACAATCCATATGAGTATAACGGCATAAAAATCTTCAACGCTCAGGGCTTTAAGTTTCCGGACGAGCTGGAGTTGCGGATCGAGGAGCTGATCGACGGGGAAGAGCCTTTGACCCTGAAAACCAATGGCGATATCGGGCGCGTACTGCAGCGCGGCTGTGAGTGCGTGGAAAAGTATGTTGAGCATATCGTCGCGGTCGCGGAGGGAAAAATCGGACGGCTCAAACTAATGATCGACTGCTCGAACGGCGCCGCTACGCGCACGGTCAACGACATTTTCAGCTGCTTTCCTTTAGACCTTGAGATTATTAAAGACCACCCAGACGGCTGCAACATCAACGCCGATTGCGGTTCGACACACATCGAGGGCTTAGGGCGCATGGTCGTGGCCGGTGGCTTTGACCTGGGCCTCGCCTTTGACGGGGACGCCGACCGTTGCCTGGCAGTGGACGAAAACGGACAACTGGTCGACGGTGACAAGATTATGGCAATCTGCGCCAAGGCCATGCTGGCGGAGGGGAAGCTCCGCAAAAACGCTCTGGTGGCAACGGTTATGTCAAATCTGGGCTTTCACGAATACTGTGGAAAAAACGGGATAGACCTACGCTGTGCTGCGGTGGGGGACAGGAACGTGCTGGAAATGATGCAGGAGAACGGCTTCAACCTCGGCGGGGAGCAATCCGGTCATATGATCTTTCTAGACCATGCGACCACTGGGGACGGGCAGCTTGCGGCAGTGCGTTTTTTGGGAGTCCTGAGCCAGAGTGGCAAAAAGCTCTCGACATTGGCGGCGGAAATTCCGAGCTATCCGCAGCTTCTTCGCAACATCGCCATCGAGGGCGGTAACGCCGTCAAGGAGCGGATTGTCTCTGACGAAACCCTACGAAGGCTGATTAATGAGGAGAGCGCAGCGCTAGGAAAAAGAGGTCGTGTCCTTGTTCGTCCTTCTGGAACTGAAGCACTAATCCGTGTGATGGTCGAGGCAGCGGAACAGGAAGCGGCGGAGGGGGCCGTGAGCCGGATTTGTACGCAGATTGAAACGCTGTCGAAAACCATTAGAACGTAAGTTTATTAAAGGATTTAGCTTGACTTTTTGTAAAATTTATACTATAATCGGTCGTGTTTAGGATATGCGGATTGAAATTATGGAAAATTATTGCACCCTTACCGATAACGCGTTGCTGAGCATGGTGGACTCCGGTGATAAAACTGCCGAGGAGCAGCTTGCGCTCAGGTATGCGCGTCTGGTCAAAATCTGTTCCCGTCCCTACTTTCTGGTTGGCGGGGACGGGGAAGATCTTATTCAGGAAGGCATGCTGGGTCTGCTTTCAGCAATCCGTGAATTTGACCTGTCCATGAACACTTCCTTCAAAACCTATGCCGAGATCTGTGTTAAGCGCCGCATCTACTCGGCAATCAAAAGTGCCTCGCGAAAAAAGCACGAACCACTTAACGACATGGTGTCCTTCGACGATGTCCTCTCAGATGAAAGCAAGTCCAGCGCGGGATCTTACGGCGATGCTTATAGGCGCTCTCCAGAGGAACAGGTTCTCGCAAGGGAGAGTGTGGATGAGATTATCCAGACCTATTCCCGGTGTTTGTCAAAATTTGAGGTTGAGATACTGGGTCTTTACCTCAACGGACTGTCGTATTCCGAGATTGCCGCCAGCAGTGGCAAGACAGAAAAATCGGTTGACAATGCTGTCCAGCGCATCCGGCGAAAGCTCGCGCGCAACCTTTACCTCGGCGAAAACAGCAAGGGCTGTTCGTAATAATCTGCCCGCAAGGGCAAGTCTTTTTCAAAGAGAGGATTCAAAATGTTCGAGGACAAAACTTTAGTATGCAAGGAATGTGGACAGGACTTTGTGTTCACCTCTGGTGAGCAGGAGTTTTATGCAGAGCGTGGCTTCCAGAACGAGCCCCAGCGCTGCAAATCTTGCCGTGACTCCAGAAAGAACGTAGCCCGTGGCCCGCGCGAGTACTTCGCGGCAACCTGTGCCGCCTGCGGCAAGGAAGCCAGGGTTCCCTTTGAACCGAAGTCCGATAGGCCCGTCTACTGCAGCGAGTGCTTTGCGAAGATGAGGGAGGAACAGGCATAAAGCCTGCCTATCTCAGCTCCGATATCAGGGTGAGAAAGTACTAACGCAAAATTTCAACTGTTTTTTGTGCGAAGCAGCCAGTTTGGTTGACCAAAAAACGGGAGAAGAGGCTTATTACTTCCCGAGAGCTGTACGTATCTTGCAAAAAAGGAGCTTCTCTTTTGAGAAGCTCCTTTTTTGCTTGTTTTAAGGGGACAGTTGGGCTTAGTCTTTCCTGTCCATGATGTTCATGTAATCGTCGTAGCTGCACATGCGGTCGATTAGGCCGTCATTCGTCAGCTCAATAATGCGGTTTGCAACGGTCTGGGTAAGCTGGTGATCATGGCTGGAAAAGAGGATGTTGTATTCAAAGGTGTCCATTCCATTGTTGAGCGCAGCAATACTCTCAAGGTCAAGGTGGTTTGTCGGCTGGTCGAAGAGCAGGACATTCGCGCCGGAGAGCATCATTTTGCTGATCATGCATCGCACCCGCTCGCCGCCGGAGAGGACGCTGACCTTTTTATACACGTCGTCATTGGAAAACAGCATTCGCCCGAGGAAGGTGCGCAGATAGCTTTCCCGCTTATCCGCTGAGAACTGGCGAATCCAGTCCATGATGTCCAGGTCACAGTCGTCGAAATAGCTGCCGTTGTCCTTGGGGAAATAGGCCTGGGTGGTGGAAACGCCCCATTTTACTTCGCCCTCATCCGGCTCCAGCTCGCCCGCGAGAATCTTGAACAAGGTCGTAACGGCAATCTCGTTCTTACTGAGGATGGCAATCTTATCCTCCTTGCCAACGATAAAGCTGACGTTGCTTAGCACTTTTACGCCATCGACGGTTTTGCTCAGGCCTGTGACAAAGAGTCTGTCCTTGCCAGGCTCGCGTTCGGCCTTGAAGCCTACCCAAGGGTAGCGACGAGAGGAGGCGGGCATTTCTTCGACCGTCAGTTTGTCGAGCAACTTGCGTCGGCTCGTTGCTTGACGGGACTTAGACTTGTTCGCAGAAAAGCGTCGGATAAAATTCTGAAGCTCCTCAATTTTCTGCTCAGCCTTCTTGTTTTGATCCTTGATCAGCCGCTGCATGAGTTGGCTGGATTCGTACCAGAAGTCGTAGTTGCCAACGTACATTTTAATGCGTCCAAAGTCGATATCGACGATGTGCGTGCAGACGGTGTTAAGGAAATAGCGGTCATGGGAGACGACGAGTACCGTGCCATCATAGTCGAGCAAGAAGTCCTCCAGCCATACCACGGAATTGAGGTCAAGGTTATTCGTCGGCTCGTCGAGTAAAATGATATCCGGGTGGCCGAACAGCGCCTGCGCCAGCAGCACCTTGACCTTCTGGCGGCCCTCCAACTCCGACATCATGCTGAAGTGCAGGTCGGTGGATATGCCGAGGCCCTGAAGGATGCGCGAGGCGTCGCTTTCAGCCTCCCAACCACCAAGCTCAGCAAATTCTTCCTCAAGCTCGGCGGCGCGGATGCCATCCTCATCGGAAAAGTCGGGCTTATCATAGATCGCGTCTTTTTCCTTACCGCAGTCATAAAGGCGTTTGTTGCCTAAAATAACAGTGTCCATTACATTATACTCGTCGTACATGTTCTGGTTTTGCTTCAGAACCGACATACGGCGCTTTTTGTCGATGTACACATTGCCCTCGTAGCTGTCCAACTCGCCGGAGAGAATACGCAGGAAGGTGGATTTTCCGGCGCCGTTGGCGCCGATGATTCCGTAGCAGTTGCCGGCGGTGAACTGAAGGTCGACTCTGTCGAACAGCTTCTGTCCGCCGAATTGCAGGGAGAGGTTATCAACTGTTATCATGGCAAACTCCTATATTAAAAGGTCTTTTTTACGTACGGGATGCGAAGCAAGGCGTAAAACAGGGCGGTGCCGGCTACCGCGCCGAAAACAGCCTGAATACTGTTGCCGGGCACATTTGCAAGCGCGCCAAGTCCATAAGGGAGGATCAGTGCCTCGTATGCAAAGTAGCATGCGACCATAATCAACTCCGCTATTACGCTGCCGAGAACAGCCGGTGTCAGCGCATTTTTTCGTTTCGCAGTGCGGAGAATCGCGCCGGCCGTCAGCGCCATCAGCGCCTTAATGACAAGCGTTGCGGGGGCGTAAAGGGCGTAGCCTAGGAAGATGTCCGCCAACGCAGAGCCAAGGCCTGCCGCCAGCGCGCCCCAGGCAGGTCCGAGCAGAAAGGCACTGAGAATCACCAGTGCATCTCCCGTGTTGACGTAGCCACCCAGCGGCGAAGGGACACGGATGACCATAGTTGCCACCACTGTCATTGCCGTAAATAGAGCTGCCCAGACAAGTTTGTGTGTTTTTTCTGTGTTCATTCCATTAACTCTCCATGATCGTCCACAGCCTCACGTCCCGCCATTCGGATCGCCGCCGTAGCGACGCCCGCAAGCAGGAAATACGCAAAAAAGGTGCGGGGATAGTACCAGACATATTCGACGCCGAAGGCAAAGGCAATCCCGATAAGGCTCGACAGAGAGGCGATCAGAGCACACTTTGTTCCATTCCCCCGCGCACGGAGTAGGGCGCGCGCCGCATCTTTCCAGAGTCTGAGCATGAACCATATAAATGATATAAAACCCAGGATGCCAAGCTCGATAATCAGCTCTAGGTAGACCATATGGCTGTGGGGTACACCAACCAATGCCTTTTCGTGGGCATAAGCGGGATAAATTAGCGCAAAGCTGTTCGGGCCAAGGCCAATGCCCGTGAGAAAATGATCGAGTGCCATGTTCACCGTGCCCGTCCAGACATAGATGCGGAAGGCACTTGAGGTATCCTCAAAATTCAGTATGGTCGACAGACGGATGAGTATGCTGTCCGGTAATAAAGGAACCGCAGCGACGCAGAACAGGAAAAAGGCCGGAATCAGCTTTTTGTTCGCATAATAGACGAAGATGATGCAGGTCAGCATCATGGAGATCCAACAGGAGCGCGAATAGGTCATCAGTAGTGCGAGGAAGGGCAGGGCTATGCCCAAGCAAAGGGGCACACGTAGAATCGTGCGCCGGACATTCGCGGCAAAGACGGCGGCCAGCGGCGTCATCATCACGAGGAACTCCGCAAAGTTGTTCGGATTGCCCAGCGTGCCGTATACTCGGCCGGGGACACCCGCGTTCAAATCAAGGTCGGTCAAACTTGCGCTGACCGCGACGCCAACCACGCGCTGGTACGCGGCAAACAGGGAGGAGAGAATGACAGCAACATAGATGAAGCCGAGCAGCTTCATCAGACGCGCCCGATTCGTGATATCTGCCGAAACGAGGTATAGAATCAGAAACGCTGTGATGTAAAACAGGAGGATACGAAGGCTGTCCCCGCGGTCAAGACTGAAGGCAAGGCTGGCCACGCAGGCGATTGCAAACAACAGAAGCGGAAGGCCGAGCTCGTGCAGATAATAGCGCTCCCTCATGCCCGCACCGACCAGAATCAGGTAGAGCGCAAACAGTGCACCGACTGCCAGCAGCGCATAGCTGTTTGACCAGTAATCATGGGGGATGATGAACATCAGGCAGACAAAGCCGCCAAGCAGGGTTTCAAAACTGAGAAAGAAGGAGCCCTTGACATAGCGGCCAATAAAGGCCGCGGTGAGACTGCCGTGAGCTGCCTTTTGGACGGCGGAGGCGACGGCAGCAATCAGAAAGATGATCAAATCATAAAGGGCTTTAAACATGCGGGCAAAGAGCGACTGTCGGTAGACCAGCTCGACACGGCTGTCCCGCACGAACCAATGGACGATCTCGCTTTCGGAGAAGGCACGGCTGAACACCCGGAAAATCGCCCGTATCAGAGCGAACGCGGTGCTACCGAGCCAGGCGTCGTAGGCTCTGCCAAGGATGCTGGTAGAGAGCACGGGACCACCTCGCTTTCATCGGAATTTCATGGTCAGGCTTGGGCGATCAGGCGACGGGCTCTATAGCGCTGATTTTGAGATAAAGCTTGGCCTTACCCGCGTATATTGTCAGCGTATGGCCAACGCCGTAAAGCATGCCGTCGATTGTGACGCCATGGTCGCCCACCACTCCGCGAGCTGTAGCGGTGATAGACAGGGCGTGATGCCCCGACCTGGTGACGGCCTGAATCTCGCCGAGCGTATCCGTCTCATATCCAATAGGAGCACTGGTTTCAAAGCTCTCAACCGTTCCCATCGTCACATTTTCCTTGGAATCGAGGACAGGCGTGCCCTCTTCAAGCACGTCGATCACGTAATCGGGCACCTCCTCGCCGAAGAAGCTGACGCGCACCTGAGACAGCTCAGCGCCGCTGTCATCCGGAGCAAAGACCTTAAAAGCAACAAAGGCGGCCAGCGCGAGCAGAACCAGGACAATCAACAGATCGATGAGATTGACCTTTCCAAAGAGTTTTCCATTCTTATCCACCATTTAGAGTTCCTTCTTCCCAATTAATGATAGGCGGCATAGACCTCGCCGGCCAGCGTATAGAGATTAAAGTGCTTTTCGACTTTTTCCAGCGCCGCGGAGGAGAGGACGGCACGAAGCTCAGCGTCATCCATGAGGCGCTGTATTTGTCCGGCGAAGGCTTCAACATCCCCGTAAGGGCAGACAAAGCCACAGCGCAGATCCGTTTCCGCCAGGTCGCGGTTGCCGCCGACGTCTGTGACAACGAGAGGCAGTCCCGCGTTCATTGCCTCCAGTACCGCAAAGCTCATTGCCTCGTTGCAGCTTGAACTATTGAGGTAAATATCCGACCCGAGCAGAATTTCGCGCGTGTCCTTCCGGAAGCCGAGGAGACGGCAGTGGGTTTCAAGTCCGAGAGCAACGATTTTTGCCTGGGTTTCACCGAACAGCGCGCCGTCGCCACAAATCAGACAGCAGAAGGGCTTGCCCGTCTCTGCTTTCAGCTTCGCTAGTGCGTCGAGCAGGAAGTCGAGACCTTTCTCCGGCGCAAAACGCGCAAGGATCGTCATCACAAAGCACTCGTCGGAAAGCCCCAGCTCGCGGCGGATTGAAGCGCTTTTAACGGGCGTACCTGCTGGCTCGATGCCGTTGTAAATTACGACTATGCGCTCCGGCTTGACGCCGTTTTCGATCATGATTTCGCGTCCCTCACGGCAGACGGCGATAATGCGGTGGTTCTTCGGGGTAAAATGCCTGTTTAGCGCCCGCCAGACCAAGCCGGGGCTGCCGCTCAGCCGCAGAGTCAGATGGTTTGTAAGTACGACACGGGGCTTGATATTCCAGCGCTTTGAGAGAAGTGCGATGATGTTTTCGCGGGGATACTGCGCATGGATCACGTCGATTGCGTTCTCCCGACAATAAGCGGAAAGGCTTTTAGCCGCCTTCAGTGCGCCACGCCAGCTCATCTCAAGCTGCAACGAGGGGACGCCTGCGTCCCGCAGCTTGTCAGATAGCTCACCTTCGATATTATAAGCAAAAAAGGGCGTGATTTTGCCCGCACCAAGGCGGACGAGGTTTTCGACGTATTTTTCCGTTCCGGCCTTTCCCGCATAATTTATCAGATAAAGGACGTTCAATTTGACGCCTGCCTTTCCGGCGGAGTGACATGCCCGTATTTTATGCGGGTGGTCAAGCCCGCATAACCGCTCCGCTCAGTATACCGCATTTTACCTGTGCAAGTCAATAGTGCGCAAAGCCCGCCGCATCCATTCACCAATGGGCGCGACGGGCTTGTTTCAGCCGCCGAGGTAGGCTTTTTGAACGGCGTCGTTATTGAGCAGATCCTTTGCATTGGCAGATAGAACAATCTTTCCCGTTTCAAGGACGTAGCCTCGATCCGCGATGGAGAGTGCCATCTGGGCGTTCTGCTCGACCAGCAAAATCGTAACGCCAGCGGCGTTCAGTTCCTTAATGATCTCGAAAATCTGTTCGACAAGCAGGGGAGCTAGTCCCATCGAAGGTTCGTCAAGCATTAAAAGCTCGGGCTTGCTCATCAGCGCCCTGCCCATTGCAAGCATTTGCTGCTCACCGCCGGAGAGCGTACCCGCGACCTGCTTTCTGCGCTCCTTGAGGCGGGGGAAGCGCTCATATACGTCGGCGATGCTGCCGGGAATTTCGGATGCCTTCCGTGTGAAGGCGCCCATTTCAAGATTCTCTTCAACCGTCATGTTGAGGAAAACCCGGCGACCCTCAGGCACCTGCGCCAGCCCCTGTGCAACAATTTTGTGCGGAATCGTGTCACTGATGCTCTTATCCAGGAAGCTAATTGTGCCGGTCTTGCTCTTAAGCAGGCCGGAAACGGTGTTCAGAATCGAGGATTTGCCTGCCCCATTGGCGCCGATCAGGGTAACGATTTCGCCCTTTTTGACCTCAAAGGAGACGCCCTTGATGGCGTGGATGCTGCCGTAATAGACGTTGATGTCGTGCACCTTTAGCATCGCTTAGTTGCCCTCCTTCTTCTTACCAAGGTAGGCCTCGATAACATGCGGGTTGGACTGAATGTCCTCCGGCGTACCCTTGGCGATGACCTTGCCGTAGTTGAGTACGCAAATGCCCTCGCAGATGCCCATGACCAGGCTCATATCATGCTCGATAAGCATGATGGCAATCTTAAACATGTCGCGTATTTTCTGGATATTCTCCATCAACTCCGTTGTTTCCGAGGGGTTCATGCCGGCCGCAGGTTCGTCCAGCAGCAGGAGAGAAGGATTCGTGCCGAGGGCACGAACAATCTCCAGCCGGCGCTGCGCGCCGTAGGGAAGGGAGCCGGCAAGGGAGTCCGCCATGTCTTGCATATCAAAGATTGACAGAAGCTCAAGTGCGCGATCTTTTGCAATCCGCTCAGCTCTCCAGTAGCCGGGGAACCTAAACACTGCGCTGGGGAGGGCATAATCCATTTCATTGTGTAGGCCAATCAGAACATTATCCAGAACGGAAAGGGCCTTAAACAGGCGAATGTTCTGGAAGGTACGGGCGACACCGAGCTTATTGACCTGAACGGTATTCATACCCGCTGTATCGCGGCCATCCAGCATGATCGTGCCGCGCGTGGGGTGATAAACCTTCGTGAGAAGGTTGAAAACGGTGGTTTTTCCCGCGCCGTTGGGGCCAATAAGACCCGCAATCTCAGTACGGCCGATGGCCATGTTGAAATCGTCCACAGCAGTCAGCCCACCGAAGTCAATGCCGAGGTGGGAGACTTCCAGGATTGGCGTTTTGTCCACGTCGCGCTCAGGGATGATGTTGACGGAGGGGACGGGCACCAGTTTTGTCGGCTCTCTCTGGAATCTACTCATTGGACCTGCCCTCCTTTCCGGCGGCGTGAGGCTTCACTCTTTCCCTGCGTTTGGCAATCAGGGCTATCAGCTTATCCAGCAGTCTGTTGAGAGAGAAATCATAGGTTCCCATGAGACCGGTGGGCTTAAAGATCATTACGATGACGAGCACGAGTGAGTACACAACCATGCGGTTTTCCGCAAAGCTCCTCAAAAGCTCTGGCAGGGCTGTGAGCACGGACGCGCTGAGCACACTGCCAAGCATACTGCCCATACCGCCGAGCACGACCATAACGAGAATTTCGATGGACTTCATAAAGCCGAAGGCGGAGGGATTAAGGATGCCGATTCTGCACGCATAAAGCCCGCCGGCCAGCCCCGCGAAGAAGGCGGAGACGACGAAGCCGAGGGTTTTGTAATACGTGGTGTTGATCCCGCAGGATTCGGCGGCTATCTCATTTTCACGGATGGAGAGGATCGCCCTGCCGTGTCTTGATTTCATCAGCGTGTGTATAGCAAAACAGGTGATGCCGACGCAGAGGAAGGTAATCAAAAAGGTGGTCGTCTGGGGGATTTTCTGGAGGCCGGCGGCGCCATTGGTGAGTTTGAACCCGAGAACACCGTCGATATTCAGCAGTACGACACGAATGATTTCGCCGAAGCCAAGAGTGAGGATGGCCAGATAGTCACCCTTGAGTCGCAGCGCAGGAATGCCGATCAGCAGGCCGACAAGGGCGGCGACGAGGGAGCCTGCCAGCAGTGCCAACGGAAATACGGCCATAGAGCCGGCAGCAGCCTTCATGATGAGTGCCGAGGTATACGCGCCAAGAGCCATAAAGCCCGCATGTCCGAGGGGAAGCTGACCGAGATAGCCCGTCGCAACGTTGAGGGAGACGGCCAAGATGATGCTGATGCCGATAGAGGAGATAACGCCGGAATAGTATTTGGAAACCACGCCACTTACAATGAAGTGATTCATGACAAGCAGGAAGGCGGCGAAGAGGGCAATATTAATAAGGTAGCGGAACGGCATTGGGATAATCATTCGATTCTTTTTCACAATGTCCGCCCCCTTAAACCTTTTCGTTGATGACGCGGCCAAGCAGGCCTGTGGGCTTGACGATCAGGACAATAATCAGGATGGCAAAGACCACGCCGTCCTTCCAGACAGAAAGCCCGATGGCCGCAACGATTGCTTCGGCAAGGCCGATGGCAAAGCCGCCTATCATTGCGCCAGGGATGGAGCCGATGCCGCCAAGTACGGCCGCGACAAAGGCTTTGAGTCCGAGCATTGAGCCCATTGTTGGCGAGGCCTGGGGATAAGCGCAACAGTAGAGGATTGAACCAATGCCCGCCAGCGCGCTACCAAGTGCGAAGGTGAAGCTGATGGTGCGGTTTAGGTTAATACCCATGAGCTGTGCTGCGCCCATATCCTCAGAAACGGCGCGCATGGCTTTGCCCATCTTTGTCTTCTGGACGAGGAATGTCAGAGCGACCATCGCAATTACCGAGATGACGATTGTAATGAAGGCTGTGAAGCTGATGGTCTGGCTGCCGATTTTGAGGGGAGCACCGGAAATAAGGGTGGGCATGCTCTTTGCGCCGGCGCCAAAGAAGCGCTGGGCAAGGTTCTCCAGAAGGAAGGAGACGCCGATAGCTGTAATCAGCAGAGAAAGCCGAGGAGACTTACGGAGGGGTGTGTAGGCGACCTTTTCAATCGTCACGCCTAACAGGGTACAGGCAATGATCGCCAGAACAATCGCAATGCCAGGATGGAAAGAAAAGCGCACCATCACAAGCCAAGCCACATAGGCACCGACCATGATGATGTCGCCGTGGGCGAAGTTGAGCAACATGATGATGCCATATACCATGCTGTAGCCCAGGGCGACCAGGGCGTAGATACTGCCGGATTGCAACCCGTTAATCAGTTGGCTGATGATAAGGGACATATCCTGTCGTCCTCTCTAAAGAATTTTCGCAGACGCTTGATGGCTGACCCCAAATCGGGGTTTCGGGCCACCCATCGGGCGTCCGCGTCGAAAAGAATAGCGCCGTCGACGCCGCATAGATCGGGATACCTTGAAAGACCTTTGTGCGGGAAGAAAAACTTCCCGCACAAAGCCCAGGTCAATTGCTATAAGGGATTAATAGGTCTCAACAAAGGTTTCCGTACCTTCAATGACCTTCATGATGCAAGCATCCTTGACGGGGTTGTTGTGCGCATCAAAGGTGTAGCCGTTGCTGGTGACCCCTTCGAGATCCCCGCTCTTGTCGCGGATGGCATCAATAACAGCCTGTTTGTATTCGTCTGTTCCGGCGGTAAGGCCAGCTTCTTCGGCGACCTGAAGCGCATTACAGAGAACCATAGCTGCGTCATAAGCGGTTGCAGCAAACATGTTGAGGGTCTCAGCGCCGAATTTCTCGGTGTAAGCAGCCTCAAAAGCCTTGACCGCGTCGGTGCTGCCGGGCGCATAGCCGGAGCAGTAAACCGTTCCATCGAGATCAGCAGCGTTGGCATAGCCTGAAACGCCGCTCATGCCATCGGCGCCCATAAACACTGCCTTGAGGCCGACTTCACGAGCTTGGGTGATGATGAGTCCGTCATCTTCATAGTAGTTCGGGCAGAAAACGACAT
>CAYRIA010000044.1:0-13486 GCA_964424175.1 uncultured Oscillospiraceae bacterium | reverse complement strand
GTGGTGCTGGTGCTGTTTATCAACCACACAAAGATGGGCATGGCCATGCGTGCCGTTTCAAAGGACTTTGAGACCGCACAACTCATGGGTATCAAGATCGACAGTGTCATCTCTGTGACCTTCATCATCGGTTCGCTGTTGGCGGCGGTCGGCTCCATGCTCTACTTCACGAATTATGCTGGCGTTGTGCCGACCTCCGGCGCTATGCCGGGGCTGAAGGCCTTTGTCGCTGCCGTTTTCGGAGGAATTGGGTCGATTCCCGGCGCAGTGATCGGTGCGTTCCTCATCGGCATCTGTGAGAACATCATCAAGGCGCTGGATTCCATCTTGATTGCAAACGGCTTGATCAAAAGCCCGTTGGGAATTGCAACATTTTCCGATGCTTTCACTTTTGCGCTGCTGATCATCATCCTCCTCGTCAAGCCCACAGGATTGTTTGGCGAGAAGCAGACGGATAAGGTTTAAGGCGGTGAGGATATGACAAAACGTAAGAAAAATACAATTAACGCCGCGCTTCTCTTCGGCCTTGTCTTGATCATTTTTCTCTTTAGTCGCTTTCTGCCATCCTCCTCGATGGTCTTTGTGGTGATTAAAAAGGGCGCGATCTATGCGTTGGTGGCGGCCTCCATGAACCTGACCAACGGTTTTACGGGACTGTTCTCCCTTGGTCAGGCGGGCTTCATGCTGATCGGCGCCTATATTTTCGGCATCTTTACTATCCCTGCGGCTGACCGCCTCTCGGTCTACCAATACTTTGACGGCGGTATTATTAGCTTTACCCTGCCGGTGTTGCTCGCAGTAATCCTTGGCGGCATTGCGGCTGCGATCTTCGCCTGGCTCATTGGACTGCCGGTGCTGCGCCTTAAGAGCGACTATCTGGCTATCGCCACGCTGGGCTTCGCGGAGATTATCCGCGCCGTATTCCAGTGGGATAAAATCGGCCCTATTACCAATGCCTCCAACGTCCTCAGGAAGTTCCCTAACTTTGACTCGCTGATTTTCGATCTGCGGGACCCGGCAAAGGGCGGTACATGGTTCGGCATCGACCTGTCAGGATTCTTTAATAAGCTGTTTGGCGCCCAACCTTGGCTAATGACCTTTTTCTCCGTGATGATCCCGGTGCTGATTGCAGGGGTTAGCATCGCCGTCATTGTGATGCTCATCAACTCCTCTTTTGGACGCGCCTTCAAAGCTATCCGAGATGATGAGGTCGCGGCTGAGGCCATGGGCATTAACCTGGCTCGCCACAAGATGCTAAGCTTTTGCACCAGCGCTTTCTTTGCCGGCATCAGCGGAGCCTTACTTGCCATGTTCCAGACCACCATTAACGCAGCCCCCTTCAAATCGGCTATGACCTATGAAATCCTGTTGATTGTTGTGCTCGGCGGCATTGGCTCTATCACGGGAAGTTGCATTGGTGCATTCCTGTTTGTTGCCTCTTCCGAGTGGTGGCTGCGCGGTCTTGATTCCGGTACCTTTATGGGTATCACCGCCCCCACAATTTTCCGCAATGGCTTCCGCTTGGTTGTGTTCTCCATCATCATCATGGCCGTCGTCCTGTTCTGGCGCAAGGGCATTATGGGTGATAAGGAGTTCGACATTGAAGCCATTTCCAATAAGGTCAAAATGAAAATCAAAGCCATTGTCGCCTGGATCACATCTAGGCGCAAAAAGGGGGAGGTGAACGGCAATGACTGAGAACACTCTGCGTCTTTCTGATATTACGATGCAGTTTGGTGGCGTTGTTGCGGTCAATAACCTCTCGATTGAGGTAAATAGGGGCGAAATCGTTGCTCTCATTGGTCCCAACGGTGCGGGCAAAACCACAGCTTTCAACTGCATTACTGGAGTTTACGAGCCGACAAACGGCCAGGTCGAATTTAACGGTGAAGTGATTGTTGCAAACCATCCTAACGGCAAGATGAAAAAGCTCTATGCCGGGGAAAACAATGGCAAATACACCAGGGTCGTCAGCAAGACGCCTGACGTGATTACTGCCTGCGGCATTGCCCGAACCTTCCAGAATATCCGGCTTTTTGGAAGCCAGACGGTTTTCGAAAACGTGCTGATCGCAAAGCACATGCGCGCCAAACACAACATGTTTTCGGCCACCTTCCGCATCAGCCATAAGGAAGAACAGCGAATGCGTTCCGAGAGCATGGCGCTCCTTGAACGTCAAGGCATGGCGCATTTGGCAAACGAAAAAGCAGCTAATCTGCCTTATGGCATCCAGCGTCGTCTGGAGATTGCACGTGCGCTGGCAACCGAGCCGAAGCTGCTTCTGCTCGACGAGCCTGCGGCTGGTATGAACCCGCAGGAGACGCAAGAGCTGACGCAGTTCATCCTCCAAATCAAAGACGAGCACGACCTGACAGTCTTTATGATTGAGCACCATATGGATCTCGTCATGCAGATATCCGACAGGATTTATGTTCTCGACTTCGGTAAGCAAATCGCGCATGGCACACCGGATGAAATCCAGAACAACCAGCGCGTGATCGACGCATATTTGGGGGTGGCCGAGGATGCTTAAAATTGAAAACTTAAAGGTCAATTACGGCGGAATCGAGGCGGTCAAGGGCATTTCCTTCGAGGTCAAAGAGGGAAGTATTGTCACTCTAATTGGTGCGAACGGCGCAGGTAAGTCTACGACTTTACGGACCATCGCTGGGCTTGTGCCCTGCACCGCTGGTTCTATTAGCTTTCAGAACGAGGATATCACCGGCAAAAAGGCCGACGAGATCGTCGCAAAAGGTATCACGCTTGTGCCCGAGGGACGCCGCGTGTTTCCCGACCTTACAGTGTTGGAAAACCTCAAGGTCGGTGCGTATCTCCGCAAGGATGATTTGCGAGAGGACATCAAATGGGTCTATAGCCTGTTCCCCCGGCTGGAGGAGCGCTCTTGGCAAGCCGCCGGTACGCTCTCTGGCGGTGAGCAACAAATGCTCGCAGTCGGCCGTGCGTTGATGAGCCGTCCCAAGCTAATGATGATGGATGAGCCTTCGCTAGGGCTTGCCCCGCTGATCGTCAAGGGCATTTTCGACATTATCAAGGAGATTAACAAGCAAGGCGTGACCATTCTTCTGATCGAGCAGAACGCCAATATGGCGCTGCACACGGCGGATATGGGGTATGTACTTGAAACCGGAAGGATCACACTTTCCGGCAAGGGTGATGAGTTGCTGCTGGATGAGGCAGTCAAAAAAGCGTATCTCGGCAAATAGCCATACAGGATCAACAACAGCCGGGAGCCGTCCGTAGGAACGACTCCCGGCTGAGCCCTTACTATTTTGTCATACAGGAGACAATTTGAATGAACAACATTGTGAGAGAGAGCGCGCCCTATCAGGATGACATTTATGCCGTTGAGACTTCGGGCATTAAACTCGATGCATATGCGAAGGATTATGCGAAATGCAGCATGGTGATTGACCGCCGCCACTACAATTCGGACGGAAACGTTATGGGTGGCGCCATCTTTACTTTAGCCGACTATGCCTTCGGTGTTGCTGCCAATGTCGAAAATCCACCCACGGTTTCGCTGACTGGAACGATTGAATTTCTTCGTCCGACGCAGGGACCTGTGCTGTATGCTGAGGCGAAGCCCATTAAGAGTGGTCGGCGTATCGGCTTTTACGAGGTGACAGTTACCGACAGCTCGGGTAAAACCGTTGCTGCGGTGCTACTCAACGGCTTTAGAGAGGCCGAATAGCTGCAGAAAAGCGCCGGGGGTAAACGCAGAAAGAAAAACACCTTAGCGCTTCATTGCTCCCGGGAGGATCAGTTCGTGGTCGCGGTAGTCCGGCAGCTTAAAATTTCCCATCAGCGCGGCGGAATAGAGCGCACGCTTGCCAAAGCGCCGCCGGACATCTTCGACGCAACCACGTAGCTGCTCGCGCCGCTCCCGCTTTTCCAGCTCGGCAAAAAGGTCCATCTGCTCCGGCTCGTCCTTGGCGCGAAGCTCGAAGGCGCGCACCGTAAGCGCGCGCACGGGGCACCGCCAATCGTAATTGCCGTCAAAGAGCTGCCGCGCCCGCAGCGCGATCTCCGAAGCGCTGACGACGGGGTAGGGGAGCCTGCTCTGAAACTGCCGCGAGACAAGGGCATTATCTTTGACGGAAATCTGCACACCCGAGGCCTTCAGCCCCTGCGCGTTCAGCTTGTGTCCGATGTCTTGTGATAGCTCCAGCAAGACACGCCAGACCTCCTCGGCGCTCTCCAAATCTGCGGTGCAGGTGATCCCGTGGCCGATAGACTTCGGAGGTGCGGTGTAATCCTTCTGCATAACGGGCGCAGAGTCTAGCCCGTTCGCGTAAGACCAGAGCAGAAGGCCGTTTTTGCCAAAGACCTGCTGCATAAATTCTGGGGGAAGCGCCGCAAGCTGACCGATGGTTTTAATGCCATAGCGCAGGAGTTTTGCGGAGCTAGCCCTGCCAACGAAAAATAGCGTGGAGACCGGCAGCGGCCAGACCTGGCTGCGGAAGGTCTCCTCTGTAATTTTTGTGACGGCGTCTGGCTTTTTCAGGTCGGAGCCGAGCTTGGCAAAAACCTTGTTGAAAGAGACGCCAACGCTCACAGTCAGCCCCAGCTCGGCCTTGACAGTACGCCGGATCTTTTGGGCAATTTCCGCACCATCGCCGTACACATTGGCACTGCCGGTGACATCAAGAAAGCACTCGTCCATGCCGTAAGGCTCAACAAAGTCCGTGTAGCGCTGATAAATCTCGCGAGCAAGTCTGGAATACTTGTGGTATTGCTCAAAATGCGGAGGAACGAGCACAAGCCCCGGGCAGAGCCGCTCTGCCTCCCAGTTGACCATGCCGGTTTTGACGCCGGCCTGCTTGGCGCGCTCGGACTTGGCTAGGACAATGCCGTGCCGTGTTTCCGTTGCGCCGCAGACCGCCACCGCTTTGTCCCGCAGCTCGGGGTTCAGCATCATCTCCACCGACGCATAAAAGGCATTCATATCACTGTGCAGGATCGCTCTGCTGCCCATTTGCTCCGCCTCCATCACCATAAAAAGCGCTTGACAATCCCGCGCTTTTCCTTTATAATGCGTATATTATTGCTAATTCTTGCTATGTGTAGCGCTTTTAATATAGCAAAGCACCGCCAATTTGTCAAGCAATATAGCGCGATATATAGCAACTTATTGAGATAAGGGAGGCAGGAGCAATGAAGGGATTCCGTGAAAAGCTTATTGCGCGCAGGGCAGAACTTGGCTTGAGTCAGGGAGAGCTCAGTGCCTCGGCGGGCATTGGCAAGCGTACGATTACGTCCTATGAGACGGACGGCAGGCTGCCCCAGCCGGCGCAGCTATATAAGTTGGCACGGGCGCTCGGCGTCTCGCCCGAATACCTCAGAAACGACGCGGCGACAGATCCGCTTGAGGGCTTGGAAAGCATGGACTACGCAGAGAGTGCAAGGCGCAAATATGGCGCAGGTGAGGCTCGGGAGGTAGAGGCGCTTTTGCGCGAGAACGCGGCGCTTTTTGCCGGTGGTACACTATCTGAGGAGGCGAAGGACGCCTTTTTCCAGGCCGTTATGAAGGCGTATATCGACTGCAAAGAAGCGTCCAGGGCAAACTACGGGCGTAAGGGTACGAAAAAATAGAGCAAGCTGCGGACTTTTTGAAGGGAGGTGGGTTTTGCGGTGAAAAACACATATCTGCTCAACGAGGTCGAGCGCATCCGTCGCAAATATGGAGAAAGCGAACCGGAAAAGCTCGCCGAAGCCATGAACGTCCTCGTCCGCTACGAGCCAATGGGCACGGCTCAGGACTGCTGCAAGGGCTTTTTTATTTCCTTCTGCCGTCAGAAGCACATCACTGTTAACGCAGATCTGCCAGAGGAGCTGCAGCGCGTGATCCTGATGCATGAGTTGGCACACGTGGTGCTCCACTGCAGGATCGGGGCCACGGCAACCTTCCACGACTTTGCGGTATTCGACACAGCAAGCCGCAAGGAGTATGAGGCGAACGTCTTTGCTGCGGACTATCTTCTGCGGGACGAGGAAGTGCTTGAACTGCTAAACGATGACCTCTCTTTTTTCGGTGCTGCAGCGCAGCTCGGCGTTCCGCCGGAACTGTTGGATTTCAAGTTTAGGCTGATGAAGCGCCGGGGCTATGAGCTACGCGAACCACCGCTCACGGCACGTGGCGATTTTTTGCGGAGGATTTGATATGGACGGGCGCAAGGTTTATGTTGGTGTACATGCCGCCTTTGATTCCGATGGCAGGATGTTGCCGCGAGAGCTGACTTGGGAGGACGGGACGGTATATGAGATCGACCGCGTGCTGGACATCCGGCAGGCCGCCGCTATGAAAGCGGGCAGCCAGGGTGATCGCTACACGATTTCCGTACGCGGCCAGCGCAGTTATCTGTTTTTCGAGCGCAGTGAAAAGCCTGCCGGTAACAATATCGGCCGTTGGTTTGTTGAGCGGCGCTGATCCGAACGACAAAGGCCGTCCCTGTTTTTTCGGGACGGCCTTTGTGATTTCTTCTTTTCGGTTTAGAGCTGCTGCGCGAGCGTGATCGCCTGCCTAACGGCATCGGAAATCTTGCCGGGGCAGGACGAGTCGCCAATGTTATAGACCGTTAGGCCCTCAGCCTTCAAAGCTTCGTAAAGACGCTTATCCGGCTCTGCCCCGGCGGCGACGACCAGCGTGTCGCAGGGCAGACTCACACGGATGCGTTTTTCAGGTTCAATGACGCCGGTTTCGCGCTCCCGCGCGCGCTGTTCGCGCGTTTTCTGCTCGACGGCTTCCAGTTCCACGCTACTGTCGGTAATGTGAAGGATTTGGGCAAAGGGATATTGCTTCACGTCGAAGCGTCTCAGTTCCTTCATCAGTGGCCATGCAGTGCCCTGCTCGAAGCCCGTACCAATTTTGGCGATATCGACGATGGCGACATTCCGCCGACTCTTGTCCAGCAGAGAAAACACCGTCTCAGGCGTTTCGGAGCGCTGGGCGAGCATGAAATACAGTATTTCGGGCGGGAGTGCCGCATCGTAGGCCAGAAAATCGGCGCACTCACAGCCAACCGCGCCACCGCCAAGGACAACTACATTACGCCCGGCGACGGCCTTGCCGCTGAAGATGTCATACGCGGTGCAAACAGGGATTCTCCCGCTTCCTGGCAGGGGAGGGGTCTTGGGGATATTCCCCGTCGCGGTGACGATGAGGTCAAATCCAGCGGTCTTGATTTCCTGGGGAGAGGCATCCTTATTCAGATCGAACGTCACGTCGAGCTTTTTGAGCATCGCGGCGTAATAGTCCGTCAGCGCGGAAAATTCGCGCTTGGCGTGGGGCGCAGCGGCCAGCAGGAGTTGACCGCCGATGCGGCCGGATTTCTCCCAAAGCGTTACACGATGCCCGCGCTCCGCTGCCTGAATGGCAAACTCGCAGCCAGCGGGTCCTGCACCGAGGACAAGAATCGATTTTGGTGCGTCTGTTTTATCTACACTCAGCTCGGTCTCGCGTCCGGCGAAGCCGTTGACCAGACACTCCACAGGTTCAGCGAAGAAGGTCTTGGCCAGACAGCCTTGGTTGCAGGCGACGCAGCGGCGAATGAGATCGCTTTCGCCTGCCTCGGCCTTTCGGGGCCAGTCGGGGTCGGCGATCAGGGGCCGGGCAAGACTGATGAGATCCGCCTCGCCAAGGGCGAGGAGCTTCTCCGACAGAGCAGGGTCGCCAAGGCGGTTACTGGCGGCAACAGGGATATTCACCGCATCGCGTACAGCGGCAGCAAGGTAAGTAAAACCGCCCCGAGGCAGGTCCCCTGTTAGCTGGGGAATAACGGTTTCGTGCCAGCCGCCGGTGACATTAATGAGGTCAACGCCCGCACGGTCAAGCAACTTTGCAAATGCCACAGCCTCCGCATTAGTGTTCGAGCCGGGAACAAAGTCGTTGCCCGCGATACGAACGCAGATGGGGTAATCTTCCCCAACTGCCTCGCGCACCGCCGCAATGACCTCCAGCGGAAAACGGGCGCGGTTCTCCCAGATGCCGCCGTAGTCGTCCGTACGCAGGTTCGTCTTGGGTGAGAGAAATTGGCTGATGAGGTAGCCGGCGGAAGCGGAGATTTCCACAATATCGAAGCCCGCCAGTTTGGCGCGCTTTGCCGCCTCTGCCCATTTGGAGATCACCGTTTTGATCTCCTCCACACTCATCTCCCGAGGCATTTCCTTGGTAAATTTGCTAAGCACTGCGGAGGGTGCAAGCGCCTCACGCCCGTCGTTTGCAATAGAGTGGGCATAAGCCCCGGCGTGATAGAGTTGCACGCCAACCTTGGCCCCGCGGGCGTGCGCACCGTCTGTAAATTCCTTATAGCCGGGGATAAAATCATCGGTCTGTAAGCTCATCATCCCGGGGGAGCCGCCGTATTCGTCGAAACGGCAACCTCCGACAAAGATCAGGCCCGCACCCCCTTCGGCACGGCGCCAGTAAAATTCGTTAAAGCGCGCGTTGGCATAGCCGTCCATATTGTACATTAGGTGGACGGCGGACATGAGGACTCGGTTTTTCAGCGTCAAACCCCGCAGGGAAAGAGGGCTGAACAAACGGTCATAGCTCATGCACCAGCCCTACCTGTTCCAGTCGCGAACCTTCGCGGCGAGCCAATTCGTCCAGTCTTTGACGCCCTCGCCGGTCATGGCGGAGATCTCAAAAATAGCACAGTCGGGGTTGAGCTTGTGCACACGCTCGCGCACGGCCTCGGAGTTGAAGTTGAAATAGGGCTTGACGTCAATCTTGTTAATAATCAGCGCGGAGACCTTTGAAAACATGAGAGGATACTTCAGGGGCTTGTCGTCGCCCTCAGGAACACTCAGAAGCATCACGTCGAAGGAGGCGCCGGTGTCAAATTCTGCGGGGCAGACAAGGTTGCCGACATTTTCAAGGATGACGAGGTCGAGGTCGGAGACGCCGAATTCATTAAGGCCGCTCTCGGTCATACCTGCGTCCAAGTGGCACATGCCTCCGGTATGAAGCTGGATGGCCCTAGTGCCGGTTTTGGCAATCGTCTCGGCGTCAACCGCGGAGTCAATATCCGCCTCCATCACGCCAATGCGAAATTCGTCCTTGAGTGCCTCGATAGTGCGGAGAAGGGTGGTCGTTTTGCCTGAGCCGGGAGAGGACATGAGGTTCATCAGACAGGTCTTTTCTCGTTTAAGCCTTGCTCTAAGTTTTTCTGCCTCCAGATCGTTGTTCTCAAAAACGCTCTGCTTGATTTCAAATACTCTTACCTTGTCCATGTTAAAATTCCTTTCGTCATTAAACTGAGTTTTATTGTTTGTGTTTCAAAGGATGCGGCCGTCAGTTCAAGCCGAATTCCTGCATACGCCTATAGAAGGTGCTGCGTGAGAGGCCGAGGTACTCAGCGGCCTTCGTGCGGTTATTGCGGCACTTACGCAGAGCCATCTCAAATTTTTCCTTCTCATCCATCCCATAGATGTCGAAAGAAACAGTCGCTTCGGGCTTTTCCTCCCTTACGGTTTCCAGAAAATAGTCGCCGAGGTAGTTGTGAATCTCCTTTTCGCCGATGAGTGTCTCCTCATGGGTGCTGATGATGCCCTCAAGCAGATTCTGCAGCTCGCGAATGTTGCCCGGCCAGGAATACTTTCCAAGAAAATCCAATGCCGTCTTAGACAAGCGGATGTCGGGCTTGCCCATCCGCATACAGAGCTTGCGGATGAAATATTCCGCAAAGAGATATACGTCCGCGCCGCGGTTTTTTAGCGGAGGGATGTTCAGCCGGATGATGCTCAGACGGTAAAATAGATCTTCGCGGAAAAGTTTTTTCTCAATCAGCTCCTTAAGGTTCTTGTTGGAAGCGGCAAAAATACGCACATCGACCTCGATCAGGTCATTGCCGCCGACCTTGCGGAAGGTGCGTTCCTCCAACACGCGCAAGAGGACTGACTGCACCTCCATCGGCATATCCCCGATCTCGTCGAGAAAGAGCGTGCCATGGTTGGCCAGCTCGAACTTGCCGATCGAGCCTTCGCGCTTTGCGCCGGTGAACGCACCGCTCTCGTAGCCGAAAAGTTCCGAGGCAATCAGCTCTTTAGAAAATGCCGCGCAGTTGATAGCCACAAAGGGCTTGTGGCTGCGCTTGGAGGCGTTGTGGATTGCCTGTGCGAATACGTCCTTGCCGACGCCGGATTCCCCCTGAATCAGAATGTTGCTGTCCGAGAGGGCGGCGATTTTGCTGCGTTTGATTGTCTCAAGCATCAGCGCGTTTTCGCCAATGATGTCGCTGAAGGTATAGCGGGCGTTGTTGTCTGTGAATTTCGAGGAGAGCTTATTGGCGCGGCTATTGGGGCTTAGAGAGATCGTGATGCCGTCCGGGTGGAACTTATTCTGTTTGTACGTTGCCGTGCTCATGTTGACAAAGACCCTTCCACTGCTGACAGATAGAGGGAGAACCTTGTCACTGACGAGCTTCTTGGCGTCGAGGATATTCCAGAATTCGCGGTTATCCGGTGGGGGCAGGATAAGCTCCTCAAGCGTCAGATGGTAGGTATCAGGCTTTTTTATGCCGAGGATCTTAAAGACCTGGTCGTTAATGATAACGACCTCATTTCGGCCCTTGTTTTGGCGGAGGAAAATTGAGCCTTGTTCCTCCTCGCTGGAGGTGAACATATCGATGCTCTGAAACAGGAACACGTCAAGCTCGATCGTCCGCGAAAGCGTCATTGCAATAGACAGCAGATATTGATCGCGTTTTTCTTGCGGAACAGCGATGATGATGCTGCCATAAACCTCGTTTTCTGAGATGCAGATCGGAGCAAAATAATAGGAGCCGTCAATCAAAAAGCGCGCGTAATTGAAGAAGCCATGCAGCTCGACGGCGCGCCGGGTCTGGATTCCGAGGGAAAAGGGGTTTGCGCCGATGCTCTCCTCCGACCATTTCGTGCCGATTTTGATCCCGCTGCGTGCCAACCAGTCATCCTCACCGGGCGTGCCGTAAATCCTGAGCAGGACACCCTCCTTGCTGAACACGAGAACGCGAAGCTCAGACTCGGAGTTATTTGCAATGAAGTGGTTAACAACCCAGTCACAGCAGATCATAAGTCGCTTGTAGTTTTTCTTGCTGCGCTCCAGCTCAGCCTGAGTGAGCGCGCGGGGCAGCGACTTCTCATAGTCGATGTTCCGGTTGTCGCTACGTTTCCAGGCATTCTGAACGTTCGCGTTTGAAAATTTCGGGCTTGAGTCCCCCCGATGTAGGGCGACCCAGTTTTCAAAGTTTTGCTGCTTCTGCATGGAAAAACCGTCCCTCTCGTGTTATGCGCTGGAGAAGACAGGATAAAGAAAATCCTGATATTGTAAATTGTGACGCAAAATCCACAATATCTGCGCCTGTTTTGTGCCATTCAATTGTATCATACTTTATAATCTGTATCAAGAGCGTATGATAAAGAAATCAATCGTTCCGATTGCGCTTGACTGATAGTGCCGCTTGTTATATTCTTATAAAATACAAACAACTAACTAAACGGAGGAAGCAAAATGCCACTGAAAGAAGAACGCATTGAGATGCTGAGCAGGCTCTGCACGAGATTTCGAATTGACGTACTGAAGGCGATTCATGGAATCCAGTCCGGGCATCCGGGCGGCTCGCTTTCGGTCTGCGAAATTCTGACCCTGCTCTATCAGGAGTGGATGAATATTGACGCGGCGAAGGCCGATGACCCGAACCGTGACCGACTGGTGCTAAGCAAGGGCCACGCCGCGCCCATGCTCTATCGCAATCTTGTTGAAAAGGGCTTTCTGCCCGCGGACTGCATGTCTACACTCCGTGATATCGACAGCCTGCTTCAGGGGCATCCCTCGACGCACACCCCCGGTATTGAAATGCCCTCCGGTCCCCTTGGACTCGGTCTCTCAGCCGCACAGGGGATGGCGATGGGGCTGAGGCTGAGTGGCAGTTCCGCGCGGGTCTATACTATTCTTGGCGACGGTGAGCTGAACGAAGGCATTGTGTGGGAGGCAGCACAGTCCGTATCCAAATTCAAGCTCAGCAACCTAACGGCCATTATTGACTTCAACGGCGTCCAGCTCGATGGAACGACCGAGGAGATCATGCCCTCCCGCGATATCGAAGGCAAGTGGCGCGCTTTCGGCTGGAATGTCCTGCGTTGCAATGGGCACGACCTGCGCGCACTTGACGCAGCCTTTACTGCCGCTCGGGATTATACGCAGGGCGCAACCGTCATCATTGCGGATACAGTCAAAGGAAAGGGCGTTTCTTTCATGGAGGGCAAGGCCGCCTGGCACGGCAAACCCCTGTCAGCGGAGGATTTGGAAAAGGCAATCGCAGAACTGGGAGGTGAAAACTGATGGCAAAGGCAATCAGAGAGGTTTATGGCTCCGTCCTCGCGGAGCTGGGTGAAAAAAATCAAGACATTGTGGTGCTGGATGCCGACCTTTCCGGTTCAACAAAGAGCGGTATTTTCGGTAAGGCGTTTCCTGATAGGTTTTTCAACATGGGCATTGCCGAGAGCAACATGGTTGCCACGGCAGCGGGACTAGCCAGTGTTGGCAAGATCCCCTTTGCAAATACATTCACGGTGTTCCTGACGACACTCGGCCTCATTGCAACGCGCACACTGGTCTGTTACGGCGAGATGAACGTCAAGCTCGGCGGGGCTTACTGCGGCATGTCCGACGCTTTCGATGGCAGTACCCACCACGCCAACGAGGACATCGCAGTTATGCGAAGCCTGCCAAATATGACGGTCATCGTCCCTTCAGACGAGGCAAGTACACGGTGGGCAACGGAATTTGCCGTTAACCACAAGGGCCCAGTTTACCTTCGCCTCTCCCGCGACGTGTATCCTGACCTTTACACCGCGGAGACAAAGTTTGAATGTGGCAAGGGGGCAATCGTTCGCGAGGGCAAGGACGTAACTGTGATTGCGTGCGGCTTGCTTGTCCACAAGGCCGTTGAGGCCGCTGAGCGAATGGCAGAAAAGGGCGTTTCTGTTCGCGTCGTCGATATGTACAGTATCAAGCCCATCGACAAGGACTTGATTTTGCAATGCGCCAAGGAGACTGGCGCGATCGTTACCGCCGAGGAACACAACATCTACGGCGGGCTTGGCGGTGCAGTCTCCGAAGTTTTGGCCTGGGGTGGTGCCGGTGTGCCAACGGAATTTGTTGGTATTCAGGACACCTTCACTGAAAGCGGCCCCTACGCAAAGCTGCTCGCCAAATACGGTGTAGACGCGGATGGCGTTGTCGCCGGGATTGAGCGGGTTCTCGTGCGTAAGGATTAAAGAGTGCCCACGGCGGGCGGCGCTTCGGATAGGAAAACGCCGCCTGCCTTCTGTCTAGAAGGGCGAGGACAAAAGGCAAAAAAATGTCAGATTTATGTCTTGACAGGTCGGTCCATGTTTAGTATAATAGCACTTGCCTGTTCGGCAGAAGTGCATATGGCGGCGTAGCTCAGTTGGCTAGAGCATTCGGTTCATACCCGGAGTGTCA
>CAYRIA010000043.1:0-13533 GCA_964424175.1 uncultured Oscillospiraceae bacterium | reverse complement strand
AATCGCAATTTTGGGGTTGTCGATTGGGGCGATGCCGATGAAGGAGACGATGTATTGCTTCTGGCCGGTCGCGGCCTCCTTTGTCGTATCCGTGGAGGTACCGGTCTTGCCGCCGATGCGGTATCCAGCAACATAGGCGTTCTTTCCCGTACCCTCTTTCTTGTCGCCGACGACCTGCTCCAGCATCGCACAGACGGTTTTGCTTGTCTCTTCGCTGATGACCTGCCGCACCGTCGTCGGCTCCGTTTTGGCATAGGAGCTGCCGTCTGGATTGAGCACCTCTTTGACAATGTAGGGCTTCATCAGGTAGCCGCCATTGGTGCAGGCGGAAACCGCCGTAATCAGCTGCAGCGGCGTGATGGTGAAAGTCTGTCCAAAGGAGGCCGCGGCAAGCTGGGTTTTGTTGTTGGGGTCTTCAAAGAGGCTCTCCTTCCACCAGAGGCTACGGGCCTCGCCCTGCAGGTCGATGCCGGTCTTGCCGCTCAGCGGGGCGTCCGGGTCGTCTGAGGCGTTAAAGAAGCCAAAGGCCTCACAGTAGTCATAGAACTTCTCGGCCCCGACCCGCATGCCAACATTGACAAAGGCCACGTTGCAGGAGTGCTGCAAAGCTTGGGTCAAGGTCTGGGACCCGTGACCGGTGGTCCTCCAGCATTTGACCGGATCACGCCCCTCCACAGGTACGGATCCACCGCAGTAAAAGCCGTCGCTCAGATGTACAACGCCCTCGTTGAGCGCCATGGATAGGGTAATAATCTTAAAGGTCGAGCCGGGCTCGTAGGTGTCGCTGATGGCCTTGTTCCGCCATTGTTTCCCCTGCGCTTCACTAAGCATCTCCGCCTTAATGTCCTCATTTGTCTCGGCATCGATCATTTCCTGAATTTCGGGCGCAACCATCTGGTAGTTGTTCAGGTCAAACTTGCCGAGGCTCACCATGCCGAGGACCGCACCGGTTTCAACATCCATGGCAATGGCTGCCGCACCGTCCTGCACATCGTAATCTCGTACGGCCTGCTCAAGCTGCTTTTCCATGTAATATTGGATGGTGGAGTCCAGCGTCAGCACTACGTCTCTGCCGTCCTCCGCATCGTAATAATCCTCAAAGCTCGTAAAGAGCATATCCGTTCCGGCGGCGTTTTTTACCCGGACTATTCTGCCGTTAACACCCGTTAGAAGGCTGTTTTCGTAAAACTCGATACCGGAAAGGCCGGTGTTGTCCGTGCCGACAAAGCCAATAACCTGCGCGGCAAGGCTGCTGTAGGGGTAATAGCGCTTGCTGTCTTCCTCGATCTTGACGCCCTTGAGCTTGTTCTCATTCTTAAATTCACGTACCTTATCGGAAACCTCAGGCTCGACCTTCCGTGCAACAGTCTGGTACCAGGATTTAGTGTTAGCCGCTTTGGCCATGATGCTGTCGTAGTCCACGCCCAGAATCTCCGAAAGTGCCTGCGCGATGACCGCGGGATCCTCGTCGTACATCTGGATTTCTCGAGGACTGATGTAAATGTTGTCAACACTGGCACTCATGGCCAGGATTTTCATGTTTGTGTCGTAAATGGTTCCGCGCGTTGCGGTAACGGTAGTCTTACGAATTTGGTTCTCAATTGCTGCCGTTTCATAGAAATCGTGGTCGAGAATCTGCAATTTGAACAGGCGCATACCCAACACCAGAAAAGCAACTATGCCGCACACTATCATCAGAAAAAGTGTGCGGCGAAGCATCATGGCGTTGGGGGTGTTTGCTGAATTCAGTTTTCGTTTCTTATCCGGCATTCTGCTCCCCTCCATCGCCACGGCAAGGGCGTTCGGAAACGCTCCGCCTTGAAAAAGCCGACGCCCAAACGGCCGGAGCGCCGCGGACGGCGCTTCCTTTTATTGTACTCGCATCACTATCTGAAATATTCCGAGAGGGATGCAAGCAGGTCAAAAATTCTGTCGCCAAAACTAACGTTGTCGCCTTCCATAATGACTGCCTTATCAGGCACTGAGCTTGACAGGTAGTAAAGCTGCTCGTCGCGCGGGCGCTGCATGCCCAGCGCATTGGTGGCGTACTCCTCGATCTCGGTGAGGTTAAAGGCCCTTTCATAGTCGATCAGCAGACGGTTCTGCGCGACCTGCAGCTCGGACAGCTGCGCTTCTAGGTGCGCCGATTCATCCGTCACCGCGGTGAGCTGTATCTTTGCCATCAGGGTAAACACCAGAAGGGCCGCGGCACAAAGATAGCCAATGATCGCAAAAGGCGAGACGCTTTGACGCGTCCTGACTCGCGCCTGTCCGATAACCTCCTCACGAATCTGAGGCGGGGCGGGAATCACAAGCTGCCGGCTAGCCGGCCTTTCGGGAAAATCGCCGACCCTGCCGTAATCATAGGCAAGGCTGCCATAGACGGCGCTCCCAACATATCGCGACTGTTTAGACGCTGCAGCCATTTCCGTTCCCCCTTTCAAAACCCTTTGGTTTCTTCCTTCTTACACGCCCTCTGCCACTCGTAACTTTGCGCTACGTGAGCGCGGGTTCTCTTCAAGCTCCTGTGCGGAGGGCAAAATGGGCTTTCTGGAGACGCTTTTGAGCGTAGGCTTAAAGCCGCAGATGCAGACCGGAAAATCCCGCGGACAGGTACAACCGTTTTCCCGCGTGCTAATTGCGTTTTTTACAAGCCTGTCCTCCAGCGAGTGGAAAGAGATTGCGGCGAGCCTGCCGCCGGGCTTTAATCGGTCGGCTGCTAAATTTAAGGCCTCAGAAACAGCCTCTAGCTCCTCATTGACGGCGATGCGTATGGCCTGAAAGCTTCTCTTGGCCGGGTGCTGCTTTTCCCGCAGTGCAGCGGCCGGCATCGCACTTTTTATAATCTCCACAAGCTGAAGCGTGGTTTCGATTTTTGCGCTTTCGCGCTGCCGCACAATCGCCTCTGCTATGCGCGGCGCATAACGTTCCTCGCCGAAATCGTAGAGAATGCGCTTGAGCCGCTCATACGGCCAAGTGTTAACAATCTCCGCCGCCGTGAGTGGGTCACAGCGATCCATCCGCATGTCTAGCGGTGCGTCCGCCATGTAGGAAAAGCCGCGATTCGCTTCGTCGAGCTGGGGCGAGGAGACGCCTAGGTCAAAAAGGAACCCGTCGACCTTTTCAATGCCGAGTTTATCCAGAATTATGTTCAGTTCGCGGAAGTTACCGTGGACGAGTGTAATACGCTCCATCAGTGGCTCCAGCCGCACGCGCGCACGTTCCAGCGCCATCTCGTCGCGGTCTATGGCAATGAGCCGTCCGTTTGTCAGCCGCGCCGCAATTGCGCCGCTGTGACCACCCATGCCGAGCGTCGCGTCCACATAGACACCGTCCGGTCGGATGTTTAGTGCCTCAATACATTCGGCCGCCATGACCGAATAGTGTCCGTACTCCACTAGAACTCCAGCTCCTCCATTACGGCCGCAATGTTCTCCGGCGTCGTTTCAAGGGCATTAATCTCCGCCCAGCTCTCGCTATCCCAGAATTCAGCGTGGTTGTTGCTGCCGACGACCGTCACGTTTTTCGTAAGTCCCGCAAAGTCCCGAAGATTCTGCGGGATCAAAATCCTGCCCTGCGCATCCAGCTCGCATTTCGCGGCGAAAGCAAACAGGGGCCGCATTTTTCTCTGCTTGACATAGGGCATGGCGTTGACCTTTTCGGTCAATGATTGCCAACTCTCTGCAGAATAGGCGGAAAGGCATTTATCCATTGAGAGGGTTACGAAAAAGACGTTGCCAAGCTCGTCGCGCAGCCGCGACGGAATAGACAGGCGCCCCTTGGCGTCCAGTGTGTGTTGATATTCACCTGTCACGCCTGCTCCCTCCCTTTCTGAAAAGCCTGTACTGGGAAAATCGGCCCACTCATTTGAACCTTTGTGGGATTTTTCAACATTTCAACCCACTTCTCCCCACACAAGTGCCCCCATTATACCTGTGGAAAAATAAAAATGCAAGAGCAAAACTTGTCGTTTTTTTCAGAGTTTCCAAGCATTTTCGCATCATTTTTTCGCTTTTTTACAAGAACTTGTGTTGCAGCATTGTTTACATAATTTCGACCCCCAAGATATAGAAAACCGCGCCCCGAAAAATTTTTTTCGGGGCGCGGTATTGCCTGTAAATGAACGTGCGTTTAGCTGTGTGTAACTCGCAAACTTATACCGGCCGTAAGCCGGCGCTCCGCATTTTGCGAAGCGCCGGCTCTTTTCATTAACTCAGAATGCCGTGAAGTCCTTTAAGGTGCCGGACGTACCAGAACCTCGCTGTCGGTGCCGAGGCGGATGGTTTTCTCCGTAGGACGGAGCTGTCCTCTGTTGTCGTCTCGACCCTGGAGGACGAATTTGGCGTCGGCCTTGCCAATGGTCTGTGAGGCTTCCACAGAGGCCTTCCAGGTCAGGGGGTCGGAGGAGGGATTGCGATAACGATTGAAGATAACGCCCAGTTGGGTATCACCCTTTGACATCCAGTCTGTCATCATGTTCATGTCGCCGGCGCTGTCGCCAAAGACCATCAGAGGGCCGACATTATTATATTTCGGCGCTATAAAGTTCTTAATAATCGTGCTCTTGCCTGGACCCTGGGTCTGGGCATATTTGCCGACTCCCCCCCAATCATAGTTATATTCGTTGATATAGCGTCCGCTGGAGTCGAGCTTGTTGCGCATTGCATACACTCTGTCCTCGGGAACACCATAACCCATGGCCTTGTTGGCGGCAACGATGGTGTCCTGGGGAGAGGCGGAGACGATATAGATATCAATTTTGTTGGCAGCTAAGGTGTGATAGAGGTCTATCAGCTCTTCTGTGAAGGTCACACCGGTGATGAAGTCGGCGCTCACAACACCAGCCTTGCCGGGCAGCTCAAGTGGAGATGTCCAGGTCACGGTGGAGTAACGACCGTAGGTCGCCCAGTATTTGTGGGAGGCCGTTGCCAGCTCCTGCACCTCAGCGGGAGTCATGCCCGTGAAGAGATAGGTGACCCAGGGATAGGAAACCGCGTGATCAAAGTAGTCACCCAGGTTGTTGTAGGTAAAGCGCAGCTTGGCCGCAAAGTCCTGATACTCGTTGGAGGCGTGAATCAGACTAAGTCCCTTGTCGCCGTTCATGCCCTTGTAGTTGTTGTAAATCCAGGTGTAGTCCGCCACCAGATCAGCAATAACATCTTTTACATGGACATCCTGGCCTGCGGCGTTCTTTCCGATGGCCTTGTTCAGGTCGGGAATACCGGTCTCCAGAACACCTTGCATCTTTTCGGGGGTAATTTTGAAAATTAGGTTTTCAATTTGATAGATCAGCAGGGCTTCCTGCACATCAAAGATAACGGAGGTATTGTCGAAGTCAAAAACCACATACTTGCCTTTGTTGGCGTTTGCGTCAATCACCGCCTGAATACGTGCCCGGGTGTAGGGTGCCCAGTTGCCGGTAATAAGCTGTGTGGGGTCGGGCTTATAGTGTGCGTCGCTGGTAAGCGTGGCGGTATTCGTGGCCGCATCATAGGCCACACCGAAGTCCAATTCCTTGGCCAGATCGCGAAGCTTGAAATAATTGTTGTCGTTGATGAGGTATGCGTCGGGAGCGATGGTTTTCCCATCTACCTTGATGTTCGTCGGGCTCTTGATTACGTTTAGGTTTGCCGTCGCGCCGGTCACCATCAGGCTGAGAACCAGAACCAGAATCGGCGCAAGATATTTGAGCCTTGAATGTTTCATCTGTTTCCTCCTTTTTCATCTTCGCTTCATTCTTCTTAGTGATTTTCCACAAGGAATGCTCTATGAAGCCAGCCTAACACGAGCATATTTCACATTGCAACAATGCTCATCATTTTCTCATTTCCAAACAAGTCCACAGTTAACAACTTATTTAAATTGTTCAGAAGATAGCCTGAGCCTATCGTAATATGATACAAGATGCTCAAATCAGAAGATCAAAAACTGCTGCCGCCTGGGTTTTGAGCACCCATGATCTGAGCAGCTCAAGACCGAAGGTGCATGTAGTTTGCGTATTTCCGAGAATATCTTTACGCTGTTAGGCAACCGGGTGAAAGAATGGAGAGCCAACTGGAGCTTCCGCGGTGCGGACAGTTTTTAACGTGCCGCTAAAAAGCGCCCCATGCTTTGCATGAGACGCCTTTTGTCTGCAAACTGATCCGCGCCCCGAAAGAGTCTTCGGGGCGCGGTTTAATTATACAATACGCTTATTCTTCCGACGGGGTCTCTCCCTCATCTATGCCTGTGTTTTGCACCGGTGCGGCCGAACGCGCGCCTGCCAAGCTGCGGAAGCGCGAACGGGATTGCCGAACCTCGGTAAGCGCAGCGGAGACGGCCTCCTCAGTGCGCCTGAGCGCATCGTCAACATAGTCATTGGCGGCACGAACAAGCTCCCTGGCCTTGGTTTCGGCGTTGGCGATAATTTCGTTGGCGTGCACTCTTGCGATGCGCGTAATTTCCTGCTCCTCGACTAACCGTCTTGCCTGCTCCTCTGCGGCCTTACGAATCGTCTCGGCCTCGCGCTTGGCGTTGGAGACAAACTCGTCGCGCGCGGCAAGCAGGCGCTTGGCTTCGGCAAGCTCAATGGGCAATTGCGCCCGCACCTCGTCAAGCAGGCTCAGAGCATTCTCGCGGTTAATCATGCATTTGTCTTTGCCGAGAGGAAGGCTCCTCGCGTCTGCGACGGTGGTATAGAGAACCTCCAATAATTCGGTTACTTCGTTTTCCATCTCATGATCCATATCTTTACCTCCCGCTCAGGATTTTTTTGTGATCTCATCCGCCACGATTTTGGGGACATAATCACTCAGGTCGGCGCCATAAGCCGCTAGCTGACGGACAGCCGTTGAGCTGACATAGGTGTACTCAAGTTTCGCGGTGATGAAAAAGGTCTCAAGCTGAGGGTTGAGCTTATTGTTGAACACCGCCATAGTCGTCTCGTATTCATAATCGATATGGTTACGCAGTCCCTTGACGATTACGGGGTTTTCATACCTCTTGGCAAAGTCCGCAAGCAGCTCAATGGATGAATCCACCTCGACGTTCGGGAGATCTGCCACAACCCGCCTAATGAGCTCCACACGCTCGTCGATGTCAAAAAACGGGGTTTTCTCAATGTTCATCACGACACTGACCACCAGTCTGTCAAAAATCCGCGCGGTTCGGCGGATAATGTCGAGATGTCCCAACGTGATGGGGTCAAAGGTTCCGGGGTAGATCGCGGTTATCATCTGTAGTCTTCCCTGCCTTTCGCCGTGCCGCCAGACGGAGCGAAAGAGCCGTCCTAAAGCGTTTTGCCGCAGATCGTGAGCTTGACCTTCCCGTAGTTGTACTCACGCCCGAGATAATACGGGGCATTCAGCGCGGGAAGTGCCAGATCTGTGCTAGTCTCGCAAACAATTATACCACCATCTGCCAATATGTCAAACTGAATAATTTTGCGCAGCACGGCCTCCAGAAGCCCACTTTTGTAAGGAGGATCAAGAAAAATCAGATCAAATTTCCCACAACGGCTCAAAAATGTGACCGCGTCATCTCTGACGACCTCACCGACCAGCCCACAGTGGGCGAGATTGGCTCGGACGATTTTGACTGCTTCGTTCGACTCATCGACAAAAACGGCGCTTTTTGCCCCGCGGCTGAGCGCCTCGATGCCGAGCTGGCCGGTACCCGCAAAGAGGTCGAGCACTCGCCGTCCCTCGACATCAAATTGAATGATGTTAAAGATCGATTCCTTTACCTTATCGGTCGTCGGTCGGATGTCCATGTTCTTCGGCTCGCCGAGCTTTCTGCCACGCGCCGTTCCTGTAATAACTCTCATCCCTGCTCCTTCCTGTCTTCGGCGTCCCCGCAGGACGGTGAAGCGCCGTGAAAATAGTGGTAAACTGCCTGTGCCGTGTTTTTTGGTACAACGTTGGCCAGCTCCTCTAGACTCGCCGCCTTGACGGCTTTAACGGTCTTAAAGGCTTTTAACAGCTCATTGCGCCGCTTTTCGCCGACGCCCTTAATGTCCTCCAGCTTCGAGCCGATGGATGCGCTGCGCAGGCTTCTGTGGTATTCGATGGCAAACCTGTGCGTCTCCTCCTGGATTGTGCCGATGAGGCTAAACACCGCAGGATTTCCCGTCAGCCCGATCTCCGCGCCGTCAGCATAGATCAGCGCACGGGTGCGGTGTCGCTCGTCCTTGACCATGCCAAGTACGGGCAGGGAAAGCCCCAGCTCCTCGAGCACGCGCACAGCAATGCCGGCATGTACCGCGCCGCCGTCGATCAGCAGCAGGTCGGGCAGCTCGGAAAACTTCTCATCCCCCGCGAGATAGCGGGAAAAGCGACGGGTCAACACCTCGCGCATGCTTCCAAAATCATCCTGTTTGCTGCGTTCTTTAATCTTAAACTTGCGATAGTCGCGTTTAAGAGGTCTCCCGTCTACAAAAACGGTCATTGACGCAACGATGCCGAAATTGCCCGTGTTTGAAATATCGAAGGCCTCAATGCGCTTCGGAAGGGTTTCAAGCTGCAAGGTCTCCTGAAGCCATTCAAGGGTTTTGAGCCGACGCTGGGCGGCAGTTGTGAAACGCAGGCACTCCTCCTTGGCGTTGAGCATGGCCTTTTCAACGAGGAAACGCTTTTCCCCGCGCTGCGGCGTTTCCACATAGACACGACGACCGGCGGCCTCGCTCAAAAGCTGCTCGATCTCCGTCAGATCCTCCGGCTCGCAGGGCAACAGCAGTGTCTTTGGCCATGCGCCCCGCAGGGCGTAATACTGCCGCACGAGGGCAGAAACGGCCTCCGCATCGTTCTCCAGCGGCTCGTCCATCAGCTCGAAGTCCTTCGCCGTAAGGCTTCCGCCGGAGTAATGTAGGACAGAAAAACAGCTCTTTGCTCCGCGAAAAAAACCTATGGCATCCGTATCAGCGCCCGCTGCACCGATGACCGTCTGACGGTTACCCAGCCCCTCCAGCGCGCGCAGCCGATCACGCAGATCGGCTGCCTGCTCGAAGCGCAGCTCCTCTGAGGCTCTGAGCATTTCACGCTCAAGCTCACCCTTCAGCTCAGTGGATTTCCCGTTTAAGATCATCCGCGCATCACGCGCACGAACCTGATACTCAGCAACGCTGGACTTTCCCGCGCAGTAGCCCGGACAAACACCCAGATGGTAGTGCAGGCAGGGTCGGCTTTTGCCGAAATCCCGTGGGAATTTTTTTCCACAGGTTGGCAGAAGCAGCGCCTTACAGACCGTGTCGATAATCTCACGCGTCAATCCCCGTCCACCAAAGGGTCCAAAATAGTCTGCACCGTCGTCAGCGATTTTATTGACGATTGTGAAGCGCGGACACTCGCTGCGCACGTCCAGTCGAATGAAGGGATAAGCTTTGTCATCTCTTAATAGAATATTGTAGTGGGGCTGATGTCTCTTAATGAGAGAGTTTTCCAGCACTAGTGCCTCGAACTCCGAGGCCGCGACGATGACATTGAAGTCGCGCACTTTCTCGACCATCGCCGCGGTTTTTGGCTCGTGTTCACCGCGGAAATAGCTTGTAACGCGGTTTTTCAGCGCCTTGGCCTTGCCTACATAAATGACCTCACCCGTCTCGTTAAGCATCAGGTAAACCCCTGGCAAAAGCGGCAGGCGGTTGGCCTTTTCGCGTAGCTCGTCGATCAGCATGAGATCAGCTCCTTTCGTCCGTCAAAACGCGTTTTTATATTATGCCGCCATGCGGGTTACGTCAAGCACTTTACCGCACGCAACAGCGGAAGAAAAAAACGGGGCGTGAAAACCACGCCCCGCTTGCTGCCGAAGTATTACTCTGTGAAATCAGAGGCTATGAGAGCCGCCAGTGTATTGAGGGCTTCTTTCTCATCGCTTCCATCCGCCACGAGATTCACGGATGTGCCTTTTACAATGCCGAGTGACAGGACACCCAGAAGGCTCTTAGCATTGACCTTACGGTCATCCTTCTCGATCCATATGCTGCTTTTGAATTCGTTTGCCTTCTGAATAAAAAACGTTGCGGGCCTGGCATGCAGGCCAACCTGGTTGTTGATGGTCACTTCTCTAGTAAGCATTACCGTCACTCCTTATGTTATGACAATATGGCAATTTCCACATATTTTCTAATGGCATTTTATCAAAGTAAAAGTCTTACGTCAATCAGTTTTGCCGAATTTGTATGGTTGCACAGCTAGAACAATCACTTTATCTTTCTTTTACCTCAGTTCGACAATCGTCACGCCGCTTTCACCCTCACCATATCGTCCGAGCCTGTAAGACCGCACGGCGCGGTTGGTTTTGAGGCTTTGCTGCACGGCGGCACGCAGCGCACCCGTACCCTTTCCATGGATAATTGTGACTTTTTCGAGTTTGGCCATCACCGCACTATCAAGATAACGTTCAAGTACGGGAATTGCCTCGTCCGTCATCATGCCGCGCAGATCAAGCTCCGAGGCAGTGGACAGCAAACGCAGGGCAACGGCGCTTTTGGTGGAAACGGAGGGCTTTTCCAGCGATTGTCCATCGAGGAGATACACCTCATCCTCATGGGCGGTGGTCTTAAGGATGCCGGCCTGAAGCGTGAGCTGTCTGTCCTCCGAAATGGCGAGCACATCGGCTTTCACGCCCATGGATAAAATTTCCACCGTATCGCCCACGCGCAGCGGCCGTGCGGACTTTTTCTCTGCCGCCTGGGCCCGGGCGTTATCTTCCAGACGCGCACCGGCCTCGTTCAGACTGCGACGCAGGGCGGCACGCGCCTCATTCTCACGGAGGTGGTCATATTCCTTAGTCTGCGCTTTATTTTGGCGTTTACGCATTTCGTCAAGCTCGTCGAAAGTGCGTTCGGCTGCACGCCTTGCATCCTCCAAGATTTTTTCGGCCTCGCGGCGGGTCTTCTCGTCCGCCTTTTCCAGCCGCACAGCCAGCTCGCGGCGCAGCATTTCCGCCTTTTTCGCACTCTCCTCGGCCTCGCGAAGCTTTTTTTCAGCAGCCTCACGGTCCTTTTCCAGAAGTTGCCGCTGCTTTTCAAGCTTTTCAATCGTCTCTTCAAAGCTTGCACCGCCCTTGCTGACTCTGCTTCGCGCATCTGCGATAATCCCCGTCGGCAGGCCTAGTCGCTCGCTGATAGCAAAAGCGTTGGATTTGCCGGGGATGCCGATCAGCAGGCGATAGGTCGGACGCAGGGATTCCACATCAAATTCACAGGATGCGTTTTGTACGCCCGGAGTGTTTGTGGCATAGACCTTCAACTCTGCATAGTGGGTCGTGGCCGCGATCACGGCGCCTTTTTTCCGCGCGCTCTCAATCACGGCGACAGCCAGTGCCGCACCCTCCACAGGGTCGGTGCCCGCCCCCAGCTCGTCAAAGAGCAAAAGGCTCCGGTCATCGCAGGTGTCAAGAATTCTGACGATGTTCGTCATGTGCGAGGAGAAAGTAGACAGTGACTGCTCGATGCTCTGCTCGTCGCCGATGTCCGCGAGTACATGGTGGAAAACGGGTACCGCACTGCCGTCCGCCGCAGGAATATGCAAGCCGCAGGCCGCCATCACACACAGCAAGCCAAGAGTCTTGATCGAGACGGTTTTACCGCCGGTGTTCGGGCCTGTGACGACCAGTGTGTCGAACTCAGCGCCCAACTCCATGCTGATTGGCACCACAGTATCCCGGGGCAAAAGCGGGTGCCGCGCCTTACGCAGATTCACGCGCCTGTCGGAAATCTCCGGCTCCATGCAGTCGAGCTTGAAGCTGAGTTTTGCCCGCGCAAAAATGCCGTCCAGCTCCACTAGCACAGTAAAATCCCGGACGATATCATCAGCGTGACTGCCGCACTCGGCGGAAAGCTCCATCAGGATACGCTCGATCTCCAGCTTCTCCTTGGCATACAGTTCGCGCAGCTCGTTGTTAGCCTTGACGGCCGCCATCGGCTCGACGAAAAGCGTCGCTCCGCTGGCAGAAACATCATGTACCAGCCCCGGCACACTGCTCCTGTGGTCGGCCTTGACCGGGATTACATAGCGCTCCGAGCGTGTGGTTATGATCGGCTCCTGCAGCGCCTTGGCATAGGACGGGGAGGAAATGATCTTTTGCAAGGCCTCGCGCACACGAGAAGCTGCCGCACGGATATGACGTCGAATCGTCGATAGCTCCGGGCTAGCAGCGTCTGCTATCTCGTCCTCAGCTGTGATACAGCCGTTGATTCGCTCCTCAAGGTATTTATTAGCCATCAGCGAGGAGAACAAAAAATCAATGTCGTTTCTGCTGTTTTTTTCGCCGTCGGCATAGGCTTTTGCCGTTCGCGCCGCCTGTAACACACCGGCAATGTCCAAAAGCTCGCGCGTGTTAAGCATCCCACCGATATCTGCACGCGAAAGGGACGAGCGCACATCGCGCACGCCGCTGAAGGAGGGGCTACCCTTATAAATCATCATGTCCTTGGCAGCGCTCGTCTTGCCCAGCCCGCGCCGCACCTCATATGCATCGTCCGACGGGCGCAGGCCAAGCACCAGCTCCTTGGCCGGCGTACTCACGGCCTCCTGCGAAAGCAGGGCAAGTACGGCGGGCAGTTCCAGCGTCCCAAGGGATTTTTCGTATAGCTCTGTCATAGGTTCTCTCCGTATTACCTGTGTTATCTCACACTTTTCCAGAAATCAAGGGCGGGAAATCGCCGTTCAAGCTGCGCCTGCACATAGGCCTCGGCAGCGGCATAGAGTTTTTTTGCAGCCGCCTGCTCCAGCGTGAACGAAAAAATACGCTTGCTCTCCGCACCCGCGATATGTCGCAGAGCTGCAAGTGCAGCCTCGTCCAGCGGGGTAGTCTCGCCAAAACCGTTGCCTGCGCATCGGCTGCATAGCACGGTGCCGCCCAGCGTACTTAGTGCGGGCAAAAGCATCTCCGTTTTTCCGCAAACAGGGCAGCTTTCAAGCTGCGGCTCATAGCCGGAAAGACACATCAGGCGCATTTCAAACACAGCCTTGATGTGCTCGGGGGGGTAAAAGCTACCCGCAAGGGCGTAAAGGGTGTTCAGGCCAAGACGCAGCACCTCTGGGTTGGGGCTGTCCTCGTCTGATACGGCCTCCAAGAGCTCGGCAACATATGTTCCCAGCGCAAGCAGGGAAATATCCGCACGCAGACCAAGAAACTGCTCCACCGTTTGCGCCTCTTCCACTGTCCAGCGGCCGCGGTTTTCAAAAAGTGTCATCTCCGAAAAAACCAAAAGCTGACACGCGGCGGCAATCCTACTACCGCGGCGCATCACTCTCCTAGCGGAGACGGTCATCTTCCCCTCGTCCTCTGTGAGAATGGTGAGAATTTTGTCCGCCTCTTTGTATTTTGTTTCGCGCAGAACCAGTGCCCTTGTCGTTCTAAACATATTATGTAAACCTCGGCCGCGCCGACCCGTGACTTTCATTTTTTCATGTCCCCTCTCGGGTTGGAAAAACGATTTTCAAACTTCCGCTTAGCAGCACTTTCAGAACCGCTTGCAGAGTCTGTCACGGGCCGACACGGCCTTCTTCAAAAGCGAACACGGGGTTTTTCACCTGTGCCGCTGAAGGCGAG
>CAYRIA010000042.1:1735-13621 GCA_964424175.1 uncultured Oscillospiraceae bacterium | reverse complement strand
GCAATATAGACCATTGCGGGAACCCGGATGATGTAGAGCAGGCCATAGCCCAAAACGGAACCGATGAGGTCGATGAGCAGAATCTTAAGAGGTCTCCAGCGTAGCTTAGCCATCATGAAGCCCCAGAGGACGACGGCAATTAGGGAGCCGGCAACGAAGACAGAAGTCAGCGTGGCGGCGGCCATGTCGGCCATGCCGATGTTGAGTTGGCCGAAGGTCTTAATGTACTGCTGGGCGGAGAACATGGTGCCCATTGCAATAAAGCCGTAGAGCGCGCAGCCAATGGTGACAAAGAAGGGGGGCTTCACCTTGAAACGGGCAGCAGCCCTCTTTGCGTCAGCGTCGAGGACATTCTTGCTGGCGGCTCTTTCTGCCTCATAGGCAGCCTTTTTTTCGGGATCTTTTTTTCGGGCATCTCTTTCCTCATCGTAGGAGTAGGGCGCAATGAGGGCAATCGCCAGAACGATGGCGGACATGATAATGGGGATGATGATGGCGACGGTCCAGTTGCCGGATGCAGTCAGGGATACGACCAGCGGCGGATAGACCAGACCGGAAACGGAGATGAAGCCCTTAATCAGGATAACCGAGGTTCCGGGGGACTTGGGCCAGCTCTCCTGCACAGCGGGATAAGAAGCGCCGTCAAAGCAACTGGTGGCAAGTCCTAGCGCAAAGGCGCAGATGCCTGCAACGGCATAGCTAGAAGAGAGCCACAGGCCGACAAAGGAGCCCAAATATAGAATTGCGCCGAGGGCAATCATACGTTTGCGGCCGATCTTGTCGGAAATTTCGCCGCAGATCCACACGGACAGGAATTTTGCCAGACCGGTGTAGGCGACAATTGCGGAAACTGCGGCAGCGCCTGCCTGAGCATCCGTGAAGCCCCATTGCGTAAAGAAGGAAACCTTGTTCTGCTGCAGAATAATTGCCTGAATGCCATGCGTCATGTAGGCCAAATAGACTGCGGCGAGAGTCCATAGATATTTTCTGCCTCTCATTTTATTATCTTCCTCTCTGATATTTCTATTTCAGCGCCTTTTTTCCTTCGACGGCGCCGGAATTCAAATAGGATTTTATGGCGTCCTCGGCATAGCCGAGCTCGCGCATAATCTCTTCCGTGTGCGAGCCCTGTGCGGAGCTGACTTTGTAGCTCGGCTCCGGATAAGACTGGAACTTCACGGGGTTTGTGGCGATGTTGCGTTTGCCAGAGGGACAGTCTAGCTTGGTCATAATGCCGTTCGCCCAGACCTGCTCATCCTCGTACATGTCAGCCGGCTCATAGCAGGCCTCGCAGGGCAGGTCGTTGTCTTTGAAAACCTTGAGGATTTCCGCACGGGTGAAGGTTTTGATGGCCTCGTCCATGATGCCGACGACCTCACCGTTGAGCCCCAGCGCGTTCATGCGGTCACAATTGTTGTACTTCTCGTTGCCAACGAGATCAGGTCGGCCGATCAGGGTCATGATTTTGTCATAGTCCCGGTCGTACTGCGGGGCGCAAAGCGCGACCCACTTTTCGTCCTTGGTGCGAAAAACGTTGTTAGTCGGGCAGATGACCTGCGTGCGGCTCTTGGGGTACTGGTTGCCGTACTGGGCGGAGACGACACCGGTCGAGAGCATAAAGACCGCTGCGTGGTGGAGGCTGACGCTGATTTTATCGCCAGTGCCCGTGCGGCCACGGTTAAACAGCGCCGCGCAGACGCCGGAGGCCAGGCACATCGCAACTTGGAAATCGCCGAAGCCGTTGGTGGGAATCATCGGCGCATCACCCTTATTGACTGTGGTGCCGAAAACGCCGCCACGCGCCATATAGCAGGTCACATCAAAACCGGCAGTGTCCTTCTCTGGCCCCTTTTCCCCGTAGCCGAGGACATGGGCGAACACGAGTTTCGGGTACTTTGCGCTGAGCGCATCGTAATCCAGCCCGAGCTTTACCAGAGATTTTGTGCGGATGTTTGTGACGAAAACGTCCGCGTCGGATAGGAGCTTGTGTAGCACCTCAAGGCCGCGGTTGTCCTTGAGGTTGAGGGTGACGAAGCGCTTGTTCATGTTGGACATGTCGAAGCCGAGATTCTCGTCGTCCTCGTAGGGCATACCGAACACGGCACCCTGTGTCCGCCCGGGGTCACCGGAGGGGGACTCGACCTTGATAACCTGCGCACCCCATTCGCCCAGAACACGTGCTGCGGTCGGGGCTGCAAGGAAGGTGGTCAGGTCGACGACCTTAATGCCTTCTAGAGGTTTCATCATCATTAATGACCAGTCCTTTTCATCTATATGAGTACCCGCCGGGGCACCGAGGGAGATTCCGCTGTCCCGGCGGGATTCAGACACGAAAACGCTTAGTCCTCGAGATAGTCGATCACGCCGCCTCTTTTTTCAAGCCCGCGGAAAGCGGTGAGGCGCTGAACGGTGGGAGGTCCTTCCTCCAGCCACATGGCGCGGCAGTCACGGTACATCCGCTCCACAGGGCCATAGGCACAGTCTTCAAAGTAGCCGATGCCGCCGAAGATCTCGAGCATGCAGTCGGAAACCATGCGGACGGTGTTGATGGAGTGCAGCTTGCACATGGCAGCCTTCATCTCAATGTCCTTACCGGCGTCATAGTCAGCCGCAAAGTCCCAGATCATGAGACGCAGGGCGTTGATCTCGGTGCCCATGTTCGCGACCATCTGCTGGATGGCCTGGCGCTTTGCCAGAGGCTTGCCGAAAGTGACGCGGTCCTGAATGCGCTTCATGGTCATTTCCATCATGCGCTGAGACATGCCAAGGTTGGAAACGGCAATGTGTGCGCGGGAGACGGCCAGAGAGTGCATGGCGATCTCAAGACCCATGCCTTCCTTGCCAAGGAGGAAGCGCTTGTGAACGCGCATGTTGGTGAACTTCAGACCGGCATGCCCCGCGCCGCGGCAGCCCATCATGTGGGGCATCGGGACGATCTCATAGCCGGGGGTCTTGACGTCGACGAAGAAGGCGGACAGGCGGCTATCCTTGTCGGAAGTGGGGTCCGTTGAGACGATGAGATAAGTAAAGTCGGAGCAGTCGGTGTGGGAGATCAGAGTCTTCTCTCCGTTGATAACATAGTAGTCGCCGTCGAGAATAGCGGTGGTGTGCACGTCTGCACCTGTGCCACCGGTTTCCTCGGTCAGAGCAAAGTTTGAATAGATGGTCTTGTCCTGAAATTTGTCCATGTACTCGCTTTTCAGCTCCGCGGAGCCAAAGTCGTCAAGGATACGCCAGTCGAGGTCTGCTGCGTGATGCAGGTGCATACGCATACCCCCGGGACCGCGAGAGAACTCCTCCTGAACCATGAGGATCTGCTTTTCAGAAAGGCCGAATCCGCCGTATTTCTCAGGGAGGGCGAAGCGGTAAAGGTCGTTTTCGATGGAGAGTTTATAGAACTCCTGCGGGAAAGTGTTGGTGATTTCAATTTCCTTCTGCATCTCGTCAAAGGGACCTTCCGCCAGCGCACGGATCTTCTTCAAATAGTCCTTAAACTCCTGATTGGTCAGCTTCATGGTAACACTCCTTAAATATATTGTATTGTTCAGGCAATGAACCGATTTAACCAGCGGCAAAGGGCCGTTGGTCTGGGGCGGCGGCACCTGTTTATTTCTCAAGCACCCTTCTGCTTATCAGTGTAGACGCAAGTGGGCAAACTGTCCAATTGCTATTTTTATAACACTCTTACGCAAATCCATAGGGGCAGCCTATATATTGCAGAGCTTCGTGAAAATGTTGCCAAACCGCCACGGGGGTTGACATTTTGCCCGATAAAAACCTATACTGGAATTAGGGTTGCGGCGATCGGTTGCGGCACCCGGGAAATGGAGGCGACAGGATGAACCTTTCGCAGCTGTATTATTTTCGGAAGCTCGCAGAGCTTCAGCATTACACCCAGGCGGCGCAGGAGCTTTATATTACGCAACCAAGCCTCTCGGGTGCAATTGCCTCGCTGGAAAGCGAGCTGGGCATCGCTTTGTTTGAAAAGCGTGGGCGGAACGTATACCTCACCAAATACGGGAAGGAATTCTACCACTATGTATGCAGCTCCCTGCAGTTTCTGGAACGGGGAATCGAGGTGGCCAAGGAACATGCCGGTACGCTCAGCGGAACGGTGGATATCGGTAGCATTTCTACGATCCAGGGCGATTATCTGCCCATGGTTATTCGGTCCTTTATCTCGGATAAGGGCAATAACGTAAAATTCAGCATCCACCAGGAACAGACGAACGCGATCGTCGAGGCGATTCGGAACGGCCTTTGGGATATCGGTTTTTGCTCTTATGTCGAAAATGCGCCAGATCTGTTCTTTGTACCGGTGCTCCAGCAGCCGGTGGTGGTCGTCGTCAACAAGGACCATCCGCTTGCAAAGGAGCCCGAGCTTCGCTTCGAGCAGATTCGGGGATTTGACCTGATCTCTTACCACACCGAGCAGCCCATCGGCAAAAAGCTCGGAAAGTTGCTCACAGACTACGGCCTAAAGGCCGACCAGCAGTATTCCAACGAGCTGGATATGAGTGGTATCGCATCAATTTCAAACAGCGTGGCAGTCATTCTCCTGACGCCGACCCTCAGGCAGTTTCCCGATCTTGTGGCCATTCCTCTGCCGCAGGTGCCGCAGGATTTCCGCATTGTGCATATGGCTTTCAATCAGAAGGCCTATAAGTCCCACGCGGTAGAGAGCTTCATTGATTATGTTGCGGCGTTCTGGTCGTACTCACCGAGCTCCCTGGGGTGGCGGCAATTTGATTGATCGGCAGGGCATAAAGCCCGTCGTCCGCAAAATAAGCATACAGCACAAAGCCGCTTTTGCAGCGGAAGCTACATTTGATGCAGGGGTCTTTGTCACAATACGCATAGGCGTCCTCGCCCGCAAGCGCAAAAACCGCGGGCGGGCGCTTTTTGCTTTTTAGCAGCATGTGCTGTCCGCCGGTGAAGGTCTCCAGATACAACCAGTCCGGGCTTGTGCCTTGCCAGAAGGCACGGATGCAGTTTTCGTTGAGGCCGCCGACGATGTCATAGCTCAGTTGCCTGCCTACCGGAAGGCTTTCCGCCTCCTGCGGAATCAACTGCTGCGCGAGGCTGCCGCAGCAGCTCACGGTGCAGTCCACGCCCGCTGGAAAGCTGCCCCGCAGAACCGTGCCGCAGTCCGTGCAGCGGAAAAAGCGCACGGATGGCCGTTCCATCCTGGGCTTGGCCGAGGAGGACACATAGCGGCAGGGACCGACCCGTTTTGCGTCGTTCAAAGTTTCGCAGCCTCCTTTTCCATGCGTTTACCCAGCTCCTCTGCGAGCAGGTGCTTTTTAACTTTGCCGCTCTCGGTGCGGGGGATTCGGTCGATCAGTTCGACGCGCTCCGGCCAGTAGCGCTTGTGCACCTTGCGATCCTTGAGATAGCCGATGAGGGTTTCCTTGCCGATGGTAGCTCCCGCCTCCGGCACGACAAAGGCGCAGATGCGCTCGCCGAGGCGATCGTCCGGCATGCCGATGATCGTGTGATCCTTGACGCCGGGACAGCCTTCCAGATTGTCGTTGATGTCGTTAGAGTTGAGGTTTTCCCCGCCGCGAACGATGATATCCTTCTCGCGGCCGACGATGTGGATGTTGCCTCGTTCGTCCGCGACGCAGAGGTCGCCGGAGTAGAACCAACCCTCGTCGTCGAGCGCAAGATCAGTCAGCTTTCGTGCGTTGAGGTAGCCAACAAAGACGTTCGGTCCCCGCGAGGCCTCCTCGCCGATGACGCCGGGGGGCACGGGGTTTCTGTCCTTATCGACCACGCGTACCTCAATCGCGCCCATTGCTCGCCCGGACGAGCTGCCGGCGTTCTCCAAGCACTCCTCAGGGCGGACGCAAACATGGGGAACACTCTCCGTCGAGCCGTAGCATTCGCAGACGAGCAGGCGAAAGTTTGTCCACGCCCGCTCCACCAGCGCCTTTGGGACGGGTGCGCCGCCGCTGATGTAGAAGCGCAGGTGGGGCAGGGCGCCGCCGCTTTCCTCAAGCTGGCGGAGCAGGTCGTAGATAAAGGGCGTGGCGCCCATGGAATAGGTGCATTTTTCGCGGTTCATAATCTCAACCGCCGTGCTGCAATGGAAGCGCTCCTGCAGAACAAGCCTGCCGCCACGCAGCATGGGGGAGATGATCCCGTGATGCAGGCCAGTTGCATGGCTCAGGGGAGCGGGCATGAAGATACTGTCTTTGTCCGTCAGATCCAGTGTCTCGTTAAAGACCTTTTCACTGTAAATGACGTTGTTGTGCGTGAAAAGGACCGCTTTGCAGCCCTTGGTCGTGCCAGAGGTGCAGAGGATGAGGCCAACCTCGTTGCTCGCGGCGCTTGAATAGCGCGTTGGCTTGCCGCCCGATAAAAGAAGCTCGCAGAAATCTGCCGCAGCCTCAGGTAGCGTAGCGCGCTCGGCCGGGCTGTCACAGAGGAAAACCAGCGTCTCCATCCGGTCAAGCTCGATTTTGAGACCCTGTAGCATCTGCGTCCTGTCATTGCCGCGATAAGTGGCGGCGCTAATATGCAGGCGGCTTTCCAGGAGCGCCAACAGGATGCTCAGCTCACCATCCACAAAGCACATGCCAAGCGGTGCGGGCACAGCTCCGATTTTCAGGCAGGCAAACAGGGTTACAACAAACTCGCTACGCGGCGTAAGTTGGAAGCTGACCACGTCGCCCTGCCGCACGCCGAGGCGCTCAAGTCCTGCGGCCAGTGCGTCCGCCTTCGCGTCAAGTTGGGCGTAGGTGTAGCGCATTCCTCGGTCGTCGACGACGAATTCCATCCCACCGAATGCCGCAACGCTCTCATTCCAGCGGCTGAGCAGAGTTTCATCTGTCCAATAGCCGTTTGCCTCGTAAAGGCGTTTCTGCTCCTCGTTAATCTTAACCCCGTTCACAGCAAAAACCTGCTTTCCTGGATTTCTCAGCTGAGCTTTATTTATATTCCTGCTCTAGCGCCCTTGCGATTGTCATTCTCTGAATCTGGTTGGTGCCCTCAAAGATCTGGAAGATCTTTGCGTCGCGCATGAGCTTCTCAACAGGGTATTCCTTGCTGTAGCCATAGCCGCCGAAGATCTGCACGGCGTTGGAGGTGACCTCCTGCATACAGTCTGTAACGAAGGTTTTGGTGATTGCACCCTCCTTCTGAACCAGCTGGCCGGCGTCCATGAGCTTCATGGTGTTGTTGACTAGGCAGCGGGAGGCTTCGGTTTTGATCGCCATGTCGGCGAGCATTGCCTGTACCATCTGGAACTTGATGATAGGCTGGCCGAACTGCTCGCGCTGCATGGCATAGGCCATTGCCTCGTCCAGCGCGCGTTGCATGATGCCAACACCGAGGGTGGAGATGAAAGCGCGGGAAAGGTTTAGGGCGTTGAGCGCGATGTGTAGACCCTCACCCTCGGCACCGATGAGATTTTCCGCCGGTACACGAACGTTGTCAAAAATCAGCTCCGTTGTGTTTGAAAGACGGAAGCCCATCTTGTTTTCGTGGGCACCGACGGTCAGGCCGGGGCTGTTGCGGTCAATCATAAAAGCGGAGATGCCCTTTTTCCCAAGCTCAGGATTGGTTTTGAAGAAGCTTACGTAGATGCTGGCGCACTCGCCGTTGGTAGCAAAGGTCTTGGTGCCGTTAAGGATGTAGTAGTCCCCCTCGCGGGTGGCGGTTGCGCGCAGCGCGCCCGCATCGGAGCCTGCACCCGGCTCCGTGATGGCAAAGCAGGCAAAGTTTCCGGGTACGACGACGTCCGCAAAGCGACGTGCCTGCTCGGGCGTGCCGGCGAGAATGACGTTCCGCAGCGCGACAAAGTTTGTCACGATGGTGTCAGCATAGCCCGCGTCCACCTTCGCGAGTTCCTCAAACACCATAGCGGTCGTCTCGAAGCTCATACCCTCGCCGCCGTATTCCTCAGGGATTTCCAGCAGGTGCAAGCCCATGTCGATTGCGGGTTTAAACAGCTCAACGGGGCAGTGACCCTTCTCGTCACACTCGGCAACATGGGGCTTGATCTCCTTTTCGGCCATGACTCTGACCATTTCGATCAGTTCTTTTTGATCGTCCGTATAAAGCAAACTCAAAACAAAACATCCTTCCTGTTATGGTTTTAACAAATGCGCACATAGCGCCTCTGGCTTAATGATAGCATCGTCAAGCAGTTCGCGCCAATCGGAAGTGTGGGGAGCAAAATCGCAAATCAATAGCCGCAGCCTATCGTTTTATTATTCACAAAATGGACAAAAGAAAGAGAAAAAACTCCGTTTTCTACAAAAGGGAACGAAAAAGCCGCCCTGAGGCGGCTCCATTTATATTTGAGTGCTTCCCAGACCTAAAAGGCGCTGATCGGCAGCGAATCGTCGTCCAGTCCCTTTTCAATGCCGCGGATGACAATGTGATAGCTGTAATCGGGGCTGACAACGACAAGCACACGATCACCGACCCTATGCCCAAGCAGCGCCTTGCCCACGGGTGATTCTTTGCTGATCAGGCCTTTGAGCACATTTTGCCGAAGCGTTGTGACCAGCTGAATGGTCTGCGTCTCATCATCCTCCTCGTAATAGATCTCCAGCGTATCAAATAGGCCAGCCGTATCCGTACTTCCGCCGGATGAAATAAGTCGCGCGGTCTGAATCATTCGCTCCAGATAGCGGATGCGGCTGTCATTCCGGCTTTTTTCGCGCTTTGCGGCCTTGTACTCGAAGTTCTCGCTCAGATCACCGAAGGCGCGCGCGGTTTTAACGTCCTCCAAGATCTGTGGGCGCAGGACAAGGATGCGGTGTTCGAGCTCCTCCCGCATTTTTCGGATATCCACTTCAGTCAATTCGTCGTACATGCAGTTGCCTCTCATTTCTATGGTAGCGCCATGGAAAAATCCCCGAGCCAAGGGGCACGGAGATTTTTATGACGGCGTTTGGGTGCTTATTCCTTCGTCTCGGCCGGAAGGATGGCTTGGTTGTGACCACCGATCATTTTTTCAACGGGCACAATGAAGCAGAAGGCGCCGGCAGGGGATTTCAGGCCAGCCTTTTCCTTGATGCGCTCCACGATTTTATCAGCCGTTTCCGCGCTGACGAGGGTCAGGATCATTTCCTTTTCGGTGTCGATAGAAATGCCAAAAATTGCCTTGTGCACGGAGCCGGTGCCGCGGGTGTTAATGATCGTGGCCCCGCCTGCGCCCAATTCGTGCGCAAGCTCCACGATGTCGTCAGCAAAGCCGGCGTTAACGACGATATACAGCGCTTTTATGTTGGTCTTTTCCATTTTACCTTCCTCCGGAATCAGCAGGACAGTCTTTCGACGGGGACGGTGAAAGCGATGCCCGTATTTGGCCTGTCAAAATGAAATTTTTCGATGAGCATGTTGAGCACTGCGTCGGTTTTGTCGCTTGGAAGCAGACAGGTAATAAGCACCTTGTTTTCCTCCGGAACAAAGCCGAGCATATTCTTGATATAGTTGATTTTGGTAGAACCCTTTCCGTATACGATTCGGAGGAGGCGACCGCCCGATCCGGATAGTGCATCCAGAAGCGCATCCTTGTGCTTTCTTCCGGCGATTAGCGTTAGGGATTCAATACAGCAATTGGTTTCGCTGCAGCGTATGACATCGTTTATCACGGTGTGTCCTCCAATAATGGGCTTTCGTTGTCCAATTGATTGCCGGCGCCGCGCTCACCGGCGCGCTCAGCGATAAAGGCCAGCTCGGCGATTTCCGCGAATTCCTCCTCCGCCATGTATGCCTGCGAGCGTTTGAGCTGGATGTCGTAGATAATGCCCAACGCCTGCACGGCGATCAGAGGCGTGACGGAAATAAAGGCGATAATCCCAAAACCGTTGGTCAGAACCGACTGCGCGCCAGGCCCCGCCATTTTACCTACGGCCTGTGCTGCGCCGAGGGTAAACGGAGTCAAGAAGGCTGATGTCAGAGCGCCACCGGTCACACCGCCGGAGTCGAAGGCAAGGCCGACAAACAGCTTGGAGGTATACTTCATCATTATGAGCGCAATGGCGTAAAGCGGAACCAGAAACCAGAGAATGTCAACCTGCGTCAGGATCTTAATCATGCAGATCAGCGCGGCGAAGCCGATGCCGATAGCCAGCGTAGTGCGGATGGTGATTTTCTTGATGTGGCCGTTAGTGATTTCCTCAAGCTGCTCGCCAAGTACGGTGACGGCAGGTTCGGACAAGGTAATGGCGGCACCCAGGATAAAGCCGACCAGAAGCAACAGCCACTTGAACCACTCTGGGCGGGCAGCATCGAGGAAAACCTCCCCGATATATTTTCCGGCGAAGGCAAAGCCATAGTCGATGCCCGACAGGAATACGAGCAGGCCGAGATAGACGGAGATTGAGCCGAGCAGCATTAGGATAAACTCCCTTTTCGGTAGCTTGATTAATAAGAACTGGAAGGGGATAAACACGAGAACAATCGGGAAGAGTGCTAGCGCGACGCTGCCCAAATTGGAGACAATGATGGAGACTAGGCTCTCGGCCGCGCCTGGATCATAGACACCAACGGGCGGCAGACCGCCAGTGACCTTGAGGATAATGCCGTAAAGAAAGAGTGCCAGAATCGGGCCCACTGAGGCAAACCCGATGATGCCGAAGGTGTCCTCGTTGGTCTTGTGTTTGGACATGGTGCCCGAAATGCCCACGCCGAGAGCCAAGATGAATGGTACGGATACGTCGCCCGTGGTAGCACCGCTGCCGTCGAAGGCCAGAGCGACGAACTCCTCCGGCACAAAGATGACCGTGATAAAAACCAGGGAATAAAGGACGGCGAAAACGACCTTGATGCTGAGATCTTTCATAATCCGGTATAGCGAGAAGCCCACCAGAACGCCAACACCCGCGCTCATGATCCAGACGAACAGGGTCTCGTTCACGGTGCTCATCAGCATATTGGTCTGCCGGGCCAACACCGCGAGGGCAGGCTCCGCCACCGTGGATAAGAGACCGAACAGAATGCCGAAGAAGATGATAAATGTGGCCTTTTTGAGCTTAATAAGCGAGCTGCCAACCAGCTTGCCGATCGGCAGGATACTGACGTTCAGGCCGTAGAGAAATAGCGACTGTCCCAGCACCACGCCGGCATAGCCGATCACTAGCTTCAAATAGTCTCCCGCGCTCTCCATAGGCGCCACAAAACCGCAGACGATAATAATTATGGCTGCGAGTGGGAGGGACGATAATAAGGTTTCTTTTAATGTGTTTAAGAATTTCATAGATACATTATATTATATATATGCAGATGTGACAACCGCCTTTAGGGGATAAGCCGTGTTTTTCGCGCATTTGCTGCATTCTGTGCAGAAAATTTTGCATGATTACCAAAAAACAACGGCAAGACACAGTCCACCCATGCGTATGACCATAACGCGCTTTGCGGATAAAGTCAAGTCCTCAATGCGTTTCCCGTCGAGAGAATTGGAGGCGACAATTTTACAACAGATCAGCCCTCGGCGTCCAGCATTCGTCGCGCCTCCTCGGTTTACTCCCTGTTGAGGATCCGCGCCTCCGGCGCTGAGGCTTCGGGGAAGCCCCTGGCGCCGGAGACAAAGTCATTTTGATAATCCACTGCAATCAGGCTTTCATTGTGCTCACCTCAGCTTTATTATATGTCGTGCCTATGGCAAGGTCAAGCTGGGGCGCCGGGACAGATCGATCGGCCTGTCCAAAATGCACCAGCCGCGGGAACTTGTCTCCGTCGACAAGCGGAATGCGGAAAATGCAATTGTTTTTGTTGAAATAGACTGAATTTAGGGCTATATTAAAGAAGAGCGCCGTTTGCAGCCAGGCAGCAAGCCGTAAAGCATCTAAGACGTTGCTTGTTCATTGGGAAAAGAGGCCACATATTGTTTTCGGTAATAAGCGCAGGCAAAAACTCTTTGATTGA
>CAYRIA010000042.1:0-1635 GCA_964424175.1 uncultured Oscillospiraceae bacterium | reverse complement strand
TGATTGAACTGATTGATCCAAAGACTCTTGTGATTGAAATCTTGGAGACTGTCATATATGACGAAGCGCTTTTTGCGCGGATTCAGGAGTTGCGTAACAAGGGCTATAAAATTGCGCTTGACGATTTTGAAGAAGATTATTTTGATAGCCCGACGGTTGAAATGGCGGATATTATTAAATATGATATCATTGCAACTCCGCTAGATACAATTCAAGTGGATGTACAGGAAGCTCTTAAACAAAACCACATCTTGCTTGCGGAGAAAATTGAGACGGAAGAAGAATACCAGAAGGCAAGAACAATGGGGTTCCAGCTCTTTCAAGGGTATTTTTTCAGCAAGCCCAAAATAGTACCAACCGCATACAAAGCAAAAAAATCACCCAAAACGGTATACGTTCAGATATTGAACGAACTGAGAAGAGAAGACTTTTCCTATGATAGAATTACGCGCATTATAGAAACGGACGTTAATCTGTCCTATAGACTACTATACATCAACAGCCGGAAAAAAGAGAACAAGTTTAGTTCGATCAGACATGCCCTAATCCGTATGGGGCGGTACGAAATTGAACGATGGATTAATGTGGTGATGCTTCAGAATCTGGCGGCCGATAAGCCCGACGAGGTGATCAGGCTATCCCTGCTTCGTTCCAGATTCGGTGAATTTGTTGCCGAACACAGCGCATTCAAGCAGCGGAAGGATGAAGTGTCGCTGATGTGCCTGTTCAGTATGTTAGATGTTGTTTTGGACAGCAGCATGGAAGAGGCCTTGCGTGGGCTGGCAATTTCAGAGGATATTTCCGCCGCGCTGGTAAACGGGACAGGTGCTTTCATGCCACTATGTATGCTGCTCCAGTCGTATGAAAATGGAGACTGGAGTGCGGTGGACGAATATGCAAAGAGCATTCAGGTAAACCCAGAGAACCTAACACTGGGTTACTACTCGGCGATTGAATGGGCATCAATCATTATGGACGTCTATAGCTAGGCGAGAGCGCTGAAAAACCATCCGGAAATGAGGCCTCTGCCGCTTGCGGTACTCGCTGCCCCCCAGACATCTGGATACCAATAAAAGAGACTTTCTATTAACGATAATTGCAAAAAAGAATGAAATTTTATTCATCCACCCAGCCTGTTTATCTGACTAATGTTTTTTGTAATTCTCTTTTAAATAAAAAGAGATGTTCTGATTTTTATCACAAACTGCTAAAAAAACGTCTACGGCAGATCTGATGCCGTGCAGACTCATTTGCTTAGCAAGCCAATTTAGATCAAAGCCCATATTGCTTAAATTTTTTTCAATAATTTTTCCGTCCATAATAATTTCGGCAAATAGGGATTCTTGCTCAGGTTTTAATTGCAAATCCTCTGGTGTTGCCGGACGACGCGAAGTAGTTGGAAGAATAGCCAATTTGCCGTTGCTTTTAAAAAGTGATAAATAGGAAAGAATACTAGTCAAGCATAGTGTAATAAAATCCATAGTTCACCGATGTTTGTTCATTAGTTTTTTTAGTTTTTTTGATATGCCGATCCATACTATAGCTTAACCGGATTTGTGATCCTTACATAACCCAGCGCTTATATCATTTCTATGACATAACCTTCAAATCAATAGTGCCCACAGATACAACAAG
>CAYRIA010000041.1:0-13752 GCA_964424175.1 uncultured Oscillospiraceae bacterium | reverse complement strand
TACAACATCGAAGCCTTTGACAACGTTGGCTACGGCGCGTACATGATGGACGAGCTGGCAAAGGCCATGGGCGAGGAAGGCGAATATGTCACGATGGTCGGCTTCCTGACCACCGCCTCCCACAACGAGTGGGCGGATGCGGCGATTGCCCGCCAGAAGGAAAAGTATCCGAACATGAAGCTCATCGACGTGGAAAAGGTTGAAACTGAGGACAGCATGGAGATCGCCTATGAGAAGGCCAAGGAGCTGCTCAAGACCTATCCGAACCTCAAGGGCTTCCTCGGCACCTCCAGCTATGACGCACCGGGTGCAGGTAAGGCCATCGGCGAGCTTGGTTTGATCGGCAAATGCTTCTCTGTTGGAACCTCAGTGACCTCCTGCGCTGCCGACCAGCTTACTGACGGCTCGACCCAAGCAGTCCTCTGCTGGGATCCTGCCGAGGCGGGCTATGCCATGAACGTGCTGGCACAGATGGTCCTTGAGGGCCGCGAGAGCGAGATCGTCAACGGCTATGACCTGAAGGTTCCCGGCTTTGAATCCTTGAACGTCAACGGAAAGTACTTAAACGGCAACGGCTGGATCGTCATCACTAAGGACAATATGGGCGAATACAACTTCTAAGCAAGAAGCCGCGGCTTTGTGCCGCGTGCGAAAAAGCCCCGGTTCCCGCGCGGCGGGAACCGGGGCAGGACAGACTGATTCTGAGCCGGAGCGGCACCGCCTATGAGGTGTGCCCGGATAGACGGAGATGATTCCATGGCGAATACAATATTAAAGGTAACGGAAGCGACGAAGCGCTTCGGCGGCGTCTGTGCGCTGGACAGTATGAGCCTCGAACTGGAAAGGGGCGAAATTCACTGTCTCGTCGGCGGCAACGGCAGCGGGAAATCGACGCTGATTAAGGTCATCTCGGGCTTTTATAAGCCCGACAGCGGAACGGTCACCTTTGACGGCGTGCTGCGGCAGCGCTACAACACAATGGACGCCATCGCCGACGGCGTTCAGGTCATTTATCAGGACATGTCTGTTTTCCCCAACCTCACGGTTGCGGAGAACATTGCCATAACCATCAATAAATCCCGGAAAAAGAACTTCGTCAACTGGCGGCAGGTCGACAGGCTTGCCAAGGCCGCCTTTGAAAAGGTCGGCGTGGAGCTGCCGCTGCATGTGCCCCTGGAGGAGCTGTCCGTCGCGGACAAGCAGATTGTGGCGATTGCACGTGCTATTGTCAACGACGCAAGGTTGCTGATTATGGACGAGCCGACCACCGCACTCACGCGGAAGGAAATCGACAAGCTCTTTGCGATTGTCAAAAATCTGCGGGAGCGCGGCGTAACGATCCTCTTTGTCAGTCACAAGCTGGACGAGGTTTTTGAGATTGCAGACCGCTTCACCGTTATGCGCAACGGCCGCCACGTAATTACGGACACGACCGAAAACGTCAGCCACGAGAAGATGATCTATTTCATATCCGGACGTAAGCTTGAGGGCGATAGCTTCCATTACGATGCACCGGAGGACGAAACGCCCCTGCTGGAGGTCAAAAACCTCTATCTGAAGGATGCCTTTAAGGATATCTCCTTTAAGGTCATGCCGGGCGAGATTCTGGGCATCACGGGACTGCTCGGCTCTGGGCGAACAGAGCTCGCCATGTCCCTGTTCGGCCTTTATCCGCCCGACGGCGGTGAAATCTTCATTAAGGGCAGGCCTGTAACGATCAAATCCCCGCAGGATGCGCTGAAAAACAAGGTCGCCTATGTCCCCGAGGACAGGTTGACCGAGGGGCTGTTCCTGCTCCAGTCAATTAAAGATAACCTTGCCATCGCCGCCATTGATGGGCTGCGGACGGACAAGGGTGCGGTAGACGAGGTGCGCATCAACGCGGATGCCGCCAAGTGGCAGGAGGCGCTCACCATCAAGCTTGGCAGCCTGGACGATTCGATCAACACCCTTTCCGGCGGCAATCAGCAGAAGGTCGTACTGGCTAAGTGGCTGCAGACAGCGCCTGACGTGCTGATCCTCAACGGCCCGACAGTGGGCGTCGACATCGGCGCAAAATTTGATCTGCACGAAAAAATCAGAGAAATCGTCAAGAGCAGAACGACGGCCGTCATCGTCATTTCCGACGACATCCTGGAAGTGATCCAGAACTGCAACCGAATTTTGGTTGTCAAAAAGGGCCGAATCACCGACGAATTGAGCAACCGGGAGCTGGACGAAACGCGGCTGATTTCCATCGTCACGTCACAGGATTGAGGGGGGCGAAACTTGTTGAAAAGATTGCTTCAAAAAAATGAATTCTACGTCTCGGTGGTGCTGATCCTGCTCATTGCTGTCATTCAGGCCAAAAGCGGCCAGTTTTTCACCGCAAACAGCTTGGTCGACCTTGCCCGTTCCTGTATCCTGCCCGTTATGCTCACGTTGGGCGTGATGATGCAAATTACGGCGCGCAGCATCGACGTCTCCTTCCCCGCAATTTCCATGCTTACCATGTATACCGTCACCTGGCTTGCCACGGACGGCGGCTACACGGGGCCGGTCTGGGTGCTGTTTGCAGCGGCGGCTGCGCTGGGCATCCTGCTAGGGACGGTCAACGGCGTGCTCGCGGCCTGGCTTAAGTTGCCGACACTGATCATAACACTTGCGACCTCAAGCATTTACATGGGGTTTTTGCAGGGTGTTTTGAAGTGCCGCGTAATCGCCGTTATGGCCGAGCCGCTTGAAAGGCTCTCAACCACCTACCTTTTTGTTGCGACGAACAAAGTGACGGGGCTGACAAGCCCGCTATCAATTCTGTTCCTGCTGATGCTGGGTGTGGTATTGGTGGTCGGGGTGCTGATGCGCTATACCATGTTGGGCCGGGGTATCTACGCCTTCGGCGGCGACCCCGTTTCCGCAGAGCGGGCGGGCTTCAACACCGTGTTTATCCAGATTTTCGTTTTTGCCTTTATGGGTGCGCTGGCCGGACTGGGCGGCATGACGCGCACAGTCCTGACCGGCTCCTGCCAGCCGACGACCCTGGAGGGCTATGAAATGACCTGCATTGCCGCGGCGGTCCTTGGTGGAACACGGCTTTCCGGCGGCGTTGGCAGCATCAAGGGGGCGCTGCTGGGCGTGTTGCTGATGATGACGGTCAACACGAACCTCATTCTTCTGGGCATCCCGACCTATTCGGCAAAATTCGTCACCGGCGTGTTGATTATCCTCGGCATAGGCATCTCCTCCTATCAGGCGCTCCGCGCGAAGAAACGGATTAGCGGCGTGATTCTGGAGGAAAACCCCGGAGAAAAATCCGGAGAAAAGGAGTATGCGGTGCGATGAAAGACTTCTATGCAAGGCTTGGTGACAGAGCCTCCAAAAACGCGAACCTCGTGCGGCTCCTTGTAATTCTCGCGATCTCCTTTGCCGCCATGTCTCTGATCCAGCCGCAGATATTCCTGACCAAGAGATACATCGTTTCGATGGCCTTCCTCTTCCCGGAATACGGGATTCTGGCGCTGGCGATGATGCTGGCGATGATGAGCGGCGGAATCGACCTGAGCGTTGTGGCGACGGCAAACTTTTCGGGTATCATTGCCGTCCAATTTCTGCTTCGCTTCTGCCCCATGGACGCCTCCGGCCTACAGGCGGTGTTCTTTCTGGTCGCGGCGCTGGTGATCGCGGTGGCCGTCGGTGCGCTCTGCGGCCTTTTGATCGGCACCTTTGTGGCGAAGCTCGGCATTCCGCCGATGGTGGCGACACTCGGCGGTGCGGACCTCATCATGGGCGCGTCTCTGATTATCACAAAGGGTTCCAGCGTCAACGGCCTGCCGAATTTTCTCTCAGCGGTTGGCACAAAAATCCTGTTCGGCTTCCTGCCGGTGACGGTTCTGGTGTTCGCCGCCTGTGCCGGCGTAATCAGCTACTTGCTACAAAAAACCCCCTACGGTCTGAAGCTGCGGATGATGGGTTCAAATGCCGTCGCCTCGCGTTTTTCGGGAATCGACAATGATCGGTTACTCCTAAAGACCTATATGATCGGCGGGATGCTGGCGTCTGTGGCGGGGCTTCTGCTTATCAGCCGGGCCAATTCCGGTCGTGCCGACTACGGCGCGTCCTATGTCATGCAAGTCATCATCATTTGCGTGCTGGGCGGGGTCAACCCCAACGGCGGCTTCGGTAAGGTCAGCGGCCTGGCCGTCGCCATCCTGATTCTGCAGGTGCTCTCCTCCGGCTTCAACATGTTCCCTAACCTGAGCAACTTCTACCGATCAATCATCTGGGGGCTGGTGCTCATTCTCGTCATCATCTATAACCACATTAGCGCCAGACGGCGCATGAAGAAACTGGAGCGGCTGGTAGCCTGACAGATATCTTCCTCAATAATGCGTTACCCCCGAGAGCGAATGCTCTCGGGGGTAACGCATTAAAGCGTCAGTGCCTTTTCCAGCGCGGCGGCAAGGCCGCCCTCGGCGGGCGGGGGGAAAATGAAGTCCGCACGCTCCCGGACGAAGGCCGGCGCAGTTTCCGGCGCGAAGAACAGGTTTGCAGCGTCCCGCAGGGCGAGGTCTGTGCCACCATCACCGGCGGCATATAGGGCGTGTCCGCCAAGCCCGCACAGCTTGAGGAGCGTTTTCGCGGCGCTGCCCTTACTGACGCCCGCATCGGTAATCTCGTAAAAGTGCCGACTGGCTGCGCAAAAGTGGAAGCGCGAACCGTCCACTAGGCGCTCTTTGATGCGGTCAAAGGCAGAGAGCTCCTCATGTGTGACTAGAATTTTGAAGGCTTCACCTTTGATCTCGTCAAGATTGCGGAGCGGTGCGTCCCTATCCTCTGCCACGCCGCGCTCCAAAAGCCGCTTATCCTTCCGCAGGGAAAAGACCTGTGCCTCTGTGCAGACGTTAATTCCGGCCTGCGGCTCGCTTTCATAGATTGTGCGGACAAGGTCGCGCCAGCCGGAGTCCATCGGCTGCTTCCACAGCACCTTGCCGGTGGAGAAGTCGTATAGCAGTGCTCCGCCCAGCAGAATGCAGGGCAGGTTAGTCTCAAGCTCCCGGGCAAGGGCTGCGACGGCTTCGCCCGCGCGCCCGGTGCAGAGCGCAAAGCGCCCGCCCGCCGCCATAAAGCGCCGGATTGCCGCAGTAGTTGCCGGATGCACCGGCGTATTGGTTTTTATTAGTGTTCCGTCAATATCGGATAAAAAGACCTTTTCCATAGAGCTATTATACGGGATTTCCAGTCTGTGGTCAACCGGCTGCCCCAATGATGATCGCAGCCGGTTATCGGAGATAAAGGGATACGGAAGTAAAAAACGACGTAAAAAGCGCTTTTCAGGGATATTCTTACAAAGCACCTTGTTATTTTTCCAGCAAGTAGTATAATTATATAAGGAGATTTGTAACCGAGCTTTGGCAGCGTGGACAGGCAGAGTGCCGCCGAAGTTCGCGACCAACAACGAAGGGAATGAGAGCAAACAAATGCAAAAGCTGCATAAAATTAATCTGATTTCGCTGTGGATCTGCTCAATCGTGTTAATTGCGTACACTACGGCGGCGCGCGGTTTGGAGAGTGCGTTGGTGGGCGATATCGGCATGACCCTAGGGCCGATCCTGGTAACCATTCTTTATTTTACAAAGGCAAGCGATGTAGTCAAGGGCAGCGGCCTGACCATTATCATCGCCATCACTACGCTGATTGTTTCGATCTCACAGGGCGGAAACGAGGCGACTTTTATCGTTTCCTTTGCCATGTTGGGGCAGGCGTTGCTGTATTTTGACAAAAGAATCCTTATCGCGCTACTTGCATCCTATCTCCCGATCAGCATTATCGTCGGGCTTATTAACCCGGTCTATATCGCAGGTCCCAACGGCGGGATCGTATCGTTTATTGAACGGATCATCATCTATGCCTTTGTTGGCGTCCTTCTGGTTATCGCGACCAATCGTGCCGGCAAGATCATCGATAATTCAAACCATATGTTGCGCAAAATTCAGGACAACGCGAAGACGACCGGAGACGTTATCCAGCAGCTTAACGTCTCCATGACAGAAAGTGCGGAGAACATCGGCAACCTGTCGCAGCGTATCCAGGACGTGAATGACGCGACGGACGAGATGGAGGCCTTGACCGAGGGGATGAACAGCTCTGCGGCCGCACTAAACACCCTGGTGAGCGACACAATGAGCGCCCTCAACCACAATGCGGAGCTAAACCGCGAGATGGAACGGGAATTTGAGCAGGTCGGCGCGGCAGTCCAGAGCGGCAGCGAGGGTGCGGATCAGGTCAAGACAACCATCAACACCATGAAGGAAACCGTTCTGGCGGCGGGCGAAGCGGCAGAGATTCTTCTGAGCAAAATTTCCTCCGTGAGCATTATTCTCAAGGAGATTAACAAGATTACCATGCGGACGAATATGCTTTCCATCAACGCCTCCATCGAAGCCGCCAAGGCCGGCGAACACGGGAAGGGCTTCTCCGTTGTGGCCAATGAGATTAAGGGCCTTGCGGACGAGAGCAGCGAATCGGCCAAGAGCATCGAGAGTATCATTGACGAACTCTCTGTGCAGGTCGACGATGTAGCGTCTAAAACTTCAGCCGGAACGAAATCGGCCATCGCCGGCATGGAGAGCATGGAAAAGCTGCTCGGAACGTTGGAGGAGATCAAGCTGGCCAATGACATCGCAACCAACGTGGTTATGCAGGAGACGCAGACCAACGCAGAGGTCAACAACCGCTTTGAAACCGTGACCAACGAGATTAACAACTTGATTAGCAACGTCATCAGCATCAGCGAGTCGATCGAATCCGTTTCAGCTGACATTCACAAGCAGAATATTGCTGTGAAAAACGTGACCTCCGAGATGGAAAAAATGAAAAACGTTGCCATGAGCCTGAACACCTGCGAAGAAGCTCTCGAACATTAGGTCGTGTAGGCCCATAACATTAAAAAGAAAAGGCTTCGCAAAAGGTGACGCGTCTAAGGGATTTACTATCCTTGAAAAACTCGGCATAGTCGGTAGAAACTATCGGCTATGCCGTTTTTTCTTAATGTTTTTCTGTTTTTGATTTAGATCAAAGTGTTTTCCGGCAAAGCATGATACACTAAGCTCAGAAAACAAAATAAGCAAAAGGAGCTGAGAAAAAATGACAAGCAAGAATGTCTTTAACGAGGCAAGGGCAAAACATTTTCAGACACTCGAACAGTATGTGCCCGTTGTTGCAAGGGTGCATGGAAAAAACCACCCCGAGTTTTATGAAGTACAAAAGCTATTTGATGCACTGAGTAAGAAAATGAAGCGATCAGGATCGGAGCTGCCTGATTTAAACGAAGAATTTGAAAAGCTGCGGGAAATTACAAAAAACTATACTGTTCCGGGCGATGTATGCGAAAGCTTTGAAGCCGTTTACAACCGGTTGGCGGAGCTGGATAAAGCATATCAGGCATAAGCGGAGATGAATTAGAAAAAAGAAGGTGATGAGATGCAGAGATTCATACTTAGCAAGAAAAACCATATAACCCTAGTGAGTGCTATACTAATTGTGATCGGTTTTGCCGGTGAACTGGCCTTTATGAATGAAGCTGTGGCTGTTTGGTCCTTGGCGCTTGCTTCGCTTTTGGGTGTTGCGCCCATTGCAATCCAGGCTTATCAAGCATTAAAAGTCAAGGTTGTCAGCATTGACGTTTTGGTTACCCTTGCTGTTTTCGGAGCGTTTTTTATCAGAAATTTCGAAGAATCCGCCATTGTCACCTTCTTGTTCTTATTTGGAGCCTTTTTAGAGCAACGCACATTAAATAAAACCCGCTCGGCCATAAAAGAACTGACAGAAATGGCGCCGGAGAGCGCTTTAAAGCAAATGGAAAACGGGGAGTTCGAAGAAGTTGAAGTTGACGAAGTTGATATTGGGGATGTTTTACTGGTTAAAACCGGCGCAAAAATACCGGTTGACGGCACGGTCTTATCCGGCGAAGGTAGTATTAACGAAGCCAGCATCACAGGGGAATCCCTTCCCGTATCAAAGGAGAAGGGTTCAAATGTATTCGCGGGCACAATCCTAGACAATGGAACCATCCAGATTGTCGCCGACCGTGTAGGGGAAGATACAACCTTCGGCAAGATCATTGAGCTCGTAGAGGAAGCCCAGGACTCAAAATCAGAGGCAGAGCGTTTTATTGACCGCTTCTCAAAATACTATACACCGGCCGTTTTGGTGCTTGGTATACTCGTTTGGGCAATCTCCCGGAACCTTGAGCTTGCCATTACCATTCTTGTCCTCGGCTGCCCCGGCGCTTTGGTGATCGGCGTGCCTGTATCCAATGTTGCCGGCATAGGAAATGGGGCGCGCCACGGAGTCCTGCTTAAGGGCAGCGAAGTCATTGGCGACTTTAGCCGGCTCGATACCATGGTGTTCGACAAAACGGGCACATTAACCGTAGGAAACCCATCGGTTGCGGAAAAAGACTATTACGGAGACAACATTGAGGAAGTGTTGGGATATTTAGCAAGTGTCGAACGTGAATCCGATCACCCGCTGGCAAAAGCTGTTTTAGAAGAAATCGGCGAAACCACATTCTCAAGCGTTGAAAACACAGAGGTTATAAAAGGCGGTGGCATTGCGGCCAATGTCAATGGGCACAGAATTGCCGTTGGCAATGTGGCCTTGATGGAAAGAGAAGGTGTCCAAATCAGCGAAAAAGCCAATGCCGATATAGCGCGTTTTGAAAAAAACGGTAATTCCCTTATACTGGCGTCTGTTGATGGGGAACTGAGAATACTGATGGGGGTTCGCGATCAGATCCGTCCCGGCGTGAAAGAAGATCTGTTAAAACTGAAGAGATTGGGCGTCAAGAACCTTGTTATGCTCTCTGGCGACAATCAGGGAACCGTTGATGCGGTGAGCCGTGGGCTGGGCTTAACCGAAGCCCATGGAAACATGCTGCCGGAAGATAAATCGGCTTATATCAAGAGGCTGATTGAGGAAGAAGGCCAAATCGTTGCCTTCGTTGGCGACGGCGTGAATGACAGCCCCTCGCTGGCTTTGGCCCATATCGGGATCGCCATGGGAAGCGGCACGGATGTAGCCATTGAGACGTCCGATGTTGTTTTAATGAATTCAGACTTCAGCCGTTTGCCCCATGCTCTTGGACTCGCAAAGGCGACGGCCAGAAACATGAAGCAGAATATTTTGATTGCCATAGGAGTTGTACTATTCCTGCTTGCCAGTGTGTTCTTTAGCGAGTGGATGAATATGTCCATCGGCATGCTGGTACACGAAGCCAGTATTCTGGTGGTCATCCTAAATGGCATGAGGCTTCTCCGGTACAAATTAAGCTAGAATACGATAGCCGAATAACCACAATCAGAAAGGGAGCGTTGAAAATGAAGACAGCGACTATTCAATTAGAGACATTAACCTGTCCATCCTGTGTCCTAAAAATCGAAAACGCAGTAAAATCGCTAAACGGTGTGGAAAAAGAAAGTGTGAAGGTGCTGTTTAATTCCAGCAAGGCAAAGTTTGACTTTGAGGATGAAAAGCTATCGGTGGAGGACATCGAAAAGGCCATCACCGCACTTGGATACGAGGTCAAGAAATCTCAGGTAAAAGCAAAATAAGACAGATAACGATTCCCCGAGCTAGGCTTAAAACCTATGCTCGGGGATCGTCTTCTTTAAGCTCAATTGTTTTAGCGTCGTAGCGTATCAGACCGTCCTTTTTCATTTTGCTAAGCTCCCTGGAAAGAGATGTGCGGGAAACGCCAATTCTTTCAGCCCATGCTTTTTTGGTAATGGGGAGCAGGATGCTATTCATGCCTTGCTTTCGCCGTTCGTGCTCCAAATAGGCTATAACACATTCCCGTATTGTTTTGCCTACATAGTGCTTGATGCGATCGCCAAGAATCGATGTGTGGTCAGCGACAAATTCAAGATAGTTTCTTAAAAAGATGGGATTGTCCGAAAAAAGCTCTAAAAGGCGCTCTTTATCGACCTCTGCAATTATTGTTGCTTGCTTTGCGGTGACGGTCATAGGATAATAAGGGCTTTTTGAAAAAAGCAGGTTGCCACCCAAAAGCTCGTCGCAATAGAATTCTGCGATGGTCATCAGATTGCCTGATTCATCAATACGCTCCACGCTCACATGTCCGGATAAAATGACCTCAAGCCCCCGACAGACTTCGCCGGAAAAGTGAATGATGTTGTTTTTGCCATAGCTGCGGATATGAAAGCTTCCGTCCTTTAAACAGGAGCGCACCTTCTCCTTGGATAGACAACTTAAAAGTAGGCTCTTTTCTATTAAGGCAATATAGTTTTCCATTTTGCAAATCTCCGTCAAAAGAGTGACCTTGGTAACATCTTTTCTCTCATTATATTTGTATAATGAGAGAAAAGCAAGTCAAGGGGGAGGAACCTATGAAATTTACCGTTACAATCATTCGGCTTTTATTTTTGGCGCTGTTTGTCTTTCTTCTGGCCCAGGGAAAGATGATGCTTTGGTTGGCACTGTTCGGCGCAAGCCTTTTGGCTGCGCTGGTCTTTGGGAGGATCTACTGCGGGTATGTATGCCCCATGAACACACTGATGGTACCGGCAGATTGGATTGCAAAGAAATTAAAAATTCAAACAAAGAAAACACCCAAATGGCTGATGAACGGGTATTTTGCCTGGATCGCGCTGCTTGGCAGCATAGCGGCAATGCTTCTGTCAAAGAGGTTTTTTCAGATTAACCTGCCTATTTTACCGATCTGGCTAGGGATTGCGTTCCTTGTTACCCTCAGATACAGACCCTTGGTATTTCACAATTTAATCTGTCCGTTCGGGGCGCCTCAAAAGCTGTTTGGCCGATTTGCGAGACGGAGCAAGGAGGTGAATAAGACCGCCTGCATTGGTTGCAAGCTATGCGAAAAGGTCTGTCCCTCTGCTGCGATAGCTGTAGCTCCTGAGGATAAGAAAGCCGTTATCAACACTGCGCTCTGCCATCAATGTATAAACTGCCGGCAGATCTGCCCAAAAGAAGCAATTTGCTATTCCTCAAGCGTACATAAGGAAAAGTCAGCAGTGTAAACTGCTGACTTTTGGTTTGCTGGGGCTATTCTTCGCGTCCGGCTACTTCCAGCTCCGCTCTGTTTTTTATGATAATTTTACGCTGCCCTTTTAATAGGATCAGCCCTTCTTCCTGCAGTGCGGCCAGCTTGCGGCTTAGGGTTTCCTGCGTCATACCAAGCTGTGAGGCCAGATCTCCCTTTGTCATGGGCAGGAGGATCTCCTGCTTCCCCTCTGAAAGCTCCAGCAGAGATCCTGCAACCCGCTTGGTCACCGAGCTTAAACTGATGTCCTCGATTCGGGTTTCTGCTTTCTCCAGCCTTCGGGAGAGCTCATCCATCACCTTAAAGGCAATGGATGGGTATTTTGCCATCAGCGCCTTGAGTCGCGCCCCTTGCAGGACGCACATGGTTGTCGCCTCCAGCGCCTGGGCGTTATCGGTGAGAGGCAGGGAAGAAAAGAGGGATAGCTCTCCGATAAATTCACCCGGACCAACCAGGCGGAGAACCTGCTCCTTTCCACTTGAATTTAAGCGAAAAAGCTTTGCCCGGCCGGTGTGGAGGACAAAGAGGGTTCCGCCCTCTTCGCCTACTTGATAGATTGCTTCGCCTTTCTCAAAGCTGCGGGAGGAGGCAATCTCTACGATTTCCATTCTTTCCTCACGGCTGAGGCTGGCGAAGATGGAGACCTGCTCAATACAGCTTGCATGGCTTTCACAGTGGTGATCGCATTGCATCTTAGTCTCTCCCTTCCCGGCATTGCTTTGCAAATAACCGCTTGGATATGACTGGACTTTTTTGCGCCGCTTTAGGGTTGTCTCTCATAAAACGGTTGAACGTGTTACGCCCAGCGCCGAAGACTTATGAGTGTGTCAAGGTATCGAGAATATCAACAAGCTGCCCGATTTCAGGTTTTGTAATTTGCGCGTCGGCGCCCAGCTCCGCGCCCTTAATCCGCATTTCATCGCTGATGAGAGAGGAGAAGATGACAAGCGGGAGGTGTTTGAGTTTTGGGTCGGTCTTGACCAGCTTTGTCAGCCGGTGCCCGTCCATTTGCGGCATTTCAATGTCCGTGATGATGCAGCTGATATGGCTGTCGATATCGCCTCCGCCGTCGCGCAGCTCGCAGAGATAATCCCAGGCCTCCTGGCCGGTACTCGTCTTGATTGTGTTGGTGTAGCCGGCACGGTGCAGCGAATCGATTAGCATTTTTGACAGAAGCAGGGAGTCCTCTGCAATCAGAATGTGCTTGCCCTCGCGGTTTTTGCCCTCGGACTCCGAGATCTTTTCCAAATCGAAGCCCTTTTCCGGGCAGATCTCGGTGATGATCGCTTCAAAGTCGATGATCGTGATCAATTCGTGCTCAAGCTCCACGATCCCTGTTGCAACACCCTCCCGGCCGCCGAAAATGACGGGATCCGGCTTTTTCATCTGCACGCCGGAAATGCGGTTGATGCCCACGACAGTATGGACATGGAAGGCATATTCACTGTTATTGAAGCCCGCGATGATGAAAATGTCCCGCTCCGGCTTTTGGGATTCCGGAAGCTCCAGAAACGCGGGCAGGTTTATCACCGTCAGAACCTTGTCGCGCGGCTTGAAGACACCCTCGATATATTGGTTTGATTTTTGCATAGTCACCAGAGGCTGGATTTTCATAATCTCACGCACTTTGGCGACATTGATGCCGAACAGGTGATCGCCAATGGTAAAAGCCATGATCTCCAGCTCGTTAAGACCTGATTCCAAAAGGATTTCCGACTTGTGTTCATTCATAAAAGATCAACCCTTCCCAGTTAGTTCGCCAGACGGCGCTGTGACTCAAAACGCGCGTTCTCCCCTATTCACGGACTTGACGAGCATAATTCCCTCTTCGGCATCGAAATACACTGTTCTGCCGTAATCCTTCCCCGTGTCCTCCGCGACGATCGGCACGCGCTGACGGAGAAGCTCCTGCTTGACCGCGATGACGTTCCGCTCGCCGATGCCAGCCAAGTTCGGATTGGAAAGGTTTGCAAACATTTGCGCGCCTCCGGCAATCTTGGCTCTGATGCGAATCTTTGTTGCGCCTGCGCCGAGCATCCTCTGCAGGAGAATTTCGATGGCCGAGTCGGCAAACTTTTCACGGACCGAGTTGGAATTTGAGAATTCCGCGATAGTTGGCAGCATGATGTGGGAAAGACCGGCAACTTTCGCAACAGGATCATAGAGGCAAATTCCAACGCATGACCCCAATGCATAGGTCACGAGTGATTCGCCCCTCTGCGCGATATTGAGGTCAGATATCCCAACTGTTATCATTTTGCTCATGCACCCAGTCCCAAACTCTCCATAATGATTTGCAGGCTTTCAACCTCGGGGATCAGCAGAATATAGCTGGCCATATCGCGGCTGGCATGACCAAACTCGTCCTCAATCATGATGATTTTGTCGCTGATATTTGCATAATAGATCGCGGGCACACTCATCATCGCGCCAGCCATATCAAAGCACATGTTTGGGACGGAAATGTCGATTGTCAGGCCGGTTAGAGCAGCGATGGCGTTGACATAGGAGGCCGCCATGATGTTCCCGACCTCAAGAATTGCACTTTGGCTCATATCGTCCAGATTGGACAGTTCGCTGAAATCCGTGTCCAGCAACGTGTTCAGGACGGTGTGGGCGAATTCCTTGTTCAGCAGGAACATCATCATGCCGCGCACGTCGCCGTTCAGGCTGAGCAGGATGCCGACGAGGAT
>CAYRIA010000040.1:479-14074 GCA_964424175.1 uncultured Oscillospiraceae bacterium | reverse complement strand
TCCGGCAGGTCGATATCAACGCAGTTTTGCAGCAGCTCCGGATAATCCTCCATAATCAGCGGGGTGACGTAGGCATAGCCGAAGCCGCTCTGCACCGCCTGGGTAATCATCTTTAGGTTGTTGGATTCAAAAACGATCTGCGGATGAAAATTATATTTGTCAAAGATCGGCTCCAGTGTGCTCCGCATGCCGCTTTTCCGCGGCATGGTAACCAGGGGCTCACCGCGCAGATCATCCAGCGTAACTAGGTTCTTTTCCAGCAGCTTGTGCCCCGGCGGGAGAAGGACGATGCCCCTGATCCTGAAGGCAGGCTTCGTGACAAGGTTCAGCCCCTCACTCTCCTGGATCGGCGGCGCGGAGAGGGCAAACTGTGCCTCACCCGTTGTCAGCAGCTCAATCATTTCCTCCGGGGGGGCGTTCAGCACCGTGAGGGCATAGTTTGGATGCTGCTCGCGGAAGGCGAGAATCATGCGTGTGGCAAAGGACTCTGTGTTGCACAAAAGCGTGATCGTCTGCTCCTTGCGGTCAAAAACATAGTCCATTTCGGAGATGAGCCTATCCATATCTGCAAGCACCTGCTTGGCATAGGTGTAAAACACCTCGCCGTGCGCGTTGAGCCGGATGCGGCGTCCGGCCTTATCAAACAGTTCTCCTCCGATCTCCTCTTCAATCTGCCGGATAATCCGCGTCAAGAAGGGCTGCGCGATGCCCAGACGGTCGGCCGCCTTCGTCACGTGCTCCATCTCGGCGGTCAGGCAAAAAAAACGCAAATCCCTAAGCTCCATCAGTCGTTCCCCCTGTATGTACATCGCACGCCGAAGGCGATTACGGCGCGCAGTATTATATCTGTATAATTATTATATCATATGCCCGCCAGATATAAAAGAATAAAAAGTGTCGGTATCCATCCGCGCCAAACAAAGTATTATACTTTCTCTGTTCTGGTTGTTAGAATACAACCAGAAACCCAAATACGACAGATTGCTGAAAGTGTCGTATTGCAGCATAGAGAAAAAAGAAGGAGACTAAGTATGGCAGACTGGAAAAAGCACTATGACGAGCACCTCGTAAGCATGGAAGACGCCGCAGCCAAGATCAAGTCCGGCGACACACTCTGGATGGGTTCGACACTCTGCATCCCCTACGCTCTGATGGACTGTCTGGCCGACAGGGTAGACGAGCTGACAAACGTCACACTGCTCGGCAACATGTACCTTGCGCCAAATACGATCATGATGGACCCCAGCTACAAAAAAGCCTTCCACACCATTTCGTTTTTCGGCAATGTCCTTGAGCGTATGGCATCCTCCCTGGGTACAATCGATTTGCATTCCGCACCCTATGGGTCCCTCATTGAGGCGGTGACCAGGGTTTACAAAGCAAACGTCGTCGCCATCGAGGTCTGCCCGCCCGACGCGGACGGCAACTGCAACGTCGGCGTGCTGGGTACAAACTTTACCCCCACAATTATCCGCGACGACTGTATCACAACGCGCATCGCAGTCATCAATAGCTACCAGCCGTTGGCACACGGCGAAAAAGAGTTGGTCTCCGTTCCGCTTTCTATGTTCGACTACATCGTGGAGAACCACCACGACATTCCTGCCCTGCCTGTCACGGAGCCGACCGAGTTTGACAAGGCCATCGCCGCGCAGATCATGCCGTACATCAACGATGGCGACACCATCCAGATTGGCATGGGCGGCCTTGGTAACCAGATCGCCTATGACCTCAAGGATAAAAAGGACCTGCACATCTTCTCCGAGATCGGTACCGACGCCATGATCGATCTGGTCGAGGCCGGAGTCGTTAAGGACATTACCATCGGTGGTGCCTTCGGCTCAAAGGAGCTCTACAAGTGGCTGGGCGAAAACGGCGACATTGTCAGGCTCCGTAGCGTCAAAGAGGTAATCGACCCCGATTCAATTGCTGCCGTAGATAATTTTGTGGCCATCAACTCCACCTTCATGGTCGACATTACCGGTCAGGCCTGCTCGGAAGCCCAGGGCCACAAGCAGTACAGCGCCGTGGGCGGCTCCTTCGCCTTTCTCTCCGGTGCACCGCATGCCAAGAACGGCCGCAGCTTCCTCTGCCTGCGCTCAACCTATACCGACAAGGCCGGCGTGCAGCACTCCAACATCGTGCCGCTGCTTCCCGAGGGCTCCATTGTCACCACCCCCCGCTACCTGCCGCAGTACATCGTCACCGAGTACGGTGTTGCAGACATCTACCTCCGCTCCAACAAAGATCGCATCAAGGCTATGCTGCCCATCATCCACCCCAACTTCCGGGAGGAGGTCAAGCAGAAGGTCATCGAGCTTGGCCTAATCGGCGAGGACGATTTCTAAATCCGGCCGCGCATTTTTCAAAACAGAGAAGAGCCCTGAAGATCATTTTCAGAGCTCTTCTTTCTATTTGTGCGCAGGGCGTGGTGCCGAACCTGCCGCCGGGGATTTCGTAAAGCCCGGAGCTGTCGGGGTCCGATATGCGGAGCGTTAGTGCCGGGCCAAAACGCTAGTCGCTTTTTTTGCCGCTGTCCTTTGTAATGCGCTTATACATCAGGGTTTCCATGATGGCAATCATTCCGCAGCGCGACGTGAGGTCCATGCCCTCATAGTCGATACTGTCCGCGAACACGTAAAAGTTGAGGTCGGACATGTTCGAAATCAGGTTGTTGTCCGCCCGGGTGAAGGAGATAATGGCGGGCGTGGCGATCGCGAAAATCCGCTCAATGTGGTTGATAATGTTCCGGTTATCGCCGGAATAGGAGAGGATAAGCAGCACATCGTCACGCTTCACCCGGCGCAGGACGGAGGCAAACTCGTATTCCTCTGTCGGAATCTCGACGGAATACCCCATGGTGATGAGCAGCCGAGAAAAATAGCGCGCGACCTCGCTGCTAAGCCCCTCGGCCAATATGTAAATGTGGGGGTAGCGCCCCATGATCTGATGGAAGGTCTCAATCTTCTCGTCTGTGAGGACCTTGACGGCCTCAACCACGTTTTTAAGGTAGCTTTCGCGGTAATTGTCGTCGTGGACGACCCGCGCCCCGCGGATCTTACGCGAGTCCTTTTCGGTTTCCCTCACCGCCTCGGTAAAGTTCCCGAAGCCCTCATAGCCGAGCTTCTTGACGAAGCGGAAGATTGTGGAGGTAGAAACGTACGTCTCTCTCGCCAGCTCCCGGATGCCCATATCCTTGACCTTGTGCATGTTCTTTACCACATAATTGAGGATGTCCCGTTCCATTGGCGACAGTTTGGAGGCGTTGCTGCTGGTCTGTAAATAAAAGTCCATTGCCCCTCCTTGTATAGCATTGCTCCCGTTATTCCTTTGGGCGCCTATTTTGAAAATTATATCGTTTTGTCCGGGGCTTGTCAATCGTCCCCCCGGTGCGCAGCAAAAAGCCGGCGTCTCCGGGACGTCGGCTTTCTCGCTGGATTTTGTTAATTGACAAGCTCTTTGAGGGTGTGGCGCACGGCGCCCTCACCGCGAACGAGCAAGCGGAAGTACTGCTCCACCCGCTCCCCAAGCCCCACCGCATAGAGGTCGACCCCAAAGATCTTTGCGTTTGAGAGGATGGGGGAAAGCTCCTTGTGGAAGTCCCTGTCCTGCCCGAGCCGAACGTCCTTGAGATACGCGGAAAGCTCCTCAAGCATGGGATCATAGCTCGGTGTGAAGGGCGCTCCCCCGTCGTCCACCGCCAGCAGGTAGCGGCACCAGCCGGCCAGCACCAGCGGGATATATTGCAGGTCGGCGACCTTAAGGCTGTCGCTGGCCAGATACGCCTTGATCGTCTCGCCGAAACGGATAGAAAGCTTCTGCGAGGTGTCGGTGGCGATGCGCTGCGGCGAGTCGGGGTTGTAGGGGTTGGGGAAACGCACCGTCAGTACCTTTTCGGCAAAGTCCCGGGGGCTGACAATGCCGGGGTCGACGACCACGGGCATCGACTCGTCATAGGCGATGCGTGTGACGAGCGCGCGAAGTTGCTCGTCCTTCATCTCCTCGCTGATCAGGTCATAGCCCAGCAGGCAACCATAGACCGCAAGGCAAGTGTGCAGAGGGTTCAGGCAGGTGCAGACCTTCATCTTCTCGAAGCGATCTACCGTCGCTCTGTCCGCAAAATACACGCCCTCACCAGCAAAAACAGGCCGACCGTTGGGGAAGCTGTCCTCAACGACGAGATACTGCGTCTCCTCGGCGTTGACAAACGGTGCTACGAAGGTTTTTTTTGCCGTCACAACTGGGTCGATGTCCTCCAGCCCGTCCTCGGCCAGTGTCCTGCGCACCGATTCGTCCGGTCTGGGTGTGATCTTATCGATCGCGCTCCAGGGGAAGGAGACCGTTTCCCTGTCTGTGATATAGTCCAAAAAGCCAGCCTCTGCATGCCCCGCCTCGACCCAGCTTTTCGCATAGTCGCTGACGGCGGCAAAGAGCCTGTCCCCGTTGTGGGAGCAGTTGTCCATGCTCACCAACGCCACTGGCAGGCGCCCGGCGAGGTAGCGCTCATAACAGAGGGCGGTGACCTTGCCGATATAGGTCCCGGGCTTTTTCGGCCCGGCCTGGAAGTCCGCGCTGACGGCAGGAAAATAGTTCATGCCCGCATCTCTGAGGTTATAGCCCTTCTCAGTAATCGTAAAGCTCACGACCTGCAGGCTCGGCGCGCGGAAAATTTCCTTCATCCTGTCCCAGTCAGGGCTGTTCGTGTCCATTACCAGCGATTGAGTGACACTGCCGATCACGGTTTTTTCCAGATCGCCCGTGGATTTGAGGACAACATTGACGGTGAGGTTGTCAAAACGCCGGTAGGCCTTTTCGATGATCTCATAGTCAAAGCCCTCGGCAACGATGATCCCCTTGTCCGTCTTGCCGGTATCCAGCAGTTCCTGCTGTACCACAGCAATAAAAGCGCGGAAGACGTTGCCCGCCCCGAGGTGCAGCCAAATCGGCTCCTTCGCAGTTTTCTCAGCCATCTGCCTCCGATCGAACCGAGGCAGCGCATAGCCCTTTTCCTGCCAAAAGGGCTCGGTCAGATTTTTTCAGTCAGTTTCATAAGCGTTCTCCGTTTGCCGCCGCGAATGCCTCGCGGATATTTTGGGTTCTAGTACGTCCGTTTATTAGCTACTGCCGCGCAACAGCGTTTTGCAGCTATAGTTTGTCCCCACCCCGCAATAATTCATCCGGTTTACTGCGCCAGGTCCTTGAGTGCGTCCGCCCGGCTCAGATCAATGTGCTCAGTCATCGCCTGCACCGTGGCCTCAAGGTCGAGCTCCAGCAGTCCTCTGCAAATCCGCTCGTGGTGAGCGGAAAACTTGGCGATCCGCGCCTTGTCGGCAGACGATCTGCGCCGAATGGTGCGGGTCTGGTCGCGGATTTCCGTGTAAAACGCATTAAGCCGGGCATTGCCCATCAGCTGCACCAGCTTATCGTGGAACTCCTCATCCGTCTTGGTGAAAGCCTCGCCCCCCACTTCCCCGCTGAACAATTGATGAAACTGACCAATCAGCGAATAAGCCTGGCTGTCGTTCGGCAAGACCTCGCTGATGAGTTTTTTGGCGGCCGTGACGTCGATCATCAAGCGAATCTCAAAAATCTCGCAAATGTCCTGCCTGCCTGGCGAAAACACACAATAGCCCCTGCCGGCATGGCTGGTCGCCAGTCCCTCCTCATACAGCTTGCGGATGGCGTCGCGCAGGGGGGTGCGGCTGATGCCGAATTCCTCGGCCAACTGTGAATCGACCAGGCGCATGCCGGGCGGGAACTGCTTGGTGAGGATTTTTTCTTTCAATATGCTATAGGCCTGATCGGTCAGGCTATCGACCTGCAGCTTAATTGCCATTTTCCGTGCTCCAATCGCGTTTTGTATTCAGTATACCGTATACGATATCAATTATACAGACTCTCCTCAGAAAAGTCAATGCCTGGGGCAAAAAGAACTATTATTGGGCTTTGCCGCTTGACCATAGCTCCTCCTATGGTTTCTTTCTGGCCAACGCAGTAACGCGGTGAATCAGCCGGCCCGAAAGGGCCGGCTGATTCACCGCGTTCAGGTTGCATCGCACTCGTTTATTGGCTGTTGTGTCCGCAAACAGCGGGGCTTACGCCGCACGTAGAACGGAGAAGCGCTACGCCGTCTTCGCGCGGTGCACACCGACGAAGCTGCCACAGCTCGTCGTCTCCGGGTCGGAGAGGGCAAGGATTGCGCCGGCTACACCCAGCTCGGTGCCGAGCATTCGCTCGGGCGCAAGGGTGTTGATCGTGACGCCATAGCTCGAATAGAGCCTGGCCAGAAGGCGGGTAAGGTCTCTGATCTTGTCCGTGGGCGAAATCGACCACTGTCCCTCCTTCGCCGCCGGGCGCGAGCACGTCGAAGAGATGTTGACGATCCTGCCTCCGCCGTGCTTCATACTTGGAATAACGTATTTGCTCGCCAAATACACGCCAATCAGCACCTCGCCAAAGGCCCGCCACCACTCTCCATCCGTCAGCTCCTCCAGCCCTTCCCTTAACGCCAGGCTGGAGTTGTTAAACAGGACATCGATCTTCCCGTAGACCCTCAGGGCAGCCTTGACCGCTGTTCGAACCTCGATCTCGTCCGTCAGGCGACAGGTCAGGGCGAGCACCTCGTGTCCGGCGCGTTCAAGCTCGTCCCGGAACGCATAGAGCGCCTGGGTCTCCTCCGCGATCAGTGCAAGGCTTGCCCCCGCTTCGGCATAGGCCAGCGCGGCCTGCCGGCCTAACTGTGTCGTTGCACCCGTAATCACGACAACCTGTCCCGTAAAATCATGTTTGCTGTTCATCATGCGGTCTCCTTTCTGTCCTTCGGTTTATTCATTTCCGGCTTTTTTCTTTGGCATACTGGTCGTACCAGTTTGTACATTAACAATACCACGCCCGCTCTAGCTTGTCAATGTCTCTAATATTTATTTATTATTTAACGCATATTTATATATTTGTACAGTTATTTCCTTATGTTTGATAAGATATCTGGTCCATCCAATAAGCAACATTATGCTGGCAAAACAAAATTGCTCCCATGCAGACTGCTTGCGCAGCCTGCATGGGAGCGGGGCAAAAGGGAGAGAAATATGGAGGAGAAGAAGGAAGTTAGTTTGTGTCGCACGCCCCACGTATCGGCTCGCGGGGTTGCGCATTCAGGCCTGCCACTGCCAGTTAAGCACCTCGGGCAAATCCATGCCGTATTTGGTGATATACTGCCTATGCTCGACGAGCTTGTCCTGCATCTGCTGGATGAGGGCTGCGCCGCGGTTACCGAGCTGAGGCAGGCGGTAAACCACATCCATCACCAGATGGAAACGGTCAATATCGTTTTGCACACGCATGTCGAAGGGGGTCGTAATCGTGCCCTCCTCCTTGTAGCCGCGTACGTGGAGGCTCTTGTTGTGCCGTCGGTAGGTCAGCTCATGCACCAGAGTCGGGTAGCCGTGGAAGGCAAACACGATGGGTTTATCGCGAGTAAAGAGCATGTCATAGACTTCGTCCGTCAGCCCGTGGGGATGCTCGGTGTGGGGCTGCAGGCGCATCAGGTCGACGATGTTCACAACCCGGAGTTTTATTTCCGGCAGCGCCTCGCGCAGGATGGTCACGGCGGCCAGCGTCTCCAAGGTCGGTGTGTCGCCGCAGCAGGCCAGCACAATGTCCGGCTCCGCATTCTGGTCATTGGAGGCCCAGCTCCAAATGCCGATGCCCTGTGTGCAGTGCTTAACGGCCTGCTCCATGGTCAGCCATTGAGGGCGCGGATGCTTGGAGGAGACGACGACATTGACATAGTCACGGCTGCGCAGGCAGTGGTCGACGGTGGACAGCAGGCAGTTGGCATCCGGCGGCAGATACAGGCGCACAACGTCCGCCTTTTTGTTGGCAATATGGTCGAGGAAGCCGGGATCCTGATGGGTAAAGCCATTGTGGTCCTGCTGCCAGACATTGGAGGAGAGGATGAAGTTGAGCGAGGCGATGCTGCGCCTCCAGGGCAGCTCGCTTGTAACCTTGAGCCATTTGGCGTGCTGGGCGGCCATGGAGTCAACGATGCGGATAAAGGCCTCGTAGCTGTTGAAAAAGCCGTGGCGACCGGTGAGCAGATAGCCCTCCAGCCAGCCCTCGCATAGATGCTCAGAGAGCATGGCGTCCATAACCCTGCCGTCGGCGGCGAGAAATTCGTCCTCGTCCGTGTGCGAAGCGTTCCAGCTCCTGCTCGTGGCCTCAAAGACCTTGCCGAGACGGTTGGACATCGTCTCGTCCGGCCCGAAGATGCGGAAATTGCGGCTGTCGGCATTGCGCTGATAAATGTCGCGAACAAAGCCGCCAAGCTCAGTCATGTCCGAGGCACTCACGACACCCGGCGCAGGCACTTCCACAGCGTAATCGCGGAAGTCCGGCATACGCAGCTCGCGTAACAGCAGTCCGCCGTTGGCATGGGGGTTTGCGCCCATGCGGCGCGCTCCCTTCGGCGCGAGCGCCTGAAGATCGGGGCGGAGTTTGCCGTTGTCATTGAACAGTTCCTCCGGCCTGTAGCTGCGCAGCCAGCCGGCGAGAATTTCAAGGTGGGCAGGGTCATCCATCAAAACGGGTACCTGATGGGCTCGGAAGCTACCCTCAATGCGGTTGCCGACGACCTCCTTCGGGCCTGTCCAGCCCTTAGGCGTGCGCAGAACGAGCATCGGCCAAATGGCGCGGGCCTTATTTCCGGTTTTACGCGCATTTTTGCGGATGGCCAGAATTTCGGAAACAGCCTTGTCCAGTGTTTCCGCCATTTTGGCGTGCATAAGCGCGGGGTCCTCGCCCTCAACGAAATAGGGCTTCCAGCCGCAGCCCTCGAAAAACTTCCGCAGTTCCTCGTGGGTGATGCGGGAAAAGACTGTGGGATTGCTGATCTTAAAGCCGTTGAGGTGCAGGATGGGCAGCACAGTGCCATCATCAACGGGGTTGATGAATTTATTTGAGTGCCAGGCAGTGGCCAAGGGGCCGGTCTCCGCTTCGCCGTCACCGACGACGCAGGCGGCAATCAGATCGGGGTTATCCATAACCGCGCCGAAGGCGTGGGCAAGGCTGTAGCCCAGTTCGCCCCCCTCGTTAATCGAGCCGGGAACCTCGGGCGCGACGTGGCTGGAGGTTCCCCCGGGAAAGGAAAACTGCTTAAAGAGTTTTTGCATGCCGTCGAGGTCCTGCCCGACGTTTGGATAGACCTCGCTGTAGCTGCCATCCAGCCAGTTCTGTGCCAGCATGGCATTTCCGCCATGGCCGGGGCCGGACAGGTAAATCATGTCAAGATCAAATTTGTTGATCGCCCGGTTGAGGTGCGTATAGATAAAGTTCTGGCCGGGGACCGTTCCCCAGTGTCCGACGATTTTTTTCTTGACGTGTTCGGGCTTTAGCTCTTCCTTGAGCAAGGGGTTATCCAGCAAATAGAGCTGACAGGCGGACAGATAATTGGCCGCGCGCCACCAGGCGTCCAGCTTTTCCAACAACTCCCGCGAGCTGCCCCTGCCCTTTGTCAGTTTTTTGAGTTCCATAGCTCATCTCCCTTTCTGTTGCGCTTTTTTGCGTTGTCAGATGAGTAGTATACCCTGATTACCTATATATCACAAAGTAGCAGGAAGGAAAAGCCTTTTTTGCATTTTGTACGGGATGTTACATACATTTCGTACAAATAGACAAAAACGCACAGGGAATTCTGGAAAATCCATGCGCATTTTGTCCCTTTGGCGCCGCATTTTTCACTTAAATGAAAATCCGTCATATGATGTATTGAAATACCGAAGGCGGCTAAAAGGAAGTGGTACGATGAAATTTTTCGTTATCGGCGGTGATATGCGGATCGTCCGTCTGGCAGCATTGTTGGAAGGCGAGGGGCATGAGATCTGCTGCTATGCGCTGGATGAAGCCCCCGCTGATCTCATCAAAAGCTGTGCGCTCGCGCCCTACATCTCCGCGCAGGACGCCGACTGCGTGATCCTCCCTCTGCCGGTTCAGGATTTGCGCGGAGGCCTCAACGCGCCCTTGAGCGCCTTCCGTCACGACCCCGCGGCACTTTTGGGTGCGCTGCCGAAGGGCGCCGTAGTCTGCGGTGGTATGCCCGGGGAGAAGCTTATGAAGACCATTCGGGAGCTGGAAATTGATTTCGTGGATTATTACGCACGAGAGGAGCTTGTGGCGCTCAACGCACTGGCCACAGCAGAGGGTACGCTTGCCCTGCTGCTCGAACACTCGCCCATCACAATCTGGGAGAGCCGCGTGCTGATTGTGGGCTACGGGCGGATCGGAAAACTGCTCGCCGCACAGCTTCGGGCACTCGGCGCATATGTCTCGGTCTCCGCGCGAAAGCCGGGCGATATGGCCTACATCCGCGCCGCGGGCTGTGAAGCGCTGGACACGCGCACCCTTGGGAAGGATCTGGGGCGCTTCGACACGATCATTAACACCGTCCCCGCCCGCGTCCTCGGACGTGAGCAGCTGGTATGGATTAAAAAAGACACGCTGTGCATCGATCTTGCCTCGCGACCGGGCGGCTTTGACTTCGAAGCGGCCAAGGCACTGGACCTGAATGTCCTCTGGGCGCTGGGGCTTCCCGCGGAGACCGCCCCCATTACCGCGGGAAAGATCATTAAAGAAACGGTTATGAACATCCTGCGGGAAAAGCGCGGGGAGGCCTAAGCCCGAACAAATAGGAGGGTTCCAAGCCATGCCGAAAACCAGACTGGGGCTTGCAATTTGCGGCTCTTACTGCACCTTTGACAAGATTTTGCCCGTCGCAGAAGGCCTAGCGAAAACCTATGAGCTGACGGTCATCCTATCCGAGAGCAGTGCGAAAACAGATACCCGCTTCGGCCGCGCGGAGGACTTTCGTGCGCGGCTGGAGCTAATCACGGGAAAACCTCTGATTCATACAATCACCGACGCGGAGCCGATCGGCCCTAAAAAACTCTTTGACGTGCTGGCCGTAGCGCCCTGCACGGGCAATACGCTGGCAAAGCTGGCGGGCAGCGTCACGGACAGCGCGGTTACAATGGCCTGCAAGGCGCATCTGCGCAACAGTCGGCCTTTGGTAATCGCCGTCTCCACAAATGACGGCCTGAGCGCCAACGCGAAGAACCTTGGCGAGCTGCTCAACCGGAAGAATTATTACTTTGTCCCCTTCCGCCAGGACGATCCGGCGGGAAAGCCCAGCTCCCTGATCGCCGAGCTTGCGCTCCTGCAGGAAACAATTGAGGCGGCGCTGGAAGGCCGGCAACTCCAGCCCCTAGTGCTGGGGCCGAAATAAGCGCAGCATGCAGAAAACCTGATCAGTCCCGCTGGATTACTTCTGCGGGACTGATCAGGTTCGTCCGGTCAGAGCGAAATTGACAAATGTTCGTCAAATGACTATAATAACCACGGAAGCCACATAATTATTGTAATTCATCGATTCATATACGGCTCGACGCCGCAGCGCGCCGAAGCAGACAAGCAGTCGGAGGGACTACCTTGAGCAAGAACTTGTTGTTAATCCTCAATCCAACGGCCGGAAGCGGCAACGGCGTTCTGTCGATCGGGCCGGCAATGGAGATTTTGTTCCGCGGGGGCTATGTCCCCACCGTTTATTACACGATGGGCGCCGGTGAGGCGACAGAGCTTGTCCTCAAACACGCGATGAACTATGACTGCGTCGTCTGCGTCGGGGGGGATGGCACGCTGAGCGAGACGGTCGCGGGGCTGGCACAACTGCCCTCGCCTCCCCCCCTCGGCTATATCCCGCAGGGCACGGCCAATGACGTTGCAAGCTCACTTAAACTGCCGAAAAACCCTATCAATGCCGCGAAGATCATCACGGAGGGCAATCTGCTTGCGCTGGATGCCGGCCTCTTTAACCAAAACGACTATTTTACCTATATCGCCGCTTTCGGCGCCTTCACCGAGGTCAGCTATGAAACCCGCCGAGAGCAAAAGTATGCCCTCGGGCACTTAGCCTATGTTCTGCAGGGCGTCTCGCAGCTTCCGAAGCTCACGAGCCACCACACTGTGGTCGAGTTCGATGGCGGCGTGATTGAGGACGAGCTGATCTTTGGCGGCGTAACGAACACCAAGTCCGTCGGGGGCGTCGTCAAGCTCAAAAAACTGGGCATTGACCTTAACGACGGCCTCTTCGAGGTTACCCTGGTACGAAATCCGACCAACGTGCTAGAGATGAACAGAATTTTCTCTGATGTACTGACGCAGAACTTCAGCGGTGGGCAGGTAATGATGTTCCAAAGCAAAAATGTGAAATTCAGCTTTGACAAGCCTGTGAAATGGACGAGGGACGGCGAGTCCGGCGGCGCGCATCAGGAGGTCGTGCTGCAGAACTTGCAGTCGGCATTCAAAATTTTTGCATAAGCTGAGGAGCGCTGAACCCACAGCGCCTGTCGGCGGCAATAAAAAACGCACCGGATTTTTCCGGTGCGTTTGACGTTTTTGCTTATTTTACGAGGCTTGCGATCTCTGCTGCGAAGTCGTCCTGCTTCTTTTCAATGCCCTCGCCCTTCTCGAAGCGGGTGAACGCGGTGACGCCCAGCTTGCCGCCCACAGCCTTGCCGACCTCGGCAATGTGCTGCTCGACGGAGATCTTGTCGCCCTTGACGAAGGACTGCTGCAGCAGGCAGTTATCCTCATAGTACTTGCCGATACGCCCCATAACCATCTTCTCGATGATGTTCTCGGGCTTGGAGGCATTCTTCGGATCCTCCTTGGCCTGGATCATCAGGATTTCTTTTTCCTTTTCGATCGTCTCTGCGGAGACGTCAGACTTGTCGCGGTAAGCGGGGTTCATCGCAGCAATCTGCATGGCCAGGTCCTTGCCCAGCTCAACGACCGCTTCCTTGCCCTCTAGGCCGGCGGGTACATCGAGATTAATGATGACGCCGATGCGACCGCCCATGTGGACATAAGGGATGGAAAGGCCGCTGTTGTAACGGACAAAGCGGCGAACCTTAATGTTCTCGCCGATAACGAGCACCTTTTCCTGCTGCATCTGCTCGACGGTCAGATCCGTCCCCGGATACTTGCAGGCCAAAAGCGCCTCCACGTCGGCGGGGTTCTCCTTGGCAGCAACAAGGGCGACGTTCTTGGTGAAGTCGACGAAGAGCTCGTTTTTTGCAACAAAGTCGGTCTCGGCGTTGACTTCGACCACGACGCCGATGCCGTCGAACACGTCCGCGTAGGCAATACCTTCCGCGGCGATGCGGCCGGCCTTTTTCTGTGCTGCGGCGAGGCCCTTTTCACGAAGCCACTCGACAGCCTTGTCCATATCGCCGTCGGCCTCGGTGAGTGCCTTTTTGCAATCCATCATGCCGACGCCGGTCATTTCACGCAAATTCTTAACATCCTGAGCTGAAAATGCCATATTTTATTCTTCCTCTCATATCGTTTTAGTGTGCTTATGCAAGGCGCGCGTGGCGCCCAATAAAGAGCCCGCGCGGAGGGGCTGCCGTCCGCGCGGATTTTTTCTGATTAGTTCGCAGCGACAGCGTCCTTGTCCTCCGCAACGACCTCGGCCTCAGCGGCGTCCTGGCCCTGGCGGCCCTCCTGCACGGCGCTGGCCATGGCTGCGCTGATCAGGCGGATGG
>CAYRIA010000040.1:0-467 GCA_964424175.1 uncultured Oscillospiraceae bacterium | reverse complement strand
TGCCGGGGATGACGTAATCGACTTCGTCCGGGTCACAGTTGGTGTCGACGATGGCGATGATCGGGATGTGGAGCTTGCGTGCCTCGGCAATGGCGTTGTGCTCCTTGCGGGGATCAACAACGAACAGTGCGCCGGGAAGCCTCTTCATTTCCTTGACGCCGCCGAGGTATTTTTCGAGCTTGATGATTTCGTTGGTAAGCTTGATGACTTCCTTCTTGGGAAGCATATCGAAGGTGCCGTCCTCCTGCATCCTGCGAAGCTGGGCAAGACGGTCGATGCGGGTGCGCATAGTCTTGAAGTTCGTGAGCATTCCACCCAGCCAGCGGGCGTTGACATAGTACTGGCCGACGCGTGCGGCCTCTTCGCGGACGGCGTCCTGCGCCTGCTTCTTGGTGCCGACGAACAGAATGCTCTCGCCGCGGCCGGCGAGCTCACGCACAAAGTTGTAGGCTTCCTCCAGCTTCTTG
>CAYRIA010000039.1:0-14451 GCA_964424175.1 uncultured Oscillospiraceae bacterium | reverse complement strand
GTTACAGTGCACAATTCGCCCGGTCAAGGCGCTCAATCTCGCGCGGAATATTCATTTAGTACTAAAATCAGCTTCGGGGGTACATTAATGACCGCTAGAAAGACGACAAAAAGAAACGCCAACCACGGCTTTACCATAATAGAGCTCCTTGTCGTAATTGCCATCCTGGGAGTCTTGGCGGTTGTCCTCGTTCCGTCCTACATACAACATGTCGAAAAATCTCGAGAAGCCGTATGCCGCAGTAATCGCAGCGAATTATTGCATTCATTACAAATTGAAGAGATCATGCAAAAGGCTGATGATGGTGAGGGTTCTTTGGCTTCTTCGCTTTCCGACTTTATTACCTCCCACGGATCCGAATGTCCATCTGGTGGGACGTTCTCTATGAACGATGGAGCGCAGGAAATTCTTTGTAGCCTGCATGGCGGTGGAGATATACCGGGAGAGCTCCCAACTGAGTCACCAACGCCAACCGAAGGTTCAACTTTAGGGCGCTACTACTCTGGGGGAGGAACCCACAGTTATAAACCTGGAGATATATTGCTAGATGGCAATTCTTTTTTTGAGTGTATCAAGGCTACAAGCGAGGGTCCCAACAAAGACAGCTCTGCTTGGAAGGAGATAATGACCGAAGGCGGTCTTGTTTATGACAAAAGTAAAACCTATGTCTTCGGTGATGTTGTAAAGAACGATAAGGATACCTTTTATATATGTATTTCACCAACAGCACAAATAGCCCCACCAATGGGCAATAACGCAGATCATAATAACGACTGGGTAAAAATGGGCAAAAAGTAATACAGGGGCCTGTATTTCCACGAAGAAACCCCTTTGCATCGCTTTGCTTATTGAAATTCAATTCTTGTTATGATAAACTATCACGAATATAAACGGGTGAGCACCTACCGGAATTCAGGCTATCTGCTTGATTTCCGGTTGTTTTTTGGGAGGTTTTATTATGTTGTCTTTGGTTTGGCCGATTGCTCTTGTTGTTGCATCGAATATCATTTATCAGATCTGCGCCAAGTCGGTTCCGCATAGCATTAATCCGTTTGCCTCATTAACAATCACCTATGTCGTTGCAGCAATTGCATCTTTTATTTTGTACTATGCACTCAACAAGGATGGTAATCTACTCAAAGAATACGCACATACCAACTGGGCACCTTTTGCCCTGGGCATTGTTATCGTTGGTCTAGAGGTCGGATTCATCTATGCATATAAAGCAGGATGGGCAGTCAGTGCGGCATCTGTTATGCAAAGCGCGTTCGTTGCGGTTGGCTTAATTTTCGTTGGTTATTTGCTGTACCACGAGGCGATCACCTTAAACAAAATAATCGGCATTCTCATTTGCCTTGTCGGCCTGTATATCCTTAACAAATAATCAGAGTACCAACAGCTTGAACGTTCCAACGTATGGCTGCTGTATTGCCGATGTTTGAATGTTAAAACGATGGGGCTGTCGCAATGATAATTTTGCGACAGCCCCTATCCTGCCGGCGAAGCGCCGGCGGTCAATTTCAGGGGTGGTTATCATGACTTGTGGAAAGCATATGATGCTCTAAGCCGATACATGGAACAAAACGAATTTGTTCCGGTCGGCTATCCGCAGGAAATCTATTTGGAAATTTCCGCGGACGGCTCGCTGGATCTGGATGAGGAGCGCAATGTCACCCGCGTAATCGTCCCGGTTAAAAGAGACCGAACTTAATTCAGGCGATGGGACAGTTTACGCAGCAGGCATACTCCTTTTCATATTTTCGGGACCTTTTATGAAAAGCTCCTGTTTGCTAGGTCGTCAGCCTCATCACCGCCGCAAACACAGATGCAAAGCTCATTGGAAATCACTTCATTGGCTGTGAGGCAGCGAAGAGTGCCGTTTTCCTCCTCTTTTTTTAGCCCCTCCGGGTAGCAGTTGGAGGGCTCGATACCGGTCACATAATTGCCGGCATCCTTACACTTCCAATGAATGAGATTTGGAAGCTCCCGGTCACTGTAGGAGATGGTCAGCGCCAAATGCCTCTCGGAATTGACCATTGTAGCGTGGCACATATGGTTTTCGTCAGCGAGAAGCTTATAGTAAAACACTTGCTCATCGTAGTGTACCTCTGGCTTGCCGAATGCAAAAGGCGACTCACTCCGGCGGCCAAGACGCGCTACTTCGTCGCGCTCGCCGGTTTCCACAGGGTTAATTATCAGGCGACTGCCGGCATCAAGCATCGGAAAGCCGACGTTGCAGTGGTACATGAGCATCAGGGGCACGGCGTCTGTGGAGCTTTCGTTTTCAATCTCATCGTGGATTTTGATGGCGGTTTCGCCCAGCTTGGTGGTGATGGTCCGCCGCAAAACCAAATTCGTGCCGAACAAGGAAGCCTCACGCATCGTGCCCGAAAGCTCCAAATAATAATCGTCACCGACCCAATAGGTCCGTGCGCCGGAGAGCTCTGCCGGGGTGTTGCGGATCAACCCGTGCTGGGGCTGCGTCTGCCCGTTTTCAAGTTTCTGCATCGGGCCGACATTGGACAGGCCGCAGGTAAACAGCATTCCGCACATAATGCTTCTGGGCGCGTTTTTTCCATCATAAAACCAATTGCCGTTCATAACACCGGGACGGGCATGATAGTGCATGGGTATACCATTATAATACAATTCTCCGATGTCGAGGCATTTATCAATGTATACGGTAAAGCGAATGGCCCCGTTTATGACTTCATAGGCGCGCAGGCCTTTTGCAAAGCCGTCTTGGTATTCAATTGTGCGAATCCCCGCGAAAACGCCCAGATTGCCTGTGCAGTCCAAAAGCTGCTTTTTCGTGTACTCTTTGCCAAATACAATCGCCATTTTGAAAATGCTCCTTCCGGTTTACAGCGCTATTTCGCAGGCACTGGCATACGTGTTGTACCAGTCGCCAATGCGGTCAAGGATTATGGACTCGCCGTCGCGCCTCAGCTCACCGCGAATAACCCGCTCATATTGACGGGGGAAATACTGGCTGATGAGCGCCACGGGGACCTCGCCGGTGTTTTTAAGCAAGCGGTCAATGGCGGAGGTCACGGATGCTGCAGGCAGATAGTAACGGCAACGGTCAGAATAGCTGAACAGCTTTTTGAAAGCAATTTCTTCCTCCGTTCCCTGATAGTATTTTCTCCAATACTTGTCGTCGGCATCCATTTCTTTGACAATTGCAGCTTTCACGCCGGAGCGCAACGATGGGTCACTGACCAGAATCGCTTCGCATTCCTCGAGCAGGAACAGCGCCTCGCGCAAGGCGAAGGTCAGCGCCGGGCCAACTTTCAAAATGCGGATACCGTCGGAGACCATATTTTTTAGACTCTGCGTATCCTGATAATCGGTGGAATGTCCCTCAAAGACCAGTGGCTCAGTCTCCTTTAACGCATTGCAAAGCTCGGCGGCATTTTCCGGAACATACTGAAAGACAAAATCATCACCGAATTCAACCCCCGGTTGGACAACAAAAGCGACCACATCCTCAAATGGGGCCTGGACTTTCTCAAACTCTTCCTTGAAAATGTGATGCTGCCTGCGAAATTCCTCGGGAGCTGTGGGCGTGATGGAGTCTTCATGCTCCTGGCTTCCGCCGGGAATGGGCACCTCACTACCGATCACGAGTACGGGGCGCATAGCATCCGGATGATCCTTACGCAGAGTTTCAAAGGCTGCTTTCACGCAGTTTGCCAAAATTGCGCCACGCTCAGCGCATACGCGTACATCCAGCGGAGCAGTCTGGTCATCGTCTGCAACACGCATACTTGTGTCCAAATGAATTTTCGTAAAACCCGCAAGGGTAAAGGCGGAAACAAGGGCCTTGGAGTTTTCCATGGCCTCTTTTTCAGGCAAATTTTGCCATGTGAGGGGACCTAAATGGTCACCTCCTAAAACAATCAGCTCCTTGCGCAGACCAACCTGCTCGCGGATGGCTTCAATCATGGCCGCATAGTCGTTGGGCGTCATGCCTGTGTATCCGCCAAACTGATTGACCTGATTTGCGGTGGCCTCGATCGCGACATAATAGTTGTAGCGCTTTGCATGCAGCATTGCAGCACGCAGAGCCAAGGGATTTGCCGTGCACACGGAAAAAATGCCTGACTGACCCGATACCTGACCGCTAAAAATCGCCTTCAATGGGTGCATGATCACACGCTCGCTTTCTAATGTAGTTAACTTAAAGAAGCGGAAGAGTTGTTTCCGCAGCCGGAGCGGTGGACTCCAGATAGTCATCCAGCTCGGACTTCGTGGTGTTGCCTTCCATGGGACCAACCTTACCCACGGCAAATGCCCCTGCCGCATTGGCGTAGTGGACTGCGGTGCGAAGTTCAGCACCCAGACAGATCATGGAAAGGAAGGTAGCATCGAAGCAATCTCCCGCCCCGGTGGGATCTAACTCCGTGGCAGGATAAGTCCCGACGGAAAATGCCTCAGACCGACTGTAAAGCCGCGTGCCACGAGAACCGTCCTTGATGACGACCAGACGGTCCTTTTTTGATAGAAGCTCACGGATAGCAGCTTCAATGTCCTCACCAAACAGGAGCTTTAGCTCGCTCTTGCCGGTGAGCAGAACATCCGTGGACTCAATAATCTCACGATAGTAATCCATAATCGTCCCCTGCAGAAGTTCGGGACGAATGTTTGGGTCAAAGCTTATTTTAACTCCGTTTTCCACCGCCACTTTGACGGCGTGCATAATCGCCTCGCCCATCGAGGGGCTTCCAGTTATGGAGCAGCCCATAATGTGCAAGTAACGAGAGTTTTTGATGGCTTCATCGTCTATGTCCTCAGCACTCAGCTCCCCGCAGGCAGCATGAGAAAAATGGAAAAGGAATTTTCTTCCTCCGTCGGAAAAATAGGTGTTGAATGCAACGCCTGTTGAATTGTCGGCGGTCTCCACCACTCCGCTTGTGTCAACACCGTCTTGCTGCAGCCTTTGCAGATTTAACAGGCCGAAATCATCCTTTCCAACTTTCGCGATGATTGCGGCGCGGACACCCATTTTGCCTGCCTGGTCAATACAGATGGCAGGTGCACCACTGGGATAGGGGCCCAGAAGCACACCGGGTTCACTCAATTTTTGTCCGACTTCTTTCGCCAGAACTTCAACCAATATTTCGCCGACTGTGATAATATCATTCATTGCTGATGTGCTCCTTTTCGTATTTGATTGATTTATTATATGGATTGTTCAAAAACAGAAGTCCAAAGCAAACAATATGACTAAAATGCAAAAGAAAACAAACGGAATTCTTGACACATTGCGTGTATAATGCTATTTTAGCATTATAAACGAAAGCATTCAAGCATAATATTTCAGATAAATAAAATATAAACGAAAGCGAACGAGCGAAAGTAATCGCGCGCAAACAAGCAGATATGCGCAACTTCGAAGAAATTGCAGGTAAATAGTGGTTTACAGCATAAGCTGTTAATCAATATAATTTATGGAGGTCAAAAAATGAAAAAGTATCTCGCATTGCTTCTTGCTGTTGTCCTGGTCGCCAGCATGCTTGTTGGCTGCTCCAGCCCCGCGAAAACGGATCCCACACCTGAGGCCCCTGCCAGCGAAGCTCCCGAAGCGCCGGCAAAGACCGCTGCGGACCTGAAGCTGGGCTTCGTCCTGGGTTCTCGTGAGCACGCATTCTATGTCGCCATTGAAGAAGGAATCAATGCCGCTGCTGCTGATCTCGGATTTGAAGCTGTTGTCCTCGAATCCAATCTGGACGGCGCTGTTGCTTCCGAGCGCATTGAAACCCTGGTCGTTGACGGTTGCGATGCAATTTCCCTTTCCGTAAACGATCCGACCGGCAGCACCCCTGCAATCGAAGCTGCTGACGCCGAAGGCGTTCCCATGTTCGCATTTGACTGCACCTCCTCCGAGACCGATGTCATCAAGAGCTTTGTCGGCACCGATAACTATCAGGGCGGCGTGGTCGGCGGCGAAGCCACCATTAAGTATCTTGAAGACAACAGCCTGACCGACGGCGCTACTATCGGCATCATTGGTTATCCGGAGCCCCAGTCCTGCATCGACCGTGAAGATGGTTGGTTTAGCGTTGTTAACGAATACAAAGAAAAGTACAACCTTACCATCGTCAACCTCGGCAACTACAAGGGCGATGCTTCCACAGCTGAATCCCTGATGAACGACGCTCTGATCCAGTATCCTGATATGGCTGCCATCTTCACCGTTGGTGACCCTGCCTGTGTTGGCGCTCTTGCCGCAATCAAGGCTGCCGGTGCCAAAACAGTTATGATCGGCTTTGACGCCAACCCTGAAGCACACGAAGCGATTCTTGATCCCGAAAACGGCAAGATCTGGATTGCTGACGTTGCTCAGGATCCCTACAAGATCGGCTACAACATTGCTGAGCAGATGGTTAAGTACTGCACAGAGAACACCGTTGATGACACCACCATCCTGATTGCTCCTTACCTAGTGGATGCTTCTAATGCGAAAGCGAAATAAGCTCTGCACATAGCACAAAAAAAGTACACAGGAAGTGCCTGGGCCTGGGTCCGGGCACTTCCTAAAGCAAATTGAACTGACAAGAACCGAGGAGTTTGAAATGAAACCTACATTACAAGCGCAACATATCTCAAAATCCTTCCCGGGCGTCAAAGCCCTGACAGACGTTACCGTGGACTTTTATCCCGGTGAGGTACATGCGCTGCTGGGAGAGAACGGTGCAGGAAAATCTACTCTGATTAAAATTTTGTCAGGAGTCTACACACCCTCGGAAGGACAGGTGCTTCTTGATGGACAGGAAGTCAAATTCGCTTCCCCGCACGATGCAATCAAACACAAAATCGCCGTCATCCATCAGGAATTGAGTATTGCGCCGGATTTAACCGTCGCAGAAAACATTTTTTTGGGTGCAGAACCCAAAAAGGGCAAGTTTTTAGATCGAGCACTCATGAATGAGGTTTCTCAAGGAATCCTTGATGGCATGGGTGTCGGCAGCATCATCAAGGCCACTGATGTTGCCCGCGATTTGACTGCCGCTCAGCAGCAGATGGCAGAAATCGCAAAGGTTATTAACAGAAAGGCCCGTGTCGTCATCATGGACGAACCCACATCTTCTCTCTCGGAATTTGAAATTTCGGCGCTGTTTGCGCAGATAAAGAAACTGCGGGACGATCAAGTGACCATTATTTATATTTCCCACCGTATGGCCGAAATTTTTGAAGTGTGCGACAGAGCCACAGTGCTCATGGACGGTCGTCTGGTCAAGACAGAATTGGTGAAGGACAGCAGTGAAGCCGAGTTGGTTGCCAGCATGGTCGGCCGAGAAATCGGAGACTACTACAATCGCCAGCACCACACACGCGGCGAAGAAATGGTCCGTGTGGAAGGCTTGACACGAAAAAAGGAATTCGAAGACATTAGCTTTACCGCTTATGCGGGAGAAATTCTTGGAATTTACGGGCTTATCGGTGCAGGACGCACCGAGACCATGGAAACGATTTTTGGTGCGCGAGCCAAAGACGCCGGAAAAGTGTTTATTCGGGGCAAAGAGGTCAACTTCAAGAGCCCCATTGACGCGATTGCACAACGCATCGGCATGGTTACCGAGGATCGAAGGCTCACTGGCCTTATGCTGGGAAAGAGCGTGAAAGACAACATTGTCCTCCCGAGTATACCAATGCATCAGAAAAAATTCGGCTTTGCCAACAAGCCCTGGGAGGCAGAGGTAGCTGAGCAGATGAAAAAGAAGCTCACGATTAAAACGCCTTCTATCGAGACCATAATCGGCAATCTGTCCGGCGGTAACCAGCAAAAGGTCATACTAGGCAAGTGGCTGATCGCCGACTCTGATATTTTAATTCTGGACGAGCCTACGCGTGGAATAGACGTCAATGCGAAATCCGAATTCTATGCACTTATGAATGATTTTGTGGCAAAAGGTGGCTGCATCATCATGATTTCTTCTGAAATGACTGAAGTTATCGGTATCAGCGACCGCATTTTGGTCATGCACGAAGGCGGTTTAAAGGGAGAATTAACCGGTGCAGACATTAACGAGCAAAGCATCATTAAATTAGCAAATGCCTAAGCGGCGAGCGCTATGAAAGGAAGTTCGGATTCATGGAAAAGATAAAAGGAACAACGAAGGTCGGTATTGGTAAAAGCATTGGCGCCTTCTCAAAGAAGAATGCAATTGTCATTGTCCTTATCCTGCTTAGCGTGGGATTTGCCCTTGGCAACAGTGCTTTTTTGAAACCCTCCAACCTGATTAACCTCACCACGCAAATGGCAATAAACGCCATGCTGACCATAGGCATCACCTATGTTATTATTCTCGGCGGCATTGACATTTCTATCGGCTCCGTTGCTGCGCTGGCAGGAGTTATAACAGCCCTGGTTTGCCGTGAGCTTCCGGCTGACGTATCTTTGTTTGTGATGGTTGTTGTACAGCTGTGCGTGGGCATGGTTGTGGGCGTAATCTTCGGAGCATTCAACGGTTTAATGGTCACCAAATTTAAGGTCGTTCCGATGATTGCTACGCTTGCATCGCTGACAATCGCCCGTGGCCTCAGCTACATATTTTCCGGCGGCACCTCCGTATCCGGCCTCACGTCCATTTATTCCTGGCTCGGCTCGGCGCGTTTGTTCAAAACAGAGCTCAAGCCCACCGGATGGCTTCCGATTATCACCATAGTGGTTATTATCTTCGTGATCATCATGCATATTTTGCTAAGCAAAACCGTGTTCGGACGCCATGTATATGCTACCGGCTCCAACAGAAACGTCGCGCACCTGAGCGGTATCAACACCCAGAAGGTTATCTTCTTATGCTATATGATTTGCGGCGCGATGGCTGCTGTCGGCGGTGTTTTGAACTCCTCAAAGCTACAGAACGGTCAGCCCGGTGCTGCCGAAAGCTATGAGATGTTTGCAATTGCATCAACGGTTATGGGCGGGACCTCGCTTCTGGGGGGAAGCGGCTCCGTGGCCAGAGCAATCCTGGGCTGCGCCGTTGTTGCAATTATCAACAATGGTATGAACCTCATGCACATTGACTCCTACTGGCAGAAGGTTGTTCTCGGAATTATTATTCTGCTTGCAGTCGTGATGGATATGATGCAGAAACAGAAGAAGAACTGATTGCGTATGATTTGGAAAACTGACCGACTCGATTTTTTTGCGAAAGACTGCTTTGAAGGGATGGCCCGTTCCCGACCTGATTTATGGCAGGAAGGATATATCCAAAAAAATGCTGGCGTCTTAATGAAGCAAACTCCTACGCCGGAGCATTTTGCCGTTATAGTAAGCGGAGGCGCAGGCAACGGCCCCCTGTTCCCCGGTTATGTTGGGGAAGGCCTTGCAGATGCTGCTGCGATTGGTGGACCCTTTTCTGCCCCCAATGCCTATGCCCTTTACGAAGCCGGGAAGTTACTCGGAAGAGAAAACGGTGTTTTGCTGCTGTATAACAATTTTGCCGGAGACTATCTGAACAACGATATGGCAAAGGAATTATTGGAAATGGAAGGGCTCCATGTCGAGTCGGTGGTTTCGAATGACGACATTGCCTCCGCCCTGCAGGAGCCAAGGGAAAACCGCAGCGGACGTTCCGGTATTGCTCTTCTGATAAAGCTTGCCGGAGCGTATGCCAAGGCGGGGTTGGAGCTATCTCAGGCAGCAGAGCTCTTGCGCTATGCAAACACGCGCTTGGGAACCTTAAGTCTTCATATCAACGAGACGCAAACACAGATTTCGTATGGGGCAGGCTTCTCCGGCGAACCGCCTATGAGAGTTGAAACGCACATGAATATGGAGCATGCAGCCCAAGAAGCTGCGGAAATGCTCTTAAAAGACTTAGCGCCGAGGGAAGACGAGACCCTCTTTCTGCTGGTTAATCGTCTTCGTCTGACCAGCTATGCTGATGGATACATTATGGCAAACTTAATGGCAAAAGCGCTATCTCGTGCCAAGACCGTTGAGCATCTGCGGGTGGCGCCGTTTTCCAATATTATGGATGTCTATGGATTCGATTTTAGTATTCTTTGCATGAACCAAGATACTGCGCATTATATGGACTCCGTGATATTATCTGACTGCTTTGCGATATAGGAATGGTGAGTAATGTTTCCTGAAGAAAGACAACAAAGAATATTTGACATTGTCACACAGAGACGCTCCGTAAAGGTAAGCGATCTGAGCAACGAACTGGAAGCCTCCGAGGCAACGATTCGCCGGGATCTTGAGGAACTTCAAAAGCAAAAACGCGTTATTCGCACGCACGGAGGAGCGATGTCCGCATACTTCGTGGGCAAGGCGATCACGTCTTCGGAACTGTTAAACAAAGATTCCGAGCTTAAGCAACAGATCGCTCGGGTAGCTTATGACATGATCAATGATTATGATACCCTGCTTATGGACACGTCCAGCACGGTTCATGAGCTTATAAAGCTCATTGCCAGCGGAACAAAGAGCCATTTGCGTGTGATTACAACGTCACTGATGGCGATTCAAACCTTGTCCAAAAGCAGCAATTGCACTGTGCAGGTTGTTGGTGGTGATGTGAATTATGAGCATCAAACCAGTGAAGGCTCCGTTGCCTGCCGGTTTATTCGGGATATTCGCGTTGATAAATGCTTTATCGGTATCAACGGCATTGATGAGACCTATGGGTTTTCAACCCCTCGTTACGCGGATGCCGATATTAAAAACTACATGATCGAATCGTCCAACTGTAGCATTTTGCTTGCCGACCACACAAAGATCGGAAAGACTTATCTCGCAAAAGTTTCTAAGCCCGACTGCCTAATTACCGACCGTCAGGAAATGGATTTTTTCTACGATATGTTGGGTGACAGTGTGGATGTAATCTTCGCAGAAGAACGTCTGTCGGCGGAAGAGCCGAAACTGGAAGCGCTATGAAAGAAATTAACACCCAAATGTTTCAAACCGCCCTTTTACGCGTGTGTCATCTCATCATTGAAAGTGAGCCGATGCTCACAGAGCTCGACTCGACGATCGGAGATGGCGACCACGGGTTCGGTATGCGTGACGGATTCACAGAGCTTCAGCAGGTGCTTAGAACGCAAAGCTTCCCATCCTTGTATGATTTGACCATCGCAGCCGGAATGGCTTTAGTCAAAGCGATGGGAGGTGCGTCCGGCGTTATTTTCGGCACACTCTTCGTCGGCGGGCATGATGCTTTGGTCTCGCAGGAGGGGATAAATCTTCTGTCCATGGATGCTGATACAATCCGGAACTATTTTAGAATGAGCGCGCAGAGCATCGCAAGACGCGGCCGCACAAAACCCAATGACCGCACCATGTTGGATGCACTCTTGCACGCAGTGGATGCCATGGATCGGGCAGATACAGCAGACATTGTTGAACTTCTGAAATATGCTTGGGAGGGCGCCTGCCGTGGAGCAGAGGCGACCAAGCAAATGCAGCCGCACATTGGCAGGGCCAAGAATTTCCGAGACAAGGCCCTTGGCTATCCCGACCCGGGCGCAGTTTCCACGGCGATTATTTTCAAAGGCTTGTATGAAGGACTTTCATCCGTCAGTACCAATTAATAAATAAAGAGGTTAATAAAATGGCATTTGTAAAAGTAAGCGATATTCTTAAACTGGCTGACGAGGCACATACTTCAGCAATGGCATTTAACTGTGTCGATTTCAATACAGCACATTCCGTCATAGCTATGGCAGAGAAGCTGCAGAAACCGGTTATCGTGATGTTGTACCCCGGTCACTGCATAGACTTCCACTGGACCACGCCGGCGGCATTTGCCCCCATGGTCATTTCCGAAGCAAAAAAGGTCAAGGTTCCTGTTGCCCTGCATATGGATCACTGCAGCGATTTTGACTATATAAAAAGCGCAATTGAAAGCGGTTTTACTTCTGTTATGTACGACGGTTCCATGCTGCCGGTTGAAGAGAACATAAAGAACACAAAGCTGATTGCAGACTATGCCCATGCACACGGCGCCGAAGTGGAAGCAGAGCTCGGCTGGGTCGGATTTACCGACAATGAGAGCGACCAAAGCAATGCTGATATGTACACCAGCCCCGACACCGCAAAAAGGTTCTGCAGCGAGACCGGCTGCGACAGCGTGGCTGTTGCCATTGGCAGCGCACACGGTTATTACAGCAAGGCACCGTCGCTTGATTTGGATCGCCTGCAGCAGATTAACGCTGTAACCGATACCCCGCTTGTTCTCCATGGTGGCTCCGGAATTCCCGATGACCAGCTGGAGAAGGCCTTCACCATGGGCATTAACAAGTTTAATGTAGGCACAGAATTCCTGGGTCTGTATTTCAAGACCGTAGTCGAATACGCCGAAGCTCACAAGAATGATCCAAAACACATTATTTTGGACATGGCAATTCCCGTGCAGGATGCATTGATGGCTTACCTTGAGCAGAAAATGCAGCTTTCGAAAATGTAAATTGTGAATGCCGGGCTGACTATTCAGTTGGTTCGGCATTTTCTGAATTGGGAGTATAAGGAATCATGAATATCGCGTGTGTCGGAGAAATGGTTATTGACTTTTTGCCCGGTGACGGAGAGGGCGTTTATATTCGTAAACCGGGCGGTGCGCCTGCCAATGTGGCGGTTGCCGTTGCGCGAAATGCCTTGGACGCTGGCTTTTGCGGCTGCCTTGGCAACGATGATTTTGGCAAATTCTTATTAAAAACTCTTAAGGACAACAAAGTGTCCATCCTCAGACCGGAGCTTTTGGATGAGGCTATTACCACGATGGCGTTTGTCAGCTTGGATCAAGACAATAATCGCAGCTTCACTTTTGCGAGAAAGCCCGGGGCTGATCAGTTTTTGCGCAAGGAAGACATTGATCGCGCAAACGTCGCCGAGGCAGATGTGGTGCACGCTGGATCCTGTTCACTGTCCAAAGCACCGGCCTCCGACGCCACAGTCTATGCCATAGAATCTGCCAAGAAAAACGGAAAGCTTGTCAGCTTCGACATTAACTACCGCAATCTGATGTGGGAGGACGATCGCGCAGCCTGCAGTAAAGCTGTCCAAGCGCTGATGTCCTTAGTGGACTTTCTGAAGCTCTCTGAGGAGGAGCAGGATATCTTGGGCGTGGAGCCGTCCGTGGCCGGAAAAGCCTACGGCATAGCCGTGGTTGTAGAAACCCTCGGCGCCGCGGGGGCGCGTTGCTTTTGGAACGGCAAGGAGTTGACCGTGGCCGGCAGAAAAGCGCATTGCGTTGATGCTACAGGTGCCGGCGATGCCTTTTGGGGTGGGTTTCTCTCCTGCTTGCTGCGCAACAACGTAAAAACAGTAAACGACCTATCTGAGCCGCTTTTGCTTAAAGCACTGAACTACGGCAATGTAGCAGGCTGGCTGTGCGTTCAGAAAAAAGGCGCAATGGAGTCTTTGCCTACGATAGAAGAGATTGAAGCCATTTTGGAGGTTGAAAATGCGCAATGAACTATGGGATAAACCGTGCATCCTTACGCCATCGCTCATAACGTTGGATCTCTGCAATTTGGAAACACAGGTACGTGCGCTGGAAGATGCGGGCATAGAGATTCTGCATGTGGATTTGCTGGACGGATATTTCAGCCCCAGCATGCCCATTGGGCTAGATGTCGTTCGTCAGCTGCGGAAAAAGACTTCGTTGGATTTTGATGTGCATCTGATGGCAAATTCTCACGACTTCTTTGTAGAGGAACTCCTTGATATCGGTGTGCAACAGATCGTGTTCCATGCCGAGTGCGAGCCGCACATTGATAACCGGCTGAACATGATCCACGCCCGCGGAGTAAAGGCCGGCGTGGCGCTGCGCCCGGCCACCTCACTTGCCACGCTTGATTATGTGCTGGAAAAGTGTGACACTGTGCTGCTCATGCTCATTAACCCGGGCTATGCCAGCAGCAAGGCAGAGCAACAGGTGGGCTATGCCGACCGCAAAATCCGTGAGCTGCGGGAACTGATCGCAGCGCGCAATCTCAAGACTAAAATCGAAATTGACGGACGTGTGTCGCCGCAAAACATCAAAGATTACGGCAAGGGCCTTGTGGATATTTTTGTTGCCGGCAGCACCTGCATACAGCGGGACAACATCCCGGAAAGTGTGCAGCAATTATATGCACTGCGCAAGACACTGATTGGAGGAGACTAATCATGCAAGAGCCTCGTTACGGTGAAATCCGCGATTTGGTGCTCAGCGAATTGCAGGGTTCGCTGGGTGCAATTCGAGAAGAAGAAGTTGAGCAGCTAATTGACATTGTGCTTGGTTCACGAAAGGTATTTTTCGTCGGTGTAGGCCGGGTCATGCTGTCTCTGCAGGCCATTGCCAAGCGCTGGGCGCATTTGGGCATCGATACCCACCTTGTGGGGGAGATCACGGAACCGGCTATTACCAAGGACGATGTGTTGATTGTAGGCTCCGGCTCCGGAACTACCTTTTTCCCGGCGGGCATCGCGCGCCTCGCGCATCAAATCGGCGC
>CAYRIA010000038.1:10745-14511 GCA_964424175.1 uncultured Oscillospiraceae bacterium | reverse complement strand
CGCAGCAGAACGCGCCTAATCCCGGGACAAGCACCCCGGCGCGTTTTCCAAGAGCGCGGGCGACGCTTTCTGGCTCAGCATCCTTGGCACAGGTGATGCGTCTTCCGGCGATCTGCGCAAAATCGTCGAGCATCGGAACCAGCGTCTCGCCCGCTGCTGCTACCGCCGTAAGGGCAGGGTGCTCCGAACAGACAATTGCATTGACGTCTGGGCGCCGATGATAAATCGCGGCGTGGGTTGCGGCCTCGGCCGGATATGATCCCCGCTCGAGACTATACGTTGTTTCCTCACCGTCCAGCTTTAGAATAAAGCCGTTTTCACCACGTCTGCTGGAGCCGAGCTTTCCCGGCGCTTTGGGAAGGGTAGCTTTGTGTTTTGCGCTGTAATAGGCAAAGACATCCCGCTCTGACCCATAGCTTCGGCCGCTTACCCTCTCGTAAGCGGCGGTAATATAGGCTGCGCTCACTTCCTCGAGCCGGCGCGCTGTTTCAAAGGCATCTTCCGCGTCAACGCCAAAGCAAACCGTCCCGTGGTGCGCCATGATAACGGCTCTGCCCTTTGTTTTTCCAAAGGCCACGCCGACCTCTCGGGTGAGCTTTTTCGTGCTCGGCAGCCCATAGCCCGCGAAGGGAACCGGCTCCCCATCCGGCGACAAGCTACCGGGGATGCCCGCACCCTGGAGTACGCTCACCGCCGAAGCCATAACCTGATGGGTGTGGATCACAAAGCCCGCCTCGGGGTACTTGCGGTAGATTAGGGCGTGAACGCCGCGCTCTGAGGAGGGCTTAAGATCCCCCGTATACGAGGCATCCGCTACCCGGCAAAGAACAATATGGTCGGGTGTCAGGCCCTCATAGGCTTTTCCGCTGGGCGTCACGGCAAAAGTTTCCTCGTCTACACGACAGCTGACATTGCCCCAGGTGCGCGCAATCAGCCCCTTTTCAACAAGTGAATGCCCTGCCTCAATGACCAGTTTTTTTGCTGTAAGCTCATCCATCTCCTGCTCCTTTAGGCTCAGCCCAGAACGGTGATGTGCTCAAATACGCGGTCGAAAGCAGCGAGAGCCTCGTCGATCATCTCCTCGGTGTAGGCGGCGCTGGTATACAGACGGCTTCCGGCCAGCGTGACCAGCCCCTCCGCCATATATCCCGCGCCCATGTGCTCCATCTCGGCCTTTCGGACCGAGGTTTCCTTCATCACGCTGGGAATCGTCCAAGGCTTTGACCAGTTGATGGCAAAATGCATGGTGCCGACTGTCTCCAGATGACAGATCGAGCCCTGATTAAAGACGACAAAGGGCAGTTTGCGCTTATCGATCAGTTCCTGCAAACCACGGGTCAGCCGATCGCCCATCTGTCCTGCAACCTGCGCTGCGTTTCTACGCTCGATCTCGCAGAGGGTGTAGTAGCCCGCTACGCAGCTTAGCGGCGTTGCTGCCATCGTGCCGCCGATGAGCGCTTTCTTGCTCTTGCCGCCCAGACCCGCACAGAGGTATTGCATATATTCGTGTTTGCCACCGACTCCGCCCGCGCCCGGGTAGCCGCCGGCGACGACCTTGCCGAACACCGTAAGGTCTGGTGAGACACCGAAATAGCCCTGTGCTCCGGACATGCCAAGACGGAAGGCCGTAACAACCTCGTCGAAAATCAACAGCGCTCCGTATTTGTCGCAGAGCGCTCGCACACCCTTGTTGAAGTCTTTATCTACCGGTCTCGTGCCGCTCTCAGGGCCAACCGGCTCGATCATAACTGCTGCTGTACCGCCGCTGAGCTGGTTGAGGCGCAGCTTGCGCTCCAGATCATTCAGATCATTGGGGAAGAATTCCTGTGTATCCCTGAAGATGAAGTGCGGCACTCCGTGCGCTTGCGTCCATTTTGAACCGGGGATGCGGATGCCATAGGCCAACTGGTCACTCCAGCCATGGTAGGCGCCACCCATTTTGAGGATGTTCTTTTTCTTAGTTGCAAGGCGGGCGATACGAATGGCGGCCATGCAGCCCTCAGTGCCCGAGCCAAGCATACGAAACATCTCGACTGAGGGCATTACCTCTGAAATCTTCTTTGCCAGCTTATACTCGTATTCGTGAAACAGCCCCGTGGACGGCCCGCAGTCGTTGAGCAGCTCAATAACCTTTTCCCGCACCTCGAGAGGATTGCTGCCAAGTACTGTCGGTCCGCCCGCCTGCAGAAAATCAAAATAGCGGTTTCCGTCAAGGTCATAAAGATATGCGCCCTCGGCCTTCGTAAACACAAGGGGGAATGGATGGTTAAAAGCAAGATTGTGCTGAACGCCGCCTGGGATAATTTCCTGCGCCTGCGCAATCATTTCCCTCGATTTTACGCATTTTACGTCGAAATACTCCCTCTCGTAACGCGAGAGCGCTTCCCTGCTTATACTGTGAATAGGCTTCTTGATGAGTGCGTCAAGCTGTGCACTGATCTTCGCTGCATCCGGGTATTGAGATATTGCGTAGCGCGTGTCCATAGCGTTTCCTCCCATTAAGGTCTAAGACCTAAATAGTGAGCGGTTGCTCACTTTTGCTTTTAGTATAGCATGCCCCCTAAAATTGTCAATGAAAAATCCTGTGTATCGTCCTGTTTTAGGGGATTACACTGGTTAATAGCAGGATTATTTGCCAGTCTTACGCTCGCGTCAAAAAATAGTCCTTGATTTTTGATAAGTATCTGATAGAATCGAAAGAGAGTGAGTTGTCGCTCACAGCAAGAGGTGGAAAAATGACAGAGCTATTCCTACGAATACCTGAAGAAAAGCAAATGCGGATTCTGCGGTCGGCAATCGAAGAGTTTGCCGAATTCGGTTATGAGCACGCGAACACAAACCGCATTGCAAAGGCGGCGGAAATCAGTGTCGGTAGTCTTTTCAAATACTTTGATAGCAAGGAAGATCTCTTCCTAACCACTGTGAAGCACGGTTCAGCTGAGCTGAAAAAGCAGCTTTTTGCCCTCGCTGAGAGTGAGGAGGCCGTTTTTGACAAAGTTGAAAGGCTGCTGCGTACGGTGCAGGCACACTCGCGCGAGAACGTTACGCTCATCCGCCTCTATAATGAGATGACCTCGCACGGCAGCCCCGTGCTGGTTTTTCAGGAGGTCGATTGGCTGGAATCCTACACTGCGACACTTTACGCGCAGCTGATCGAAAAGGCGAAGGCCAACGGCGACATTCGTCCTGACTGCGATGCGCGCATGTTTGCCTTTTTACTTGATAACTTGCTGATGAGCCTTCAGTTTTCCTATACCTGTGATTACTATATGGAACGTTTCAAGGTCTATGTCAGCAGCGACATTCTACAGCGGGACGAATTTGTCATCGAACAGATGATGAAGTTCATTCGCTCGGCGTTCACAAAGCAATAGACCCTAATTATTAGCTTCTTGGGGGTGTTCCATTTGACAGACGGTGCATACGTTTTAGCCTACGACATAGGTACGACCTCAGTCAAGACTTGCCTGTATGCGATCGGTGCGGAGCTGCGCCTCCTTGCCTCTGCAAGCGGAAACTACCCCCTTTTTGTGTTGCCCTGTGGCGGCGCGGAGCAGGAACCGGAGGACTGGTGGCAGGCGATCTGTGAGACGACTAGGCGCACTCTTGACGCTTCCGGCATCCAAGGGGAGGCCGTTTCCGGGCTTGCATTCTGCACTCAGATGCAGGGACTTGTGCTGGTTGATGAAAACGGCGCACCTGTGCGTCGTGCGATGAGCTATATGGATCAGAGAGCTGTCGCAGAGTTGAAGGCCGGTCTCGCCGG
>CAYRIA010000038.1:0-10645 GCA_964424175.1 uncultured Oscillospiraceae bacterium | reverse complement strand
GACATCAGGAAGGGCCGTGGCGTTATCAGCCGAACCATGTGCGCGATGCTGGGGGTACGCTATGAGCACCTTCCAAGACTGATTACTTCCACGGAGAGCCCCGGCGGCCTGACCGAAAGGGCAGCCAAAGAGCTGGGGCTGCAAGCCGGAACGCCTGTTTTCGGCGGCGGTGGGGACGCTTCTCTTGTCGGTGTTGGTGCGGGGGCGACGGCACTGGGCGCCACACACATTTACTGTGGCACGTCCGGTTGGGTTTCGACGGTCGTCGACCGCCCAATGGTGGACCTTTCCGCCAAAATCGCTGCCGTCGTCGGCGCTAACCCCGGGTACTACAACTACTTCGCAGAGCTGGAAACGGCCGGAAAGTGTCTTGAATGGGTTAAGGATCATCTCGCGCTAGATGAAATTGGCATCTATCTGGAAAAGAAACATGTATCGGACTCACACGAGGCCATTTACAAGAGTCTTTACGACTATATGATGTTTGTCGTCTCCGGAATACCTGCGGGAAGTAGCGGTGTGATCTTTGCCCCCTGGCTACATGGCAACCGCTGCCCCTTTGAAGACCCCGGTGCCCGCGGCATGTTCATCAACATCGGCCTAGACACTGGCAAGACCCACATGATCCGCGCCGTACTTGAGGGCATTTGCTACCATATGCGCTGGATGCTTGAAGCGCAGGAGAAAAAGACTCCCGCCTCAGAGGTCATCCGTTTTGTCGGCGGCGGAGCTCTTTCCCCCGTCACCTGCCAGATCCTCGCCGACATTCTTGACCACAAGGTTGAGACTGTGGAGAATCCCCAGAACGTCGGCGCGGTCGGCGCGGCACTTACCGCTGCCGTCGGACTAGGGCTTTTCACTTGTGTCTGTGATGCGGAACGGCTCATCCGTGCAGACAGCGAATACATCCCGCAGGCAAAAAATCGCAAGCTTTACGACACGGGCTTCGCAGCCTATAAAAATCTCTACCGCGACAACCGCCGCAGTTTCGCCGCTCGCACGTCAATTCTAAATTGCCTGTAATGGTTTACATAATAATACGGCGGATACCGAGAAACGGTATACGCCGTATGCTTTTTTCATTGTTCATAGCGCGACACCAGCGCAGAGGCACCGAGGATTCGCCTTCTATTGCCCCTTGAGGACTATGCCCTAAAGTAGACGCCGTTTTCCTCGCGAATCAGCCCCCGATTTTGCAGGCTCTCAAGGTGCTTGAGAAGCATGAGCTTTTCCCAGAAAAGGACGAAGCGTGTCGGATGCGCGCGATAGATGAGCTTTGCGTCAGCAAGCGTGTGGATATCTGCGGGGCGCTCACGGAGCTGCTGATAAACGCGTTCCTCCCGTTTGAGGATACGCCCCTTGAATTCCTGCAGACAGGACACAGGGTCGTCGACAACTTCGTGAATATGGGCGGAAACCACACGCTCCGGATTAAGCGCGATAATACGGTCAATCGAGCGCATCAGCGCTGCGGGATCTGCCAGATGCTCTCCATACCAAGGGCCGACCTTAGTCAGGCAGATATCTGCGCTATACAACAAGCCCTCCTCCGGAAACCATAAGCAGCAGTGCCCGGCTGAGTGCCCGGGCGTATGCAGAACCTCGGCGCGGACATGACCAAAGTCCAAAAGCTGCCCATCCTCCAGCGGCAAGAGCTGTTGCCCTGTTGCAAAGGGCGAGGGCTGAACGACTTCCTCTCCAAAATTAATCTCTGCGTTAGCCTCGTCAACGCTCTCCCCGGGCATCAGAGCATCCCAGAGGTCAAGCGAGTTGGCATAGTAGCTTTTTGCCTCGTCGCTCAGAATATCCGCCTCCAGTGAGTGGATCATCACCTGCGCGTTTGAAAACAGACCGTTGCCCCGAATGTGGTCCAGATGGTGATGGCTGTTGACGACGAGATCAATTCGCTCCGGGTCAAGCCCCAGCAGGCCTTCCCGGTCAAGCCCAGTCTCGACAACCGCCCGAACGTCGTCGTTGATGTGCAACCAATTTGAATATTTAAAGCCCTGCTCCGACAAGGTCAGAGTGAGTCTGTCCGAAACTTTGATCTGCAAGTCTATCTGTCTCCTTAAAAATGTCATGCGTATATTGCGCTAAAGTCCATCATATCCCAAAAAGAAGATTTGTCAAATTTTCAATAAATATTCTTTCAAATACTCCGGGTTCGCTTGAGCTTATTATTGTTTTCTTGGATTCGGTGTTATACTATAGAATTGCTGAGAAAGCGGCAAATGAAAAGGAGGCATATCAAGATGAAAGCAAAAATTGACAGAGGCGGCTGCATCTCCTGCGGTTTGTGTGCCGAAACCTGCCCAGAGGTGTTTGAAATGGCAGATGATGGGCTGGCGCAGGTCATAGTGGACGAAGTACCCGCGTCAGTTGCCGACACGGCGGTCGAAGCACAAGACGGTTGCCCAGTTTCTGTGATTACCGTCGAATAAAAACTATCCGCGGGACAGAGCTTGGCTCGTCCCGCGGGGTTTTTTAATCACCCGGGAAATCTTCCAGACGCGGACGTAGAAAGATGTACAGGCAGAACAAGCAATAGTGGGGTAGGATGCGAAAATTACCTATTTTTGCGACATGTCCTTTGTTGCCGAAGCGGATTTGAGATGCAAGTTTTTCCCCTATCGTCCCCTCCTTCTATTACCTGTAACACATATAAGAATAACCGTCATATTGATGTCATTTTTATTTATATATTTGTCATATAGATAGATCTCCCGTGCATTCGATTCCAACTCTTGGCCTGCGTTGCTGAGTCAAAAAACACCTCGAAGGAGGATCGTCTAAAAGAAATTCTCCTTCGTTACGGCCATTTTTTGTCACAAGACCTTCTTTTGAAACTCAAGTGGCGCTCCTGCACAGAAACTGGCATAACGGACAGCCCTTTTCACATAGGATGTGATACGGAAGCAAATTTTCCGGGAGGGATGTTTTTTGAGGGAGAACATAGAGGAAAGAGCCTGCGAGCTGGCAAATTACATTATAGAAAACAAGTCCACCGTCCGCGCCACTGCAAAACGCTTCGGCGTCTCCAAATCCACGGTGCACAAGGATCTTACCGAACGATTGCTGTACGCAAACAGAGCTTTATATAATGAAGTCAAAGAGCTGCTCGAATTCAACAAGGCGCAGCGTCATATCCGGGGCGGCATTGCAACGAGGAAAAAATATAAGGGCGATTAATACGGTGTAGGCCAAAAAACCGCGGACAACAGTCCGCGGTTTTTCACTATTGACGAGTAAGCCTGTAAGCCGGGTTCTGTCTATGAATAAGGGGAAAAGGCCTTCGTCAGGCCGAGGCCGGAGTACAGTTTTCTGTACTCCGGCCTGAGCATTTTTTGAGTATTTGCGGATGCATTCATGGTTGGGTTGCTATTAGTCTAAGCGCTTCATAATCCGGTTGATCTTCTCGTAAAGGGGGAGAAGGTTGTCAAAAATCTTACAGTAGACTTCTTGGTATAGCCGACGGTAAATCTTGTGCTCTGCGGTGTCTGGATAAAACACATCCCGGATGTGGATCATGCCCTTTGTGGCGGCTTCGAAGTCAGAATAGATCCCGAGGGACACAAAGGCGACCATAGAGCTGCCCACACCGCAAACCTCGTGCGTTTGTGTGCGGTAAACCGGGAGACCAAACATATTTGCGGTGATTTGGCAGATCTCCGCGCTGCGGCTGCCCCCGCCTGTGACATAAAGCTTATTGATTTTCAGTTTACCCTTTTTTTCGATCAGGTGTAAGCCCTCAATCATACTAAAGTTGATGCCCTCGATGATTGAACGGTAAAGGTGAATGCGGGTGTGTACGTCGGAAAATCCGATGACGGCACCCTTGGCATCCGGAGTTTTTGAGTCAGGGGTAAAGGTTGGCTGCATAATCAGACCCTCGCAGCCCGGCGGGACATCCTTTAGCCGCTTGTTAAGCAGCTCCTCTGCAGAGCAACACATGTTCTCTGCCTCGATGACTTCCTTTGCCGCAAATTCCTGCTTAAACCAAGAAATCAGCCAATAACCGCGGAAGGTCTCCACCTCAGGCAGATAGCCGCCCGTGATGGAGCGGAAGGGCGGGATTAGCGCCAGAGGACTGAAGTAATGGTCTGTTGAAACCTCGATAGTAGCTGTGGTACCGAAGCTCAAGGCGGCGCTTTCTCGGTCCGTTCCGGAGAGTGCAAGGGTTTCGCAAGCCTTGTCCGCTCCGGTGACCACATAGGGGGTTCCTTCTGGGATGCCGGTCTCTTCAGCGGCGTCTTTTGTGATCCGTCCAATCACCTCACCGGGCCTCACCAGTTCATAGAGCTTGTCGTCCTCCATGAGATAAACGCAACGGCGAATATCGTTTTTGGGTAACCAGGCTCCGGTTTTGGTGTTATAGGGCAAAACGCTGACGGTGCTGGCTGTCGAGTCCGCCAGCCTGCCACAAAATTGCAGGTTAAGGTAAGCGGATAGCAGAACAAATTTATCGGTTTTTGCCCAAATTTCAGGCTGATTTGTCTTGATCCAGTTACAGGCCAGGTTACTGCGGATCGCTTCCACCGGCTTCAGAACTCCCGCCAGCCGAAAGGCCAGCCTGTTCTTTGGAGGGAAGGGCGGGAGCTTTGTGTTGGTTCGCTTGTCCAGCCAGATAATGGCTGGGCGTAGCGGCCGCCCGTTTTTGTCAAGGCAGATTGTCGTCGCACGGATGCAGGTGCAGGTGACGGCGATAATCGTTGACCACTGGGCCTCAAAGTCCGCCTTGAGTTGAAGACTTAGCTCCGCTATGAGCTTCCAATACATGTCCGCATCCTGCTCGGCCCAGCCCGGGTTTGGGGAAAAATAAGCCTTTTCATAACTCTGTTGTGTCTGCCCGAGCACATTGCCGTGCCTATCCACCAGCATGGCCCGCGCGCTCTGTGTTCCCACATCAAATGTCAAAACTAAAGGATTGTCGTTCATTTGTCTTTCCTCCCTTTACCCTGTATGTTGAATAGTACGATATTTTATACATAAAAAGCAATAGAGGAATGCAAGTTTTATAGTATCGCTCAAATACTTTTCAAATATTTTGTTTATAGTCACAAACTAAAATGTCAAATACGCGTATAGACAATTCATTATTCCCAGAGTATACTGTTGTAAATACAAATTTTTGTACTTAAGAAAGGGGCATTATGCACGATTCTAAATACAAAAAAGACTGGCTTGTCACGTCCGGCATTGCTCGGCTGATGATTAGCGCGCCCCTGGACAGCCGCCTGCCGACAGTTAAGGACTATTGCGAAATCTTTGACTGCTCACGCGGGGTGGTGCAAAACGCGTTGGCAAGTCTGGAGGCAAACGGGGCTGTTTCGCTAAGCAAGCGCGGTAAGCAGGGCAGTTATCTTGCGGCAAAAAGCGATGAGCTGCTATTACAGAATGCCGACCTGCAGTTTTTGACAGGCTCCATGCCCACGCCGCTGAATATGCATCTTGCAGGCCTTGCAACGGGTATTTGCCAGGCCATGAACCGTTGCAACGTGCCCTTCACTTTTGCCTTTGTGCAGGGTGGCAAAAACAGGGCCAATGCCCTTTGCCGCCAAGTTTACGACTTTGTGCTGGTGACGCGGTCTACGTCACAGGATTATATCGAGCAACATCCTGAGGTGGAAGAGGCCTTTCCCCTTCTGGACTGTGAATACTCCCCGCCCTATATGCTCTATCTGAACAGGCCGGGCCTGACAGAAATTCAGGACGGAATGACCGTAGCGGTGGATCCCTCAAGCCAGGACCAGTGGCGGCTGACCCAAGCCCTCGTTTCGGGTAAGAAGGTCTGCCTTGTGGAGATGCCCTTTATTCCCTCCAGACAGGCCTTTATTTCTGGTCAGGTGGACTGTGTTGTCATGCGGGACGACAGCGTTTATCGCAGTGGGCTGCTTGGCACAGCGATGCAGATTTTTCAAACGATTAGCCCGGAAAACAAGAGCGTCGTGCCAATCCCCGCTGACTATACGAGGGATATGCAAATGCCGGTGGTTTTGGTTAGCAAGAAAAACTACGGCATGGCAGGCATTCTCCGCTCGTATTTAGGTGGGGAGCTTGTAGCTTATATTCAAAAAAAGGTGATCGACCAGCAGATGGCACCGCAGTTTTTTTAACAACAAGGAAGGTGTATTGATGTCAGGCAAGGCAATCAAAAAAGCAATCAAAAAAAAGCTGCCGGAGGTAATGGTAGAGGTTTCTGTTAACGCCCGCGGAATTGTCACGCTCAGGGGCGATTGCAAAGACTGGGCGCAGGTGGTGGAAGCCGGGCACATCGCAGCAAAGCAGAAAAATGTAAAAAACGTTGTCAACAAGCTCACGGCGGGAGGAAAGGCGGCGCCGCAAAAGGATTACAGCGCCTTCCGCGCAGCAGGCGAGCAGGCGGGTGTCGTTGATGAGGTGGATGTGCTCATTATCGGCGGCGGGATCACCGGCTGCGGCATTGCCCGGGAGCTTTCCAAATATGCGCTCAAGGTCGCCGTTGCCGAGATGGGCGACGATGTCGCCACCGGCGTTACCAAGGCGAATAACGGGAACATTCATCCCGGACATGCGGAAAAAAGCGGTACCCTGAAAGTTCGCTTAAACGTGGAGGGCAATAGACTCTATACCCGCTGGGCTGAGGAGCTAAGCTTTACTCTCCGGCGCTGTGGGGCCATGGGAATTGTAACCCAGCCACTTTTGAAGCCCTTTCTACACCTCGCCTATAAAAAAGCTGTGAAAAACGGTGTGGAGGGCGCTGAATTGGTCGACAGAAAGCGCGCCTGCGCTCTTGAGCCCGGCCTGGTCAAGAACGGCCTCGGAGAAAAGGTGCAGCTTGCCCTCTGGTTGCCCACCATGGGGATTGTGGAGCCTTATCAGGTAGCGGTAGCGCTGGCGGAGAATGCCGCGCAAAATGGCGTGAAGTTCCGCTTTCACTGCACCGTTGCCGGTATTCTGCGTGAAAACGGTCGGGTGCAGGGCGCTGTGACCAATCAGGGAATCATTAAGGCGAAATATGTGATTAACTGTGCAGGCCTCTATGCCGACGACATTTCCGCAATGGCTGGGGACGAGTGCTTTACCATCCATCCCCGCCGCGGTGTGATCGCCATTCTGGATAAGGCCAAGCGCCCCGAATATGAGAGTATTTGCGGGCACATTACCATGGATGACGTTAAGCGCGCTTTGAAGAAGAACAACACCAAGGGCGGCGGTATGTGCCGTACGCCGGAGGGCAACATCCTAATGGGTCCCTCCGCGCTGGAGATTCCTGATAAAGAGGATTTGAGTACCACGCCGGAGGAGCTCGCCTATGCCATGGGTCGTGGCGACGAGAACATCGGCTACGGCGATATAATTCGCTTCTTCGCGGGCAACCGCCCGGCAGATTATAAGGAGGACTTCGTGATCGAAGCCTCTCCCGTAACGGCAGGCTTCATCAATGTGGCCGCCATCCAGTCCCCGGGACTTGCCGCAGCACCGGCCATAGCAAAGATGGTGGAGGGGATTCTCACAGAGGCCGCCGCAAAGGACGGCGTCTCCCTAGAGAAAAAGGCGGACTGGCAGCCCACGCGCGTGGCAAAGCCGGAATTCCGCAATCTCAGCCGGAAGGAGCAGGACGCCCTGATCCAGAAAAATCCCGCCTACGGTAAGATGGTCTGCCGCTGCGAGAGCATTACCGAGGGCGAGATCATCGACGCCATACATTCTGAGGTTCCTCCCGCTTCGATTGACGCTGTCAAGCGCCGCACGAGGGCGGGCATGGGCCGGTGCCAGGGCGGCTTCTGCCAGCCTCGCGTGCTGGAAATTCTGGCCCGGGAACGCGGAGAGGAATGGTGCTGTGTGAGCCTAAAGGGCGAGGGCAGCAGCATCCTCGTGAAAAGCAACCGAACCGGGGAGGGAGAGAGCTTATGAGGCGGCTAAGCTATGACATTGTGATCATCGGCGGCGGTCCCGCCGGCCTTGCCGCGGCCCTAAAGGCAAAGGAGCTGGGTGCTGAGCGTATCTTGCTTTTGGAGCGTGACATGGAGTTGGGCGGCATTTTGCAGCAATGCATCCACGACGGCTTCGGCCTCCACCGCTTTGGTCAGCGCATGAGCGGAAACCAATACGCTCAGGCCTTTATTGACGAAGTGGAAAAGGGCGGCATCGATGTTAAGACCGACACCATGGCGCTTGAAGTCACCCCCGAGCGTGTGATCTATGCCTGCAACAAGGCTGAGGGCATGCTGGAGATTCAGGCCGGAGCTGTCATCCTGGCCATGGGCTGCAGAGAGCGCACGGCAAGCCAGGTCTTTATCTACGGCGAGCGGCCGGTGGGCGTACTTACGGCGGGCGCTGTTCAGCGCTATATCAACATGGAGGGCTATCTGCCCGGAACAAAGGCCGTGATTTTAGGCTCCGGCGATATCGGCCTGATTATGGCCCGGCGCATGACGCTGGAGGGCATCAAGGTCGAGGCGGTCTATGAGGTGATGCAGAGCCCCGGCGGCCTGACCCGCAACATCGTCCAATGCCTGGACGATTACGGCATCCCCCTGCATCTTGCGACCACGGTCACGCAGGTGCATGGCAAAAACCGTGTGGAGGCCGTGACGGTTGCCAAAGTTGACGAAAAGATGCGCCCCCTCCCCGGTACCGAAGAGACTATTTCTTGCGACCTTCTGGTTTTAGCGGTTGGCCTGATCCCCGAAAACGAGCTGAGCCGCGGCGCGGGCGTGGAGCTAGACCCCCGCACCAAGGGGCCGGTGATCGACAGCGCCTTTATGACCAGCGTCCCCGGAATTTTTGCCGCGGGCAACGTCGCGGTGGTTTTTGACCTGGTAGATTATGTTTCCGAAAGCGGCGAAATTGCGGCGCAGGGCGCAATGGACTTCCTTGTGGGACGCCTGGATGCAAAGGCGGAGCTGAAGCCTGTGCAGACGGCGGAGAATGTCAATTTCGTGGTGCCCCAGTGCCTGCGGCCGGATAGCGGTGCAGCCACCTTCTTCATGCGGGTGAAAAGCCCGGCAAAGAAGGCGCTGCTGTGCTGTGCGGGAGAGGAAGCAACGGTGCTCGAAAAAACCTGCCGCTTCATCGCCCCGCCTGAGATGCTCAGGTTTAAGCTCGACAGCCGGCCTGCCGGAAGCCTGACCGTTTCCGTTCGAAATGAGGAGGCGAAACAATGACAAAGGACTTTGTGTGCACAGTCTGCCCGAGCAGCTGCCGCCTCACGGTGTCCGATGACGGCGGCGAAATCACCGTCACCGGCAACACCTGCAAGCGCGGGCTTGAGCACGGTATAAACGAATTTACGAACCCCATGCGGATGCTGACCAGTACCATCGCCATTAGGGGCGGTACCCTGCCCCGGCTCTCGGTGATTTCCACCGACGAGGTTCCCAAGGCGAAGCTCCGGGATTGTCTTGCAGAGGTCTATCAAACACAGGTCAAGGCACCCGTTCGCTGCGGTGAGGTGCTGATTCACAATATATGCGGTACGGGCGTCGATATCGTCACCTCCCGCTCGATGAAACTAAAGGAGGCAAACGGATGAACAAAGAGGCGATTGTCAAGGGTCTTTCTGAGATTCTTGGAGCGGAAAAGGTCTTTTCAGATGAACAGGCCGTACTGGATGCTGCGAAAGACTACATCGGCTTTCGCATCTATCAGCGTGCGGACGGCATAAATTCCGTTCCCCGGGCGGCCTGCGTGGTCAAGCCCGGGAGCACCGAGGAAGTGTCCCGTGTTCTGCGCTTTCTGAACGAGAACCGGATTGACACAGTGCCCAGAACCGGCGGCTCCAGCGTAACCCAGAGCATCGAGCCGCTTGAGGGCGGCGTGATTTTAGACGGCAGTGCAATGAGCGGCATTCTGGACATGGACGAGCGCAGCATGACCGTTACCGTCCGCTGCGGAACACCACTGGAATATCTTGAAAACACCCTGAATGAAAAGGGCTACAGCACCGGCCACTTCCCCCAATCCCTGCCCATGGCGCAGCTGGGTGGCCTGCTCGCCACCCGCAGCATCGGGCAATTTTCTACGCTCTACGGCGGTATTGAGGATCTGGTTGTGGGTCTGGAGGCCGTTCTGGCGGACGGTGAGATTGTCCGTATCAAAAACGTGCCCCGCCGAAGCTGCGGCCCTGACCTGCGCCATCTGTTCATCGGCAGCGAGGGCATGCTCGGCTTTATTACCGAGATAACTTTGAAAATCTTTAAATACCGCCCTAGCGAACGTTGGATGCGCGCCTATGCGATCAAGGATATGAAAACCGGTCTGGACTTACTGCAAGAGCTCATGGCGGACGGCTATAAGCCCGCCGTTGTCCGCCTCCACGACGCGGCGGAGGTGGAGCTGGTGCTGCATCTGTCCGACCTTGTTCCCGAGGGGCAGGCGATCATCCTCTTTATCGCGGATGGCCCCCGCACCATTGCAGAAGCCACTGGTGCCGCCATCGCCGCCTATGCGGAGAAATATGCCGCCACTGACCTTGGAGAAAAGCCCGTCCAGTCCTGGCTTGTAACCCGCAACAATGTTTGCGCCGAGATGGACATGGGCAAATACCATGCGATGGGCGTGGTCGCGGACACCTGCGAAATTTCTGGAAACTGGAGCGTCATCGGCGATATTTACGAGGCGGTTATCGCACGTCTGATGAGTGAAATTCCCTTTATGGCCTATG
>CAYRIA010000037.1:12304-14539 GCA_964424175.1 uncultured Oscillospiraceae bacterium | reverse complement strand
CCATCAAGTCCACCGCCTATACCGGCTGGAGCCGCAGCGAGGGCAAAAAGCTCTTCACCGAGTGGTTGGAAACCTCCACCATTGACGAGATCATCGCCACCAAGTGGATCTTCACCCACGACGACGAAATTGCAATGGGCATCCTTGAGGCGCTTAAGAGCTCCGACATCGATGAATCCAAGAAGGACGCCTTCCTCAACGCCGGCGTTAAACTGGGAACCTCCTCCGGCCTCAATGAGATCTATAGTGTACTTAAGGGCATCCACCAGAAGGACTACAGCGCCGAAGTTGCAAAGCTGGGCGACCTGTTCTCCGTGACCTATGACCCCGGCATGATCAAAATCGCCATTCAGGATATGGTCGACCACCTCGACGGCAAGACCGTTGCGCAGGATCACGTTGTCCCCGTTTCCGTTGTTGACGCCACCAATGTCAATGACTTCCAGGGCTTCGGCGACGCCGTTTCCAAGTAAGCACAATCCAGCAAGACGTGCCCGCGGGGGCCAATGCTCCCGCGGGCATTGAGAAAATCCGTCAGGAGGAAAACGGACCATGGAAATGCTAAAAATGACCGACATTTCCAAATCATTTTTCGGCGTACCCGTCCTGCAGCATGTTGATTTCAGCGTCAGGCCGGGCGAGGTTCACGCGCTGCTGGGCGAAAACGGGGCGGGAAAATCCACGCTGATGAATATTTTGGCGGGCGTTTACACCCGGGATGGCGGCACGGTCGTCTTCAACGGAGAAAAGCTCGAACACACGACGGTCAAGTCCTCCGAAGCGGCGGGCATTGCCTTCGTCCATCAGGAGTTGAACCTGTTCAACAACCTAAAGGTCTATGAGAATATCTTTCTTCGCAAGGAACTGACCTACAAATTCGGACTGCTGGACAAGCGGGCCATGATTGCCAAAACTGCGGAGCTTTTTGACAATCTTGGTGTCGACATCGACCCCAAGGCCATAGTTTCGGAGCTGGAAACGGGCAAAAAGCAGCTGCTAGAAATTGCCAAGGCCCTCTATGCCAACGCGGCGCTCTTCATTCTGGACGAGCCGACGACAGCTCTCAACAGCGCGGAGATTGCCCACCTTTTCGAGCTGATCCGTCGCTTGAAGGCGCAGGGCAAATCCTTTATCTTCATTTCTCACAAGATGACAGAAATCTTCACCATCGCAGACCGCTACACGGTTCTGCGCAACGGTGAGTTTATTCATACTGGCGACATTTCCGACACTACTCCACAGGACGTGACGCGGATGATGGTCGGCAGCAAATATTCCGACGAAGATGCCTATGAAACCCGTGCATTGGGCGAACCGGTGCTGGAACTTCAGGGTCTCTCAGGGAACGGGTTTTCCGCTGTCGATCTCACGGTCTTCAAGGGCGAGGTGGTCGGCTTCACCGGCCTTGTCGGCTCCGGAGTGAGCGAAATGCTGGAAACCATCTTCGGTGTACTGCCGATTACCGGCGGAACCCTAAAGATCCGTGGAAAAACGGCCTTTGCACACAGCATCCACAAGGCCATGTGCAGCGGAATCTCCATGATCCCCGCCAACCGCAAGGAGAATTCGGTCATTCCCGACTTTTGCCTGCTTGAGAGCTGTTATGTCTCCGAGCACACACTTTCCGCCCGGCGACAGCACATCTCCAAGCGCCGGGAGAAGGGCAGGTTTTCCAGGCTGCGTGAAGCGCTCAACATCAAGCTCAATTCACCAGAGGACATGATCACCTCGCTGTCCGGTGGTAACCAGCAAAAGGTGATTCTGGCCCGCTGGCTGAACACCCGCGCCGACATCCTGCTGATGGATAATCCCACCCAAGGCATCGACGTCGGCGCCAAAGCCGAAATCTACCGGCTGATCAATCAGCTGGCTAAGGACGGCAAGACCATCCTCATCAACACCCTCGAAATCCCAGAGCTTCAGCAGGTCGCGGACCGCTGCGTGGTCCTTTACCACGGCAAGGTGCAGACCATACTGCAGCGCGCGGAAATTTCAGAGGAGAACGTTATGCTCTGGGCGACAAACGCAATCAATTCTTCGGAGGTGGCCTATTCTCATGAATGAAACAAAAATCAAGCCGAAAATCGGCGGCTCGTTTGCCAAGACCCTCGGAAGCTACAGCTTCGTCCTGATTTTTCTCATCATTTTCTTTGTGTTCTTGATGATCAACCATGGCGCGACGACCTGGAGCGGAGTGATGAACATTCTCCGTCATTCCGCAGTCGTAGGTGTGCT
>CAYRIA010000037.1:0-12294 GCA_964424175.1 uncultured Oscillospiraceae bacterium | reverse complement strand
CTTCGGCATGGGACTTGTCATTATCACCGGCGGCATTGACCTTTCCGTCGGATCTATGCTTTCGCTGATCGGTGGCCTCTCCGTTGTGACCTTCAACGCTACCAACAGCCCGGTGATCACCTTGGTTGTTGCGCTGGGCGCAGGCATCTTCTGCGGCCTGATCAACGGCATTTTTGTAGGTGTGGCCAAAATGCCGGCCTTCATCGTCACATTGTCGACCATGTTAATATACCGCTCAATTGCACAATACTATCTTCGAACGATGGGACTTTCAATTTACAACATGGACGGCACGCTCTCTAGCTATGACGCCATTTACGGCTTCGGACAGGCAAAACTCGCGACGATTCCGGTGGTTGGCATTGCTCTGATTGCCGTTACCGCCATTATGGTCTATGTCTCTACGATGACCAAGTTTGGCAAAACCGTGTATGCGGTTGGCTCCAACGAGAGGGCGGCACAACTCGCCGGCATCAACGTGCAGTGGACCCGCGTGCTGGTTTTCGTCATCACCGGCCTGCTCTGTGGACTCAGCTCCTTCCTGTGGCTGGCCATGAACGGTTCGGTAGACCCCGCCACCATCGGCAAGAGCTACGAGATGTATGCCATCGCCGCTGTTGTCATTGGCGGCGTCAGCATGAGCGGCGGCAAGGGCCGCCTGCTGGGCGTGCTCTTCGGCGCCATGAGCTATACCATCATCGACAAGATCATCGCATCCCTGGGCTTCGACGCGCTGATCAACGACACGATCAAGGGCTCGATCCTGCTGATCGCTGTCTTTATGCAGATTGTCGTTCCCGCCATCCGCGAAAAAATCCGCAAGCCCAAAGCCGTCTGAAATTCAGACGAGACTATAAAACAAGGAGATGCGTACTATGAAAGCCTACAACGAAATCACGCAAATCGTATACGAAGGCCGTGACAGCCGCGAGCCCTTTGCATTCAAGTATTACAACCCGGACGAAGTCATCGCCGGGAAATCGATGAAGGATCACCTGAAATTCGCCCTGAGCTACTGGCACACCATCGACGCCGAGGGCGTAGACATGTTCGGCGGCCCCTCCATGGACAAAAAATTCGGTCAGACAGAGCCGATGGCCGTCTTCAAGGCCAAGGCAGACTTTGCCTTTGAACTGATGGATAAGCTTGGCATTGAGTATTACTGCTTCCACGATGCGGACATCGCCCCTGAGGGCGCAACCGTCAAGGAGAGCATTGAAAACTTTCAGATCATGGTCGACTATCTCTATGATCTGCAGAAAAAGCACAACAAGAAGCTGCTCTGGGCAACAGCCAACAACTTCGGCGACAAAAAATTCATGGCCGGCGCCTCCACTTCCCCTAACGCAGATGTGTTCGCTGTCGCAGCAGCAAAGGTCAAGGCCTGCATCGACGCAACCATCAAGCTCGGCGGCATGGGCTATGTGTTCTGGGGCGGCCGCGAGGGCTACGAGACCTTGCTCAACACGGACATGGGACTGGAATTGGACAACCTCGCTCGTTTCTTGACCATGGCACGCGACTATGGCCGCAAAAACGGCTTTACGGGCGATTTCTATATCGAACCGAAGCCGAAGGAGCCGACAAAGCACCAGTACGACTTTGATGCCGCTACCTGCATGAACTTCCTGCGCAAATACAATTTGACAGGCGACTTTAAGCTCAACATTGAGGCCAACCACGCCACTCTCGCGGGTCATACCTTCCAGCACGAGCTGCGCACAGCCTTCGTCAACGACGCCTTCGGCTCCATCGACGCAAACCAGGGAGACATGCTCCTCGGCTGGGATACCGACCAGTTCCCCACCAACGTCTATGATACCACCCTCTGCATGCTCGAGGTGCTAAAGGCCGGCGGCTTCGTAAACGGCGGCCTGAACTTTGACGCAAAGACTCGTCGCCCCTCCAACACGCTAGAGGACATTCTTCTGGCCTATATCTCTGGTATGGACGCCTTCGCCCTCGGCCTACGCGCAGCAGCCAAGATTGTGGAGGACGGCCGCATCGACACATTTGTCGAAGACCGCTACAGCAGCTATAAAAGCGGCATCGGTAAGGCCATTGTCGACGGCACCACCTCCTTGGAAGCGCTCTCGGACTACGCCATGGGCCTGACTGAGATCAAGGTCGAAAGTGGCCGACAGGAATATCTGGAGACCATTTTCAACAACGTACTCTTCGGCTAAAGCGCATTACAATTAGCTTTTGAAACCGGCATATCGCCTCAGGCATATGCCGGTTTTCATTGACGGACATTCTTTTCACATGTATCATAGGCATGTCCGCGCTAGAAACGGGAAACGGAGTCAAATCGATGAAACAAAAGCTTAGCGGGCGTCTTCTGGCCCTGATCATAATGCTCTTCGCGGTCTTTCTGGTTTACGGCGCATATTTTAATATGTTCGGGGCCAACGGACAGGTGACGATGGCCTTTTTTGGCATCGACAAAACGCAGCTCGGCACAATTTTAACCGTGCAGGCCATCGGCTGCATTGCGGTCTCGATCTTCCTTGCCCTCTATGGCGAGCGCTTCAACAAGCTGCGCGGCATCACGCTGGGGCTGATCCTTATGGGCATCGCCTCCCTGCTGACAGGCACGATGACGCACTATATCCAACCCGGCGGCGGCTACGCCTTGATGTTGTTTTTTGCCCTTGTCGCGGGCTGCGGGTTCATAATGATCGACCTTCTCATGAATGGCGTTATAGCGGACATCTATCCTGCGCGCAAAAACACCGTCTTGCCCTTCGTGCACACCATGTACGTGACGGGAGCCATGCTGGCACCGAACCTGGTGTCCGCCATCACAGATCCGTCCGCGACGGCGAGCTTCGCCCTGCCCTATCGCTGGCTGGGCGCCGCAGCGCTTCTGATCGGTCTGCCTCTGCTCGTCATTAGCAGGCGTGCACTGCCCGACACACCCTATGCGGATATGACGGAGATGCGCGAGCGTGCCAAGAGCAATCCCGCAGAGGTCTTTAAAAACCCGCAGGCCTGGCTGTTTTTACTTTCCGGCGTCTTTCTTCTGATTTTTCAGAACGGCATGTCGGCCTGGCTGCCAGGCTACTGCACAGAACAACTCCACTTCCAAAGTAGACTTTCTGGTGTGATCCTGACGGTGTATTTCGCAGGCGCACTGATTATGCGTTTGCTCTCCCCCATCATCTTCAAATTCATGACGGTCGAGCGCTTTTTCCTCGGCACCGTGCTGAGCTCTGCCGGCGTTTTCGCCCTCTGCTTCCTTTACGCACGAACCGAACCAGTGATGATCGCCTTCATAGCCGTTGCCGGCCTTTTGCAGGGCGCCTCTGTGCCCTCGCTGGTTCTGCTCTGCTGCGACGCCTTCCCTGAGCGCACGGCCTCCGCCTCGGCTATTGTGGTTTTGGCTGTCTCTCTGTCCTCCTTTATCGGGCCGGTTTTAATCAGCAGCCTGATTGTAGCGCTGGGCTATCAGTATGCGCTGCTTTCTATCTGCCTCTGCCTGCCCCTCGCTGTAGTCATAGCCTGGCGCGCGGTGCGGAAGAAACCCGCACAGGCTGTATAAGCCCGCTCCACGACGTTACAAGAGCCCCGTTGTTCGTAAAGTGAACAACGGGGCTCTTGTCTTTTCATAAACGGCCGTGCAAATGCCGAGCGTCTTTCCCTGCAATGCTTAACCTAATCCGGGTGAAGGCGCTGTCTCAAAGCGCCAGCCCAAAACGCACGGCGTTGAATAAACAGACACCCGTTACCGCGAGAAGCAACAGGTCAAACAGTCGGCCGACCTGCTTTTCGTCCAGTTTTTTGTTGACCGTCTGCCCCAAAAAGCCACCGAACACACCGCCGGCAACCATCGCAAAGAGGTACAGCGTATTAAACTCCGGCACAGAGGCCGTGGCCAACGTCTGTATCAGGGAAGCAAGCTGGGAAAGGAGGATGATGAGCAGGGAGTTTGCGGCAGCCGTCTTCGTGTCCATGGAATAGAAGTAACTGAGTACGGCGAGATTTATCGGTCCGCCCCCGATGCCGAGGAAGGCGGAAATCAGACCCAGGATCAGGCCGATTAAAGCGCTCACAGCGGGGTTTTCCAGCCGGAGCGTTCGAATCTTTCCACGTCGACACTGGAGCATATACACGAAGGTGGCGATGGTGACAAGCGCCAGCACAACCGATTGGACGAGGCCGACAAGGCTCTCATTCCCGGCCCCTTGCTTGATGGCGTTAAAGATGAGCTTCCCCGCCACGCCGCCGAGAGCAGCTCCGAGCGCCAGCGCCGGAGCTGCCTTTTTGTTGATCTGCATCCCGCCGCGCAGGCCTTTGGCCACGGAAATCACAGCCATTGCCAATACCGTGCACCCGGAGAGAAAGCTCACCGCGGAGACGCTCATAATGCCTGAGACATCCAGAATGGGTTTAATCAGAACGCCCCCGCCAATGCCGCAGATCGAGCCGATAACGGAGGTGCATATTGCAATAATAAAGAGTGTAACTGCCATGCGGGGTATCCTTTCGATTTCATATACCGGCCGATCGTTTCCAGCGTACAGGCAGGCCAGCTCAGGGTGCCTTCACAGCTTTTTTCACGGGACCGCAGGAATCACGGCAGACCAGCGAGCAAGGGATTTCGATTTTCGTGGCGATTCTGTGACCGCCTTCGATTCTGTCAATGAGAAGCTTGGCAACCATTTTGCCCATCTCCTCCGTGGGCACGTTGATCGCCGTCAACATTGGGTCAAGGTAGCGGACGGATTCCATATCATTGACGCCGATTAGAGACACGTCGCGCGGCACCTTCAGTTTATGCTCCTTGAGCGCCTTGAGCACACCGGGCGCGGACATGTCGTTGGCACACAAGATCGCCGTGAAGTCTTGGCTTTGCTTGAGATACTCATTGACCGCAGAATAGGCACCCGCGGGTGTAAAGGGCGTTTCAATCACATAGCGCTCCGCGTCCGGCAGACCGTGCTTTGCCATGGTGTCGCAATAACCCTGGTAGCGCTGTTCGCTCACCGTCTCGCCAAGATAACAGATTTTAGTATGTCCAAGGCTCATCAAATATTCGACGCCCATTCGAGCCGCCTCGTAGCCGCTACAGATCACCTGATCAATTTCGTCCGGAAGAAGGTTCAGGCCGGAATAGACGAGATTTCTATAGTTTCGACATAATAGGATAAGCGCGTCCGGATCCGGACGCCCTAATACGATGGCGGAAGCGACCTCGGTACTCGTCCTGTTTGAACCTTTTGCCATAAAATCTTCAACCGAATAGTAATAGCGCAGGATATAACCCTGCTTTGTCGCCTCGAGCTCCGCAGCGTGCATGAGGGTCGCAAAGAAGGGGTCGAGGAAGGGACCGACCTTTCGGGCATACACACAGTCGATCTCGGTTTTGACGGCACTCATGCCCGGGGGCTTTTTTAGACTGCGGGCGTGTGGGTTGGGCGAATAGCCGAGCTGTCGAACAGCCTCCCAAATCTTGTCCTGCGTCTCCTTGCTCGCGGCAGAGCCGACGCCCCCATTTACCACGCGCGAAACCGTGGAGGGTGATACACCCGCCAGCCGCGCTACATCCTTAATACTCATTGAACCGAACACTCCCAAATCTCTGTTCTTTTGTACATCCATCATACTACAAACAGCTTGATAAAACAATAACGATTTTTGCGTTTTTGTTACGCAATCGTTTGCACGATTTCTTGTTGACAATAGCAGAATATAATGATAATTTCAACATAAAGCGCAATATATTTCGTATATTCATATACACATTTCACAATTTGCCAAATTGATGTATGCGAAATTAGCGAAAATCACTACGCAAATACTTTCGTAAAGTTGAGTACGCTAACATTGTCAAAAAGGAGACGAAGAATGGATAAAAAAATCTTGTTTCTTGGCCTTGACGCAGCAATGCCAGACCTCGTGAAAAAGTTTACAGCAGAGGGCGTAATGCCCAATACTGCCAAATTAATGGAAAAAGGCGTGTTCTCTCGTCTGGAAACCGTTTTCCCTCCCCTGACCGCCGCGGCATGGACGGCAATTGTCAGCGGTGCCGGTAGCGGTACCAACGGCGTACCAAGTCTGATGGTTAAGCACGCAGGCGAAGAGCTTGACCACTGGCACACCTCCTTTGACCGCAACGAGGTTCTCTGCGAAACGCTCTGGGATGTGGCCAAGCGCATGGGCAAGAAGGTCGCGCTGGTCAACTGGCCGGTCACCTTCCCGATGGGCGCCATTGCCGAGGAGGACGGTTGCCAGCTTGCAGGCTCGCTCAACCCGCCTTTCCGTTATTTCTTCATGCCGCTCTGGGACGTGGCCTCGAGTGCCTGTTTCTCGAACCAGAAGCTGCGCTGCAACCAAATTCCCGGACGCGCCGTACAGCTATCCGCCGTGCCCGCTGAAGGCTGGAGCAATCTGCCGGAGAGTAAACGCCCCTGCTTGGAGTTCTCCATCACCGTGCCGCCCACCTATGTCGAGGGTTATAGGATGAATGTTCTCATCTACGCCACGACCGACACGGGCTACGACCGGATGCTGATCGCCCGTACCAAGGATGCCGGTGAGGCCATTACAGACATCGGCCTTGGTGAATACGGTCCCTGGATCACGATGAACTTTAAGGCGCGCGACTATCAGCGCGACGGGCGCTTCCGCTTCCAGATTCTCGAGTTGAGCCCGGACGGGAAGGATTTTAAGCTTTATCAGAGCGCGATCAACATGGCAGAGCCTTATTCCGTGCCCGCTTCGTTATCGCGTGAAGTTGAAGCGGTTGCAGGAACCTTTATGGAGGTCGACGATCCCTGGGCGTTTATGGACGGCTGGATGAGTGCCGAGCTTTACCTTGAGCAGCTTGGTCTGCACGCCAACTGGTGGGGCAGGGCCACAAAGCACGTCCTGGAAAACAAAAATTGGGACATGGCCTTCTCCTGGGTTGGCACAATCGACCATATTGAGCACGTGCTCTATTCCGGCATTGAGCCGCGCGCCCGCGTCTATGACCCCGACAAGGCCGACTTCTGCTGGCACATGATCCGCGAGACCTATCGCCAGGTGGACGAAAACATTGGTCGTATTCTGGAGGGCGTTGATCTCGACAACACCTATGTGGTCCTCATCTCCGACCACGGCATGACGCATCTGGACTGGAACCCCTATGTTAAGGAGCACCTCTCCCGTGCAGGCCTTTTAGAATATGTTCTCGATCTCTCCACGGATGATCCGAGTAATTTGAGCATTAACTGGGAAAATACCAAGTGTCACCCTCTGGAGCCCTGCCACGCGCACATCTTCATCAATCTCAAGGGACGAGACCCGCACGGCATCGTCGAACCGGAGGACTACGAGAAGGTACAGGAGGAGATTATCCGCGCCCTCTACAACATGCGCAACCCCGAAACCGGCGATCAGGTTGTGGCGCTGGCAATAAAAAAGAAGGAGTCCGGCACTCTGGGCATTTATGAAGGCCCCGGCTACGACCGCGTTGGCGACGTGGTCTACGCCTGGAAGCCCGGCTACATGTCCCACCCCTTCATCTACCGCAGCAAAATTCAATACCGAGACGGCACTGAGCGCGTGATCGCAAATCCCGAGTTGTATGAGGCAGCCGGCCTCTGCCGCAACTTTACCGGCGTCCATCTGGCTTTGCCATCTTTGCCAAAGATGCATGCCTGTATGGTTATGGCGGGCCCCGGCACACAGAAATACGAGCGGCGCTACCCCGCAAAGATCATCGACGTGACGCCCACGCTCTGTAAGCTCTTAAATATTGACGTTCCGAAGGACGCAGAGGGAGGAGTCATTTATGACATCTTGGACAGCATTCAATAAGGAAACGGAAAAGGTCGGCTTGGTCGGCTGCGGCCGCATGGGGCGCTGCATGCTCGAAAGCATGCTGAACGCAGGCTTTTCGGTCGTCGTCTACGACAACTTCCCCGCGGCCGCCGAAGCCGCGGCGGCGCTGGGCGCGGAACGGGCGCAAACACCCGCTGATCTTGCGGCAAAGGCCAGTGTCATTCTCCTGTCACTGCCAGGCCCTGCACAGCTTGAAACCGTCATCTTCGGCGCCGACGGCTTGAGCAGCGGTCTTTCGGAAGGGAGCATCGTCATCGACACCAGCACGGTCGACCCCCAGACCACCCGCAGCATCTGCTCCCGTCTGGCAGAAAAGGGCGCAAGCTACCTTGACTGCCCGATTCTCGGCCGCCCCTCCGCTACCGGAAAGTGGATGCTGCCCACCGGTGGTGAGCCTGCCGCGCTAGAGCGCGCAAAGCCCATTCTTCTGACCTTTGCAGCCAACGCTGTCTCCGTCGGCGACTCCGGTGCCGGAAACGCTTTGAAGCTTTTGAACCAGATGATGTTCACCTGCATTAACGCCGTCAGCTCAGAGGTCATGGCCATCTGCGAGCACGTCGGCATCGACAAAAAGGTCTTTTTCGACACGGTCGGTGGTTCCTCCGCCGCCACGGTCAGCGGTCTGTTCCGCGAGGTCGCCAGAAACATTGTTGAGGACAACTTCAATTCCCCCGCCTTCACGGTCGACTTGCTCATCAAGGACACTAAGCTCGCCCTTCAGATGGCCAAGGACGCCGACGCCCCTTCCGTAATCGCCGGTACCGTTCAGATGTATAACGAAATTGCCCACGCGCAAGGCCTTGGGGCGCAGGACACCAGCGCGCTTTATAAGGTTTTCAGTCAGCACTACGACAAGCAAAACTAAAGCGGACAACGGATAAATTTTGAAAGGAATTTTCTTGCATGAAATTGGATTTTGAGTATGGACACGGTCTGATGAGCGCAAACCTGCCTGACAGCACGGACGTCTTCATTCCCGGTGAAACTGTTCCAGACCCCCCCTGCCTCCCCCAGGACATGGACACGCTTGTACAAGCCACGCGCGAATCCATCCGCAACCCGATCGGTATGCCCCCCCTCTCCGCACTGGCGCACAAGGGCAGCACCGTCGCCATCGTGATTCCCGACATTGTCAAGGGCGGCTGCCAGCCCACCGCTCACCGAAAAGTCTCCATTAAGGTTATTCTTGAGGAGCTTTACGCTGCGGGCGTGGAGAAAAAAGATATCTTGATGATTTTCTCCAACGGCCTTCACCCCCGCACCACCCCTGCTGAGGCCAGACAAATCCTCGGCGACGAGCTGTTTTTCCAGTTTTGGCACAGCCACCAGATTATCAGTCACGACTCCGAGGACAGGGAGCACCTTGTCGACCTTGGTTGCACGGAGCGCGGCGACGCGGTCGTTATGAATAAGTATGTCTTCGACGCTGACATTCCCATTCTAATCGGCCACACCCAGGGCAACCCCTACGGCGGCTACTCCGGCGGCTACAAGCACTGCACAACCGGCATCACCAACTGGCGCTCCATCGCTAGCCACCACATCCCCGGCGTCATGCACCGCGAAGATTTCACCCCTGTCTCCGGCCGGAACCTCATGCGGACAAAGTTTGACGAGATCGGCATGCACATGGAAACCTGTATGGGCAAGAAATTTTTCTGCTGTGACGCGGTTCTTGACACCTATGCGCGCCAGATTGCGATATTCTCGGGATATGCAAAGGAAATGATGCCCCTATCCTGGGAGCTTGCCGACAAGCGCACCTACGTTCCTTGGGCTGAAAAGAAATATGACATCATGGTTTTCGGCATGCCCCAAAACTTCCATTACGGCGACGGCATGGGAACAAATCCCATCCAAATGATGCAGGCGCTCTCGGCTCAGGTTATCCGCCACAAGCGCGTCATGAGCGAAAACTGCGTTATTATCTGCTCCTCGTCATGCAACGGCTACTTCCATGATGAGCGCTGGCCCTATCTGCGCGAGGTCTATGAGCTGTTCCAGCATGACTATATGAACACCCTTCCCGACATGGATCGCTATGGCGAATATTTCGCCACCAACGAGGAATATATCCGCAAATACCGTTTTGCCAACGCCTTCCATCCCTACCACGGTTTCTCGATGATGGCCTGCGGCCATATCGCGGAGATGAACACCTCCGCCATCTATATCGTCGGCGCACAGGAGCCCGGCATCGCCCGGGGCATGGGACTAAAAACCCGCGCAACCTTCGAGGAGGCGCTGGAGGATGCCAAGCGGAAATTTACCGGCCCCACCCCCAACATCCTCGCGTTGCCCAAGGCCTTCAAGCTGGCCGCCGTGCACCTTTGCATGAAGGACGAGCCGTACGACGGAACGAGCGGCCACACCCACGCCTGCGGCTGCTGAACCCCCAACTCTGTGCTTTCCGGCCGAGGAGCCGGAGACAATATGAGAATGCGAAAAATGAAAGGAAGAACGTTATGAAAAAGCTCACCGCACTGCTCCTTGCACTGGCAATGGTCTTTGCGCTGGCCGCCTGCGGCGGACAGAAGACCGATGAGCCCAAGGATTCCGCAACTCCTGCCTCTACGGCGCCCGACGGCGAAACCGAAGACCTCACCTGGGGGCTGACCCCCTTCGATGAGCCCCAGACCCTGCGCCTTGGCTTCTTTACAGGCTCTCCCCTGTCCTATCCCTTCCTCTTTGCCGATAAGCTCGGTGTTTTTGAGGCATTGAACATTGAACTTGAGTATGTGAACTTCACCGGCGGCCCTGCGATGATGGAAGCCAACGCCGAATGGGACATGGCCTCCTGCGGTCTTGGCGGTCTGGCAAACGGCCTGTACGGCTACGACTTCTCCCTTGTGGACATCACCGACTTTGAGGAGAACCTCGCCATCTTCGCCCGCCCGGACTCCCCCATTGCAAAAGACCCCAAAAACCCTGAAAACTGGAAGGGCATCACCGCGGTCTATCCCGCCGGCACCACGGCACAGGCCGTCCTCGCCAAGTATCTCAACACCCTCGGCCTGACCCTCGCGGACATCGAATCCGTCAACATGGATAACGCCAACGCCCTGACCGGCTTTAACGGCGGCACCGGCGACGTGCTGGGCTGCTGGAATGCCATCGCCCTGTCCGCAGAGGACGCAGGCTACGTCCGCATCTCCGACTCCGGCCAGCTCGGCATCCCGATGCCCTGCGGCACCTTTGCCCAGAAGACAATGATGGAAAACAACTTCGACCTCGTTGTCACCGCCACCACCGTCTTCCATAAGGCAGTTGAGTGGTGCTATGAGTCCGAAGAGAACATGGCTCAGGCCGCCGCCTGGTACCTTGAGCACTGCGACGAGGAGGGCTTCCTCGCCAACGAAGACATTGCTGCGCGCACCATGGACTGGTACCGCGGCCCAACCGTCGACGAGTGGATCTCTCTGTTCACCGAAACCAGCCCGGACGACGCCGGCCTCTACACCAAGCGCGAGCTGCTGAAGGCTGAAAAATCCATCCTCGTCGGCCTTGACTTCTTCATCAGCGAAGGCAAATACACCAACGAAGACCGCACCCGCTACCTGGACGACCAGCGCATAGACCCCACCGTCGCCCTCGCAGCCAAGGAACTGCTCGGCAAATAAGCCGCGTACGCGTGGAACCTGCCCCTTCCCCCGAAGGGAGGAAGGGGCAGGCGAAATATTCTTTGCGGACGGCTGAGGTTCCGCAATGTACCTGCCGCGTAACGGCGGCCGCTTGTCCGTCGCGTCGGCTCTGAGGGGCGGGCGCTCGGGCTCACTTCGGCCGTCTACAAAGCATATTTCTTTGAAAATCCGAAAGCTCTTTATGATATGCTCAGAAAGTAGGGATAGCAGTTGAGCGAAACAACTCAAAAAATGACAAATGAGCAGCGTGTTGAACTCGTACAGAGGCAGTATCGCAGAATCAGCTACCGGAACACAATGCTCTCGATCAGCGGCATCTTGCTGTTTTTCATCCTTTGGGAGGTTCTGGCACTGTCCGGGCTAGTCGACTCCAAGAAAATCAGCGATGTCCTGCAGATCTTCAGACTCTTTATTCTCAAATTCTCCGACCCGAACCCGGATGGTGCCGTCCTTCTTGTACACATCTGGTCGAGCCTTGAAGTCGCCCTTCTGGGCTTCCTGCTCGCCGTTACCATCGGCATCCCTCTCGGCTGGCTTATGGGCTGGTACCGCGGTTTCGACAGCTTTATGCGCCCGCTGTTCGAGATCATCCGCCCCATCCCGCCGGTCTCGTGGATTCCGCTGACCATCGTGTGGCTGGGCATCGGCTTGCCGGCGAAATCCTTCATCGTGTTCTTCGCCGCCTTCGTGCCCTGCCTGATTAACGCCTATACCGGTATCCGCCAGACCAAGGAGGTGCTCAAAAACGTCGGCAAGACCTTTGGCGCGACGAACTTTGAGGTTTTCTACAAGGTCGGCATCCCGTCCTCGCTGACGATGGCCT
>CAYRIA010000036.1:0-14810 GCA_964424175.1 uncultured Oscillospiraceae bacterium | reverse complement strand
CCGAAGTGGATTCTACAGACTGCCGCCAGTGAGCGGGCAACGAACGTCTGGCTACTGGTGCCCTGGGCGCAGGACATCCTCGACATGCTTGACCGCGGGGAACTAAAGCTCTCCGATTACGACCTCTCCGCCTGGAGGCTGATGCACATCGGCGCACAGCCTGTGCCGCCCGCCCTCATTAAACGCTGGTGCGCCTATTTCCCGCAGCACCAGTACGACACGAACTATGGCTTGTCTGAATCCATCGGTCCCGGGTGTGTGCATCTCGGCGTAGATAACATCGCCAAGGTCGGTGCGATTGGCGTTGCCGGTTACGGGTGGGAGACGCAGGTCGTTGATACGGAGAAAAAACCGCTTCCGCAGGGCGAGGTCGGCGAGCTTGCCGTCCGCGGACCGGGCGTGATGACCTGCTACTACAAAAATGAGGAAGCTACACGCGAATCCCTCTCCCCGGACGGCTGGCTCTGGACGGGAGACATGGCTCGTATCGATTCCGACGGCTTCATTTGGTTGGTCGACCGCAAAAAGGACGTCATTATCATGGGTGGAGAAAATATCTACCCCGTCCAGATTGAGGATTTTCTGCGCGGCAATGAGAAGATCAAGGATGTGGCGGTTATCGGTCGCCCCCACGCCCGCCTGGGAGAGATTGCCTGCGCGGTGATTGAGCTGAAGCCCGGCGTCACGGCGACCGAGGCGGAGATAAACGACTTTTGCCTTGCCCTGCCCCGCTATAAGCGCCCACGTGAGATTTTCTTCGATACGGTTCCCCGCAACCCGACGGGCAAGATTGAAAAGCCTGCCCTGCGCCGGAAATACGGTTCGGCTGAGCTTGTTTCCCTCCAGACCGGCGCTGCAATGTAAACGAAAACACTCCCGGAAGCTTGACAGCTCTCCGGGAGTGTTCCTTTGTAGTTTATGCGTTTTCGCTGACAGCCTTTCGTTCCGCGTCGCGCGTCGTAGAAATTTCGTTATAGATCGTAAAGCTAATGATCAGCAGCCCACCCACGAACTGCCAAAGGGTCAGTTCTTCCTGAAAAAAAAGAACCGAAACGAGAACCGCGACAAGTGGATCGATATAGCCCAAAAGGGCAAGCTTCTGCCCCGTGATGTTCCTGAGCGAGACGAAGTACAGACAGTAAGCCAGCGCGGTGTGGAAAAGCCCCAGAATCGCAAGGCAGACAAAGCCCTTAGCGCCCAGCGAGGCAATGCCAAAGCCGGAGCTAAGCGGGACATACACTGCAAGCACCACCAGTGCTACGGCAAACTGAAATATCGTCCTATCAATACCGCCAATGCTTTTGATGCGTTTGTTGATGATGATAATTGCTGCGTAAAACAATGCCGCGCCGAGGCCGAGGGCAATGCCGAGCAGCTCCTTCTCACTGCCGCTGGGACGTGCGCCGATAATCAGGACAAGACCAATGGAGGCCATAACAAAGCACAGCCATTGGCGGGGTGTGACCCTCTCGCGAAAGACAACTGGCGAGAGGATCATCACAAGCACCGGGCAGAAGTAATAGCTGAGGGTCGTGATTGAAACGCTCGTATATTTGTATGCCTCGAAAAACAAAATCCAGTCGCCGCCGATGGCAATGCCCGAAGCCATGAGCCAGATGAGCTCGCCCTTTGCCTGCTTGAACGGGAGCTTTTGGCGGCTGAAGCACTTGTAGGTCAGAATGGCGATGAGCGCAATGGCCACGCGCCAGAAGGCAATTTCACCCGAGGAGAGGGAGATGCTCTTGACCACAAGGCTAAGCGTACCGAAGATCACCATTGCGGCGGCGTTTTCTAGCACACTTTTATTGACCAAGCGTATTTATCCTCCGTTTTCCCCCACTGGATGTGCGTTAAGGTACTATAGAGCTTCTGGGTCAGCTCGCCGATTTTGCCGCCGGAGAGCTGATATGAAATGCCTTCAAAGGCGATTTCCCCGATCGGTGAAATGACGGCAGCAGTGCCAGTGCCCCAGGCTTCCTCAAGATTACCGCTTTCGGCGGCATTGATCAGCTCGTCGACAGTCAGCTCGCGCTCCTCAACGGGATAGCTCCAATCACGCAGCAGCTCAAGGCAAGACTTGCGCGTGATGCCGGGCAGAACGCTCCCCGTGAGTGCGGGGGTCACTACCCTGCCGTTAATCTTAAACATGACATTCATGCTGCCGACCTCCTCAATACAGCGGCGAGTGATGCCGTCGAGCCAGAGAACTTGGCTAAAGCCCTTGTCCTCCGCGCGCTGACCGGCGCGCAGGGAGGCTGCGTAGTTGCCTCCGCACTTGGTAAAGCCCGTACCGCCGCGTACCGCGCGCACATCGCTGTTTTCGATGAGGATTCGTATAGGATCCAGCCCCTGTGGGTAATAGCTGCCCACCGGGCAGGTTATGATGGCAAAGCGGTAGCTTGCGGAAGCGTGCACGCCGAGCTGGGCGGAGGTCGCAATGATGAAGGGGCGGATATAAAGCGAGGTGTCCGGCTCGCCCGGAACCCAATCACTGTCAAGGGCGATCAGCGCCTTGAGGCCTTCCAGGAAGTCCCCCTCGGGGATGGTGGGGATGCACAGGCGCTCGGCCGAGCTGTTGAGCCGCCTTGCGTTCTCCAGCGGACGGAAAAGCAAAATCTCACCCTTCGGGCTGCGATAGGCTTTCATGCCCTCAAAGATTTCTTGCGCGTAGTGAAAAACGACCGCAGCGGGAGACAGCTCGAAATTGCCATAGGGGACGATGCGTGGATCGTGCCAGCCCTCGCCCGCGTCATAGTCCATAAGGAACATATGGTCGGAAAAATGGCTGCCGAAGGGGATCCCGGTAAGCGCAGGCTTGGTCTTGGGCGCAGCCGTCTTCTCAATTCTGATCTTGTCCATCCGGATCACGCTCTCTTTCAAATGTAGTATTTCATCATTGTACCACTCTACTGACTTTTTTCAAGGCTTTTGGGCTGCCTCTCAGCCATGTTTGGCACTTTCGTGCTCTGGCGCTTTAGCCCGATGAGGGTTTTTGTCCTTTTTTGGTAAGAACGTTCTTCGAAGGCTTGTATTATTGCCAACAATCCGCTATAATGCCTAAACGTATAGAACATTTAGAACCTTTCATTTAAGGAGATGTATAGCATGCTCAAAGTCGAACACGTCACTAAAAGATATGGTAAGCTCATCGCAAACAGGGAGATCAGTTTTTCCATTGGAGAGGGGCAAATCGCGGTACTCGTCGGCCCGAACGGTGCGGGCAAGTCAACGATTATCAAGTGTATCGCGGGACTTCTGCGCTTCGAGGGCACTATCACGATCGGCGGCTTTGAAAACAGATCGGTTGAGGCGAAAAGGCTGATCGGCTACGTGCCAGAGATGCCCGCGGTCTATGAACTTTTAACGGTCGGTGAGCATATGAACTTTATTCGACGCGCCTACCGCCTTCCGGACGATGGCTATGACCTGCAGCTTTTAGAGCGCTTTGAGTTGCTAGAACACAAGGACAAGCCCGGCAAAGAGCTTTCTAAAGGTATGCAGCAGAAGCTATCGATCTGCTGCACGTTACTGCACAGGCCACGCGTGATCATTTTTGACGAGCCGATGGTCGGCCTTGACCCCCACGCGATCAAGGATTTGAAAAGCCTGTTTTGCGAGTTAAAGGAGCAGGGCTGCGCGATCCTCATCAGTACGCACATGCTGGACAGTGTGGAGGATTTTTGGGATGTTGCACACATTATGATGAGGGGAAGCTTTGCTGCGACCAAGTACAACACGGGCGAGCACGGCGGCGAAAAGAGCCTTGAGGAGCTGTTCTTCGAGATCACCGAGGGAAAGAGTGCGGAGGTGACCGAATGAGGGGCGGCGCACTTGGATATTTGCTCGGCACAAGGCTCCGTAACGCGCTAGTCGGCTTCTTTAAAAAGCCTGTGCGATTGATCTATGTTGTAATCTTCATCGGTCTGCTCGCCGTTACCCTTATCGGCGGAAAAGCCGGGGCAAGCGAGGAGGACAGGGTCGTCCGTAATTTTTCCGAACTGACTGCCGGGCTAAACGTGCTTTTGATCATCATGTTTGCGACCAACTTCAGCAGCGTCCTGAACAACGGCGGTACATTTTTCAAAATGGCGGACGTAAACTTTCTCTTCCCCTCCCCGCTGAGCAAGCGCAGCATCTTGTTTTATGCGCTGATCCAGCAGATCTGGACGTCCATGCTTGTAGGCATTTTTATTTTGTTCCAATACAGCACCCTCCATGTGGCCTATGACCTGAACTTTGGGGGGTTGCTGCTGATCTTCCTTCTGTATTCTTTGAATGTTCTTTTCAGCCAGACTTTTGCCATGTTCATCTATACCTTCGTCAGCGATAGCGACGGAAAAAAGCGCCTGGCCAAAATCATTCTCTATATTCTCCTTACGGTGCTCGTGGCCTTCGTCGGCTTGCACCTTTTGCAGAACCGGGCCGATGCCATCGGCGCTTTGGCCGAGGCGGGCAATGCGCTGCCGGTTCGTCTCTTTCCTTTTGCCGGGTGGATGGGCGGCCTCACCGCCAGCCTTCTGATGGGTAGCTACGGTACAGCCGCACTTTTTCTTGCCCTCATCGCCATCGGCTTTGCCGGGACGGTGATCGCCATGGCGCGCTCTAAGCGTGACTATTATGAGGATGTCCTTGCCGCGGCGGAGACCACGCAGTCGACCATGAATGCCGCAAAGAACGGTGTTGCGCCCGAGATGTCGCCAAGGAACATCCGCGTCGGCAAGACGGGCATCCATAAGGGCGAGGGCGCGTCCGTATTCTTTTATAAGCACATGCTGGAAAATCGGCGAGCGAGCCGCCTCTGGGTGCGCCCGATGTCGATTATGTTCATAGTGATGACCACGGTTTTTGCCTTCTTTCTGAAAGGCTCAGGGCTTATTCCGATCTTTGCCTTCTCCGTTTATGTAATGATTTTCACCGTCGCGCTGGGTAGATTTAATCGCGAGCTTTTGAAGCCCTATATCTACCTCGTGCCTGAACCGCCCTTTAAAAAGCTAATGTTTGCTCTGCTGGAATCCCTGCCGACAGAGCTGCTGGAGAGCGTTTTGGTGTTCATTCCGCTGGCCTTTATTCTCGATCTATCTCCGTTCATCTGCATACTGGCCGTTCTGGCCAGGGTCTCGTTTGCCGCGCTCTTTCTCTGTTCGAGCATCGCCATCGAGCGAATATGGGGCGGCACGCTATCTAAACTTGCGGGCATGTTCATTTATCTACTTGCCGGTCTTTTCTTGTCTGCGCCCGGGATGATTCTTGCCATTGTCCTCGGGGTTTCCGGTATTACCCTCTTTGATCAGACGGTGACGACTCTGCTCAGCCTCGTCGCCCTAAACCTCCCGGTCGCGGCTCTGCTCCTTTTTCTCAGCCGAAACGTGCTTCAATACGCGGAAACTACCTGACTTTTTGCGGGCATGGTAAACAAAAAACCCTTCCGGTTTCTGCCGAAAGGGTTTTTGCTTTATCCGCCGACCGCGCTGGTCTGCAGAACAGCAAATTGTCCTGTTTTTCGATCAATCGTTTTAATAAGCATTTGCTTTCTCACCGATTCACCCTGTTCGTTGAAGACAAGCGTTCCCGTCACCCCCTGAAAGCTAGCTGTGGAGAGTGCGGCCGAAACTGCGGAAGGCTCCGCGGAGCCGGCGTTCCTAATTGCCTGGACGACAAGCATATACCCGTCGTATGCCAGAGCGGAGGCCGCAGAGGTGTAATCATTACCGCCATTTAGTGTGAGTCGCGCCTCGTCCGCAGAAAGCCATGCCGAGAAACGTGAGGCAAATTCAGCTGAAACTGGGTCTGCACGCTCGCCCGAGTGAAAGTCTGAGGGGAAATAAACGGATTTTGAGCCATTTCCGCCCTCTTCAAGCAGTAGAGGCGAATCCCAGCTCTCCGGCCCCATCAGCGGACAGTTCAGCCCCTCTTCCCACGCCTGACGAATGAAATAGGCCGCCTCGGGAGCGCCGGAGAGCATATAGACGAAGTCTGCGCCGCTGTTTCTGATTTCCGTTACCAGAGCGCGGAAGTTCTGCTGACCGAGTTGAAAGCTAAACTCCGTTGCCTTGCCGCCCAGTGCCTTAAAAGCCGCGGCAAAGCCGCGTCCGGCCTTTTTTGAGTATTCGTCACCCGTCTGCGTCAGCACAGCGGCGTGGCGCAGCTCCATACTTTCGGCGAGATTGGCCATCACATTGCTCTGCAGAACATCCGCACCGCAGAGGCGGAAATAGTCGGAGACTCCTTCCGTCGCTGCCGAACTGGCACAGGAAACGCCGACAAGCGGTATACCATTATTTGTGAAAACCGGAAGTCCGGCCGCTGTTTCAAGGGCGCTATACGAGCCAAGAACGGCGGAAACTTTTAATGCGGCCAGTTCCTCCGCAGCCGGCGCATCGCCAGGCTTATTTCCAGCGCTGTCCGTCTCGATGAGACGTAGTTCGTAGCTCGTACCGGCAAGTTCAACCGTTGGCAGGACGGAATTAGCATAGCGCAGACCCAGCACCTCGCCCTGCCCGCCCATCGCGTTGTCGCCTGTGAGCGGTTCGTAAACGCCTATGTAAATGATGTTTGTTTCCTCTACACCTTCGCCAAAGGCGCTGATCTTGTCCCTGCCGCCGAGATTACCGAAAATGGCAAGCAATATGGCGATCAAGCAGAGCAACAGGAACAGCAGAAAGAATTTTTTCATCAAAACTCCGTTTCAGTTGTATATTTGTCCATCCGGACAATTAGATGCAAAATGTTATATTATAACGCATGATATAACAAAACGGTTACAAAATCAAGACTAAGGCGGCAAATTTAGAGAATGCGCGGGCTTGTACGCCAGTCTCCGCCGCCGCGGCGCTCCGCTTTTGCCGGATAGCCTAATACATATAGGTCGTGCGCCGCACTCCCCTGTTCAAACAGCGCTCGGCACTCGCGCGACAGCTCCTTGACCGCAGAGGGTTTAGTAATGACCGGAATTGCGGATTTCTCAGCCATCAGCTTCAGTGCCATTCGACCCTTTTCATTGGCGGCGAGCACGCGCGCATAGGGCGGGGTTTCGTCCGCCTGCCCCTTTTTGACGTCCAGTGCTGCACAGAGCGCCATCCGCCGCAGCCGGGCAAGGGCGTAGCGCTTGGATTTTGCGGCGGAGAGCACCGCGTCAAACGTCGTCTCTTCTCGCGCTGCCGTGTAAAGCAGCTTACCCAGTCCCTCGGCGTCGTCGGGGATCTCCGTAAAATCTGCCTCGCTCAGCATCCGAAAGCGCGAGAGGATCGCCGTTTCCAGTGCCTCCATGAAAATAGGACCCCTTCCCTGCTCAGTCTCACGCGTAAAGATTTCGGCGGCCTTATTCGGCATCAGCTTTTTGGCAGGCTTGCCCAAGCTGAGGCGGCTGCGGATATCCGAGGCTGAGCCACCCGCCTCATCGTGTCCCGCGCCGGTGCGCCTGATCGTGAGCGGCTCCATGCGCAGGCGCTGGTCGTAGATCGCCTTCAAATACTCGACGGCGAGAATATTGTTCGGCGTTTCCAGATGCTGGGCCAGGCTACCGATACTCCTCGCGAGTGCCGCTTGCCGTGCGGAAGCATAAGACACGCCGCTTTTCAGCTCCGCCCGAATTTCCGCATCGAGAGAGGGGGCCATTAGCGCAGTGGTTAGGGCGTTAAGCACGCCCAAGTCACCGCATTCGCTGCCGAAGCTGAGATAGTCGACACAGCCCAGCGCACCAAGGAGGCCTACAGCGCCCCGAGCAAAACCCTCTGCCGAGGAGAGAGCCCAGGGCAGAGGCAGCTCAAGGATAAGGTCTGCCCCACAATTCACAGCCGCCTCTGCCCGCGCAAATTTTGAAAAGATCGCCGCCTCGCCCCGCTGCACAAAGTCTCCGGACATGACACAAACGACGACGGTATCCCGCGCAACCGCTTCCCGGCTCTCGACAATATGGCGCAGATGACCGTTATGAAAGGGGTTATATTCCGCAACAATTCCGATGATTTTCATTTTTTCCTCCGTTTTTCGCAAAAACTCCGGCAAAGGCGGGAATAATCAGTGCAAAAGGCTTGCTTTTTCGCCTTTGGTTGGATTAAAATAGCTAAGTATGTGAATATGCGTCCGCGCAGAACGCCGACGCCGGTCGATGGTTCTATACTACATGTAAAACGCGCGGATTACAACAAAGAAAGGGTCAACATTATGAAGATTTTGGTCATCAACGCAGGGAGCTCTTCCCTCAAATATCAGCTTTTCGATATGGAGGGAGAGAGGGTGCTTGCCAAGGGGCTTTGCGAGCGCATTGGCCTTGACGGTCATCTTAAGCACACGCCTTTGGTTGAGGAAAAGAAGGTCTTTAACGAGGATATAAACCTGCCCAGTCACGCAGAAGCAATTGGGGCCGTCATCGAAAAACTAACCTCTGCGGAGTATGGCGTCGTCGCCTCCATGTCTGAGATCAACGCCGTCGGACACCGCGTCGTTCACGGCGGAGAGTTCTTTGCCTCCTCGGTGTTAATTTCGGATGAGGTCATGAAGGCCATTGAGGATTGCACGCCCCTCGCGCCCCTGCACAACCCCGCCAACATTACCGGCATCAACGCCTGCAAAAAAGTCATGGGTGACGGCGTTCCCCAGGTTGCCGTTTTCGACACCGCATTCCATCAGACTATGCCCGGAAAGGCCTATACTTACGCGATCCCGAAGGAATACTACGAGAAGGACAAAATCCGCCGTTACGGCTTCCACGGCACGAGCCACCGCTACGTCGCCTCGCGTGCGGCTGAACTGCTCGGCAAGCCCATCGAGACCCTCAAGATTATTTCCTGCCACATGGGCAACGGCAGTTCCATCTGCGCTATCGATGGCGGCAAAAGCGTTGATACCTCTATGGGCTTCACCCCGCTGGTAGGGTTGCCGATGGGTACGCGCTGCGGCGATCTGGATAGCGGCATCATCCAGTATTTGATGAACAAATATGGCTACGGCATCGACGAGATGATGAACATCCTCAACAAGAAGTCCGGTGTTCTAGGCGTTTCGGGTATCTCCAGCGACTTCCGTGATCTGGACGAGGCTGCCGAAAAGGGTAACGCGGACGCGCAGCTCGCCCTTGACCTCTTCCACTACGAGGTTGCCAAGACCGTCGGTTCCTACGCCGTTGCGATGAACGGTGTGGACGCGATCGTCTTCACCGCCGGTATCGGTGAAAACAGCATGAGTACCCGCGCTGCAATCTGCGAGTATTTTTCCTGTTTCGGCTGCTGGGTCAATTCCGAAGCCAATGCCAAGCGCGGACAGGAGATTGTTATTTCCACTCCCGAGAGCCGCGTGAAGCTTCTGGTCATTCCCACGAATGAGGAACTGGTCATCGCAAGAGACACTGAGGTCCTAATGAAATAAGTGCTTAAACGCCCGCAGAATAGCGGGCGTTTTTTAATAGAACTCCTCTAGGAGCGCGGTGAACAGCCCGATGTGCTGCTCCTCGTCCAGGATGATCCTGGACAGCAATGCCTGTGCTTTACTGTCGGTAATCTGGCTTATGCGAGCTCTATAATTTGTGATCGTTGTCTGTTCGTTTGCGATATTTCCCTTAAGATAGTTGACGGGGTTCGTCTCATAGCTGATGCTCTGCGCGTTCCAATAGATGCACCGTCCGCCCGCATGCACAGCAAAACGGGCCTTTCCGCCGAAGGCCTCGATCAAGCCTCCGATTAAGCGAAGATGCCGCATCTCTACGTCGACAATGCGCGCCAGAACGTCACCAATTTTTTTGTTTTGCGTGACGAGCTGCTGAAAGACATAGCTTGCGACGGCGCTCACTTCACTCACGATACCAGCATAGTCGTTTGACAACAGCGCTGCATAGTAGAGATTTTTTCCCTGCGTCTCCGCGGGCGGATAAGGCAGACACAGCGCACAGCCCATGGTGTTTTCGTTCATTACTGCCTCCTTGTACAGACAAGTCCTAGTTTAGCTATATGTACGCGGCGGACAGCCTATGCAGGAAAGCCGCTTTGAATGAACGGGCAGGGTCTGCGGCAGCTTGAAGCTATCGCAGACCCTGCCCGTTCCGAAGCACGCACTTATTTTTCCACAGCTCCGGCCTTCGCCGGTTTGTCGTAGGGGTTTTTCCTGAAGATCAGGTGGAGGACGCCCCCTAAGAGGAGTAGGGCGATCACTGTCCAAAGTGTAAGGTCTCCGTTGGTGAGAAACAAGCCGAGTTGGTTGATGATCAGGGAAACAATATAAGCAAAGACCGTCAGATAGGCCAGTGCACCCGCTGTCCAGCGTCCGTCGTTCATCTCGCGGCTGATCGCCCCCATCGCTGCAAAGCAGGGCGCACAGAGCAAGTTGAACAGGAGGAAGGAATAGGCCGAAAGTGCCGAAAAATCCTGTGTGAGCTGCGTGTCACCGTAGAGGATGCTGAAGGTTGCGACAATATTCTCCTTAGCGAGCAGGCCCGAAATGCTGGCCACTGCCGCCCGCCAATGACCAAAGCCAAGGGGTGCAAAGACGGGCGCGATTGCCTTGCCGACGATGGCAAGCAGGCTCGAATCGTTGTTATTAACCATTACCAAGCGGCCACCCTCAACGCCGAAGGCCTGCAGGAACCAGAGCACGACGGAGGAGAGTAGAATCAGCGTACCCGCCTTACTGACGAATGAGGACGCGCGCTCCCAGGTGGCACGAGAGATGTTGCGGACGGAGGGCGCGTGATAAGGCGGCAGTTCCATCACGAACGGCGCCTCTTCGCCCGCGAAGGGCTTAGTTTTCTTGAGTATGACGCCGGAAACAACTACGGATGCCACGCCGATGAAATAGGCTGAGGCTGCAATCCAGCCTGAGCCGCCGAAGAGCGCACCAGCAATCAGCCCGACCAGCGGCATCTTTGCACCGCAGGGGATAAACGAGGTGGTCATTATGGTCATTCGCCGGTCGCGCGCGTTCTCGATTGTGCGTGAGGCCATGATGCCGGGAACAGAACAGCCGGAGCCGATCAGCATTGGGATAAAACTCTTACCGGAAAGCCCGAAGCGCCGGAAAACCTTGTCCATGATGAAGGCAATTCGCGCCATGTAGCCGACATCCTCCAGCACAGAAAGCATCAGAAACAGCACGACCATCTGTGGTAGGAAGCCAAGTACGGCACCGACGCCAGCAATGATGCCGTCAACCACTAGGCCCGACAGCCACTGGGAGATGCCGATGTTCGCAAACCAAGCCGAGAGGTTCTCGCTGATGGCCGCACCGAACAGGATATCGTTGACCCAATCTGTTGCCCAGCTTCCAATACTGGTCATCGATATGTAATAAACAAGGAACATGATTGCCGCGAAAATTGGCAGGGCAAGCACGCGGTTTGTCACCACGCTGTCGATCCTATCCGATGGGGTTGTGCGGGCGGCGTTTTTCCGCTTGACGCAGGCGGAGACGATTTTTTCGATATAGTTATAGCGCTCGATGGTGATGATGCTCTCGGCATCGTCGTCAAGCTCAAGCTCACAGTCTTGAATATGCTCTTCGATATGCGCCAAAATGTGCTTGTCAAGCGTAAGCGCCGAGAGCACCCCGGGGTCGCGTTCGAACAGCTTCACGGCATACCAGCGCAGGTACTGTACCGGCACGCGCCCCTCCAGCGACTCTTCAATATGTGCGATGGCGTGCTCAACGCTGCCGCGGAAGACAGGAGGCGTCTTGCCGGGACTGCCGCCCTCCGCGAGTGTGACGGCAATGCGTGCAGCTTCCGCGGAGCCTTCGCCCTTTAAAGCCGAGGTTTCAACAACTTTACAACCCAATGCCTTCCCTAGTGAGACGAGGTCAATTTCGTCACCGCTTTTGCGCACTATGTCGATCATGTTCAGGGCAATCACTACGGGTATGCCGATTTCGATAAGCTGCGTCGTGAGATACAGGTTGCGCTCGATATTCGTTGCATCGACGATGTTGATGATCGCATCAGGTTTGTCGCTTACGAGGTAATTGCGAGTTACAACCTCCTCCGGCGTATACGGGGAGAGGGAGTAAATGCCCGGCAAATCTTGCAAAATCACAGCTTTGTCGCTCTTGAGCCGACCTTCCTTTTTCTCGACAGTCACGCCCGGCCAGTTGCCGACATACTGGTTGCTGCCCGTCAGCTCATTGAACATCGTCGTCTTGCCGGAGTTCGGGTTGCCGGCAAGTGCAATTCTAAGACTCATTCGTGTCACCTCGCGTACTCATTCTGAAGCTCCTGCCGCAGGCTCACCGGACCTCTATCATCTCGGCGTCCGATTTCCTGACGGAAAGCTCATAGCCCCGAACGTTAATCTCAATCGGGTCGCCAAGAGGCGCGACCTTCCGGACATAGAGCTCTGCTCCTTTTGTAACGCCCATATCCATAATGCGTCGCCGGACGGCCCCCTCACCGTGGAGCTTGACGACCGTTGCCCGACCGCCGACGCCGATGTCTTTAAGTGTTTTCATGGAATTCCTCCTGCTCCGCTATGAGAAAGACGGCGTGTCCACGCCGCAGGTTAGAGCAACCTAACTTCTTAACAGGATAGCATCAGGCGCAAATTTTGTCAACCGACATTTGGCGCTGTCTTCGCAGAAAAACAGCCCGGAGTACAGGCTCTGGGCTGTTTTCGCTAATTCAATTTCCTATACTATTTACCGGCTTTTTTGCTTGCTTCATGCTGAGAGAGATGCGCTTTTTCGACGCCTCAACACCCAGCACAAGCACGTCGACCAGATCACCTACCCTGACGACCTCGGAGGGGTGTTTAACATAGCGGTCGCACAGCTCTGAGATGTGCACAAGGCCGTCTTGATGAACACCTATGTCCACAAACACGCCGAAATCTATTACGTTTCGAACGGTACCGCGTAGCGTCATGCCGGGTTTCAAATCGTTAAGGTCGAGGATGTCAGCGCGCAGTAGCGGGGGCGGTAGCTCGTCGCGCGGGTCTCGTCCGGGCTTTGAAAGCTCCGCCACGATATCGCTGATCGTTGGCACACCTACGCCGCTGTAGAACGCGGCCTTTTCGGGCGTCAGCTCCGCTATGCGTGCGCGCAGCGCAGGCACGCCGCCCGCGGCCACATCCTTTAGGGTGAAGCCGCACAATTCTAAGATTTTTTCCGCCGCGGCATAGGACTCTGGATGTACGCCGGTGTTATCGAGAATATTTCCGCTCTCCGGCACGCGCAGGAAGCCAGCACATTGCTCAAACGCCTTGGGACCGATTTTCGGCACCTTGAGAACGGTGCGGCGCGCTGTGAACGCACCATTTTCTTCACGGTAGGCGACGATATTCTTCGCGGATGTGGCATTAAGTCCCGCAACACGCGCCAAGAGCGGCGCGGAAGCTGTGTTCAGGTCGACGCCGACCGCGTTCACGCAGTCTTCCACAACGCCATCCAGCGTTTCGTCCAGCCGCGCCTGCGGCATGTCGTGTTGGTATTGGCCGACACCGATGGACTTGGGGTCAATTTTGACGAGCTCCGCCAGTGGGTCCTGCAAACGCCGGGCAATTGAGACCGCCGAGCGCAGGGAAACGTCAAAATCGGGAAATTCCTGCGCGCCTAGCTTGGAGGCGGAATAGACCGAGGCGCCCGCCTCATTGACCACCATATAGGCCACGCCGGGCAGGGTCTTGAGTAACTCTGCGATGAAAATTTCCGACTCCTTGGAGGCTGTGCCGTTGCCGATGGCGATGGCGGTTACACCATGGGCCTGAATCATGCGCGTGAGAGTCTTTTTCGCTTCTTCAGTCTTGTTATGTGGCGGCGTGGGATAGATCACGCCGGTTTCCAGCACCTTGCCGGTACCGTCAACGATCGCGAGCTTGCAGCCAGTGCGGTAGGCAGGGTCAAAGCCCAGCGTAACCTTGTTTTTGACCGGCGGCTGCATCAGCAGGGGACGGAGATTCAGACCGAAGAGCTTAATTGCCTGCTCGGCTGCTTTGTCAGTCAGCTCGCTGCGCAGTTCGCGCTCAATGGAGGGGAAGATCAGCCGTTTATAGGCATCCTCCGCCGCGGTTGCGATAAAAGCGGTGGAAATACTGCCCGGCTTAACAACGCCTCGCTTGACCGTGTTCAGCGCCGTAGCCTCGTCGACCGTGATGGAGACCTTGAGAAATTCCTCGTTCTCGCCGCGGTTGATGGCGAGAACGCGGTGGCTTTGGAGTTTTCCGAGAGGCTCGGTGAAATTGTAATACAGGCGGTAGACCGAGTCCTCCTCCTTCACGGCCTTTGAAACGAGGAGGCCCTTTGCGGCAATGAGCGCCTTGAGCGCCTTGCGAGTATCCGGACTGTCCGAAATGTCCTCGGCGATGATATCTGAGGCGCCAGCTAAAGCGTCCTCAACGGTGTCAACGCCCGTTTCTTGGTTTACATAATCTCCAGCTAAAGCCTCCAGACTCCCCTGCTTTAAGGTCTGCGCAAAGAGTAGAGCTGCAAGAGGCTCCAGACCTTTTTCACGCGCAACGGTCGCCCGTGTGCGCCGCTTCTGTTTATATGGACGGTAGAGATCCTCCAGCTCCGCAAGTGTTTCGGCCGCTTCCAAAGCAGTGAAGAGTTCCTCAGTCAGCTTTCCCTGCCCCTCGATCGCGGCGCAGACCTCCTCGCGCCGTTTGTCCAGATTGCGGAGATATTTCAAGCGGTCGGCAACTTCGCGGATGAGTTGGTCGTCCATCGAGCCGTGCAGCTCCTTGCGGTAACGTGCGATGAAGGGCACGGTGTTTCCCTCGTCGAGCAGGGTGATGATGTTTTGAATATGCTCCGGCTTGGCAGAAAACTCCTTGGCCAGGAGCGTCATTTGTTTGTCCATCGATTGTCTCCTTGTTTAGATTCACATGATCAAGTTTAAC
>CAYRIA010000035.1:3104-14960 GCA_964424175.1 uncultured Oscillospiraceae bacterium | reverse complement strand
GACATAGCGCTTGGCGATGCTGACGACGAGCCGGAGGTTCGCCTCCGACATGCGGCGCTTGGCCTCCTCATCGCCCTCGGCCATGCGAATGGCCAGCTCTACCTCCTCCTCGGGGGAAAGCAGGGGAATTTTACCAATTTCCTTGAGGTACATACGCACGGGGTCGTCCGTGGCATAGGAATCCACGAGCGCTTCCGTGCTCGCGATCTCCTCCTCGGTGACCTCCTCCAGCTCCTCCAGCTCCTCCAGCTCGGGCAAAGCTTCCTCGTCGATCGGGCGCAGATAGTCCTCGCCCGCCGTCTCTATGCCAAGGTTTTCGAGCGTATCATAAAATTTATCGATCTGATCGGCGTCCAGATTGAGGTTTTCCAGAACATCCATCAGTTCCTTGGAGGTGAGCTTGCCGGCCTTTTTCCCCTTTTCGATCAGCTCTCGGAGCAGGTCTTCTGCGGTTTTATCCGGTGCGGCCTCATTTTGTAGCACCTCTCCCCCCTCATCGGGAAGTTCTGACTTTTTCTTCGATTCGTCTTTTTCTCTGACAGCCATTTTCCTATCCTCCATAACCCTTGCTCTGCCGCATTTTGCTCGCCAGCTCGTTGAGGTCAACGTTCTGTCCATCCTCCGACCGCGCACGTGCAAGTTTTTCAGTGTTTATTATTTGTATGTAGTCGGCCAGTGCCTTTTCGCTCTTGGAAAGCTCCTGCGGCTGGCTGATGATCTCGGTCAGTACTGCGAGTTCCTCCTGCGAGAATCGCTCGGAAAGGACGGCCAGCGAGGGTTGGCTTCCACCTTCTGCGCTCTCCAACAGCGCTTCGAAAAGCGCCGCCAGCAACGGAGAGGAAAAGTCCTCCGCGCTCAGCTGGGCCTGCTTTATTAATAGCGACGGCTCATAATACAGCAGCCGCAGCACGCCTTTTTCCGCAGCGGCACTGCGGACGTTCTCAAAACGCAGCGTTCGTGCGCGGGGCTGGCGCTGTTGAGCAGGCCGTGCGGTTTCGTTCTCCTGCTTTTTCCGCGCCTGGCCAATAAGCTTTTTCCGAAGCCGCTCGGCCTCCGCCGCGACAGTCTCGCCTGAAACCTTCGCCATATCAGCAGCCTTGCGCGCGTAGACTTCGCGCTCTACGGCGCTTGGCAGCCCTGCAATTAGTCCCGTGGCTTCCTTCAAAAAGGCGACACGGCTGTCATCCGTCTGCAGATTGTATTTGGCGGCAATATCTGCCATGCGGTATTCAACATGACTCTCGGAGCGCCGGAGCAGATTCTCAAAGGCGTCCGCGCCAAATTTTTTGATGAACTCGTCCGGGTCCTTTGCCTCCGCCATGCGCAGCACGCGCACCTTAAGGTCAAGCTGTTGCAAAATTGTAATTGCCCGCTGCGAGGCCTTCTGCCCCGCCTGGTCATTATCGTAGGCGATCACAACTTCATTGGCATAGCGTGAAATCAGCCGCGCCTGCTCCGGCGTCAACGACGTTCCCAAGGATGCCACTGCGCAGTCGAATCCCGCCTGATGCATCGCCACAACGTCTATGTTGCCCTCTGCCAGGATTATATATCCCCTTTTTGACTTTTTAGCCAAATTCATTGCAAAAAGATTGTTGCTCTTACTGAAAACGAGGGTTTCCGGGCTGTTTAAGTACTTTGGTTCGCCGTCGTCCAAAATTCGGCCGGAAAAGCCGATGACGCTGCCGCGGATATCGATGATTGGGAACATGAGCCGGTTGCGGAAGGCATCGTAAATCCCGCTACCGCCCTTTTTGGCGTTTTTGGCTAGCCCTGCGTCCAGAAGCTCCGGCTTGGTATAGCCCTTCTGTTGCATGGCAAACACCAGCTTATCCCACGAATCGGGTGCAACGCCGAGGCCGAAGCCCGTCACCATTTTGGGAGAGATGCCGCGCTTTTGTATGTATTGTCGGGCAATTTCGCCCTGCGGAGCTCCGAGCTGTTCATAAAAAAAACGCGCGGCGTCGCGGTTGAGGCGTAGCATCCGCTCGCGGCGAGAATAGTTCTCGTCCCGTTCGTCCTCCGGGATGGGTAGTCCCGCCCGCCTTGCAAGGAAGCGTACCGCATCGGGGTAGGAGAGGTTTTCGATCTCCATGATGAAGTTTATGACCGAGCCGCCCTTGCCACAGCCGAAGCAGTGGTAAATCTGCTTATCCGGCGCGACGGAAAAGGACGGGGTCTTTTCGCTATGGAACGGGCAAAGACCGAACAGATTGCTCCCGCTGCGCTTCGTGAGCCGGACATAAGAGGAAACGACATCGGCAATGTCGCTGCGGTCAACCAGCTCCCTGATGAAGTTTTCGGGAAAAGCCATCTTTGTCGCCTCCCTTTCCCCGAAGGCCCGCCCGTTACTTGACGTGCCAGGCCGCGGGAATGAAAATATCGCTGAACTGCTCTACGGCATAATCGTCCGTCATGCCGGAGACATAGTCGCATACGGCGCGGGCAAGCCCATCCTCCTCTGCGATGCGCCGGTAATCTGCGGGCAACCGCGAAGAGTCTTTGTAATAGTATTCCCAGATGCCGCCGAGAATGTCCGCCACCTTGGCCTCCTCGCCCTTGGCCGTGGGGTTGCGGTAAACCTGCTCGAATAAAAAATCGTGAAAAAGGCCGACAGCCTGCGCCATCTCCGCAGACATGGAGATCTTGCCCTCCGCGCTGTTTGTGATCACGTCCTTAATAATCGCGTCGATGCGCGTGCTGTGCGTTTTTCCGATTTTTTCGCAGACCACGCGCGGAATGTCCTCTACTGTGAGGATACCGGCGCGGATTGCGTCGTCCACATCGTGGTTGATGTAGGCGATGCGGTCGGAAAGCCGGACAACCGTCGCCTCGGCCGAATCCTCTGGCGAGCCGACAGTGTGGTTCAAGATACCCATGCGCGTTTCAAAGCAGAGGTTCAGGCCACGGCCGGACTTTTCCAGCCTGTCCGCCACGCGCAGGCTCTGCTCATAGTGCTTGAAGCCGCCGGGACAGATCGCGTCCAGCGCACGCTCGCCCGCATGCCCGAAGGGCGTGTGCCCCAGGTCGTGTCCGAAACCGATGGCCTCTGTCAAATCCTCATTAAGCATCAGCGCGCGGGAGATGGTGCGCGCAATGCGCGTGACTTCCAGTGTGTGGGTCAGTCGCGTGCGGTAATGGTCGCCCTCGGGCTGGAGAAAAACCTGCGTCTTGTGCTTGAGGCGACGGAAGGCCTTCGAGTGGGTTATCCGGTCAACGTCGCGCTGAAAGCAGGTGCGGACCTCGTCCGGCTCCTCGGGGCGGACGCGCCCCTTTGAGTCCTCGGCGCGCACGCCGTATGCGCAGACCATCAGGCGTTCGAGTTCTTCACGTCTTTCTCTGGGCTTGGGCAATGTGACGCACCTCCAAAAACAACTGGGGACAAGCTGCTCTATCCCTTTATACGACATTGCCGTGCATTTCCCTCTTTTTTATTGTGATTATACTCTGCAATGGGTATCCAATTATATCCTTTCCAAAGCGCAGGCGGCGACCGCCTTTCGTCGCCGCCTGTGCTATATTCGTTTGTCAGCGAATGCGGACGCCGAGGAATCGGCTTCCGGCCACCTCACCGCGCGCGCGGCCATTGGACTGGTCAATGAGCGCAGCGTTAAACGCCTCCGCCCTATCCTCACGAACAAGCACCTCAATAGTCACATCTGCGCCGAAATCCGTATCTGAAACTACAGCCTCATACTCCTCCAGAAGGCGCTTTGCCCGCTCATAAAAGGCATAGTCGCAGGAGATGTGCAACTGACGCCACTGCGCCATGCGCGCAACGCCTGCGGCTTCCAGCGCAAGCTTCGCCGCCTTCACATAAGCCCGCACCAGCCCGCCTGCACCCAGCAACGTGCCGCCGAAGTAGCGCGTCACAACGCAGCAGACGTTTGTGATCTCACCTGCGTTGAAAACGTTAAGCGTCGGGAGTCCGGCCGTACCGCTCGGCTCCCCGTCGTCGGAGTAGCGCGTAGTATTGTTCTCGCGAATGCAGTAGGCATAGACATTGTGCGTCGCGTCACGGTGCCTTTCCCGCATCTCGCGCAGGCATTCAAGCGCCTCCTGCTCAGTGTCCGCTCGCCAAACCCTGCCGATAAAGCGCGAGTGTTTTTCGGTAAATTCCGCCTCACCGTAGCCGGCGGGGACAAGGTAAGACGTCATCAGTCCCTCCCGTAAAATCTCTTTCAGGCTTAATCTGACGCTCCGCCGCCCTGGGGGACAACATATCCGCGCACTTGCCCCCAAAGCTCCGGTCGAAGGACTGCCGCTACATGGATGCCATCCTCGGCGTATTCCAGCGCCGTAACCGCTCCCTCGCGGTGCAGAAGCTCCAACAAGCCCGCCTCGGTATAGGGTAAAAGCAGTTCAACCCGTTTTTTTCCGCTTTCCAGCAGAGATGAGACTGCGGAAAGCAGCTCCGCCGTACCCTCTCCGGTCTTGGCAGAGATACAGACGGTATTCTCACCGCGCGGCAATAGACCGGAAAAGGCATCGCACTTGTTGAACACACGGATGCAGGACGTTTCCGCCGCACCGAGCTGCACAATCATCGCGTCGACAACGCGCGCCTGCTCCTCCCAATCAGGGCTGGACAGGTCGATTACATGTAATAGAAGGTCGGCGTAGGCCAGTTCTTCAAGCGTGGCCTTAAAGGCCGCAACCAGATGCGTCGGCAGCTTGCGGATGAAGCCAACTGTGTCGGATAGCAGTATTTCTTGCGTCTCGCTGATTCGCATGCGGCGCGTGGTGGTATCCAGCGTATCAAACAACCGGTCATTGGCCGGGATGTCCGCGCCAGTCAAGCGGTTCAAAAGCGTTGACTTGCCCGCGTTGGTATAGCCCACCAGCGCGACTACGGGCATCGCGTTCTTTTCGCGGCGGCGCCTCTGTGTGCTGCGCACGCGGCGCACGTCCTCTAGTTCTTCGCGCAGTTTTTGGATTTTACGACGAATATGGCGACGATCGGTTTCTAACTGCGTTTCACCAGGGCCGCGTGTGCCGATGGGCGCTGCCCCCCCCGAAGCCGTCTGACGCACGAGGTGCTGCCACATGCCCGTCAGTCGCGGCAACAGATATTCATACTGGGCAAGCTCGACCTGGAGCTGTCCCTCTCGCGTTTGTGCACGCTGGGCAAAGATGTCTAAAATCAGGCCGCTGCGGTCAAGCACCTTCACGCCCAGCTCCTCGGAGAGCACACGCATCTGGGAGGGTGAGAGCGCGTTGTCAAAAACCGCAAGCTCGCAGCCGTTCGTTTCAACGAGTGCCGCGAGCTCTTTGACTTTTCCGTCGCCGATAAAGCTGCGCGCATCCGGCGCTGCCCGATTTTGCAGAAGATATGCAATCGGTTCGCCGCCTGCCGTTTCGACGAGCGCCGCCAGCTCCGCCATACTCTGCTCCGTCGAGCGCTCGTCCTCCTGCATCGTGCTTGCGGCAAGACCCGCAAGCACGGCTTTTTCCTTATGAACTTCCATTAAAGTCTCCTTGCTGTATCTAACGACCGGCGTCCGCCAGTTCCCTGAAAACCATACAGATGATCGGCTTCTCCGATGATCCACCTATGTGCTTAATCTGACAATCAAGCGGAATAAGCGTGCCGTCGTAACGGTACCTGCGGATCGACAGGCTCTGCACTTCGCTCGTCGTGTTTGCCAAAATACATTTTTCGATCAGCTTTTTCGCATCCTCGGGATGCACCTGCGTAAGCACATTGCGGGAGTGTCCGGAAAAGGCTGAGGCGTCGGGATAGCCCATCAAATCATAGTAGGCGCGGTTGACCCTAATAACCTCCAAACGATCCTTATCCAACTCGTAGATCGCAAATCCGCCGAGGATGCCCTCCAGCAGGGTGGTAATCAGATTGTCCCCGCCCATGATCTCGTTTATGCGGTCGATCGTCAGCAGCGTAGCTTTTTCCCGCTGCAGACAACCGGTGTTCTGCTGCTCTAGCAGCTTTTCATAGTCTTCTCTGGGCATCGGTGTCGAATAGAAAAAGCCCTGGATCATCTCACAGCCCAGTGAGCGCAGGAAGTCGACCTGCTCCCGCGTCTCAACGCCCTCGGCCACAACAGGAAGTCCCAGCCATTTTGCCATGCGGATGACGGAGGTTACAACCGTTCCGACCTTGCCACCGTGCTCAAAGCCTTCAAGAAACTTGGTGTCGATCTTTAGTGTGTCCACTTCAAAGTCTTTGAGCATGTTCAGCGAGGAGTAGCCGCTGCCGAAATCATCAATCGAGACGGTAAACCCGTATCTCCGGATACTGTCAACCAGCTTTCTCTGCTGCGCGGTGTCCATGATAAAGGCCGATTCCGTTAGCTCGATTTCAAGGTTCCTTGGCTCCGCCCCGTACTTCTGCGCCAATTTGTGAAGCCGCTGCGGAAAGGTCCAATCGTGCATATGGACTCTGGAGAAATTGACAGACACGGGCAGCACCGGCAAACCCGCCGCCTTTGATTCGGCAAGAAAGCGGCAGACCCGCTCGAACACGTAGAAGTCCAGCTTGCGGATAAACCCATTGCGCTCGAACAGCGCGATGAACTTCCCCGGTACAACCAGCTCACCGTCAGGCTTCTTCCAGCGCACCAGGGCCTCCGCGCCAATGATGGTTTCCGTATCGGTAGAATACTTCGGCTGGTAATATTCGACGAACTCGCCATTTTGCAGTCCTTTCATCATGTTCGCGGCCATGGCCGCATCTTGGAGCTGCATCTCGAGCATCGACTCGCTATAGATCGTGATGCCCGTTTTATAGTCGGCTTTCATCAAATCCTTGGCAACAGATGCTTTTTCGACCATCTCGGCAACCGGCGTCGACCGATCACGGACAAGGTAGATCCCGCCGCAAAGCGAGAAGCTGGGGTCGTGGCTTTTGGCGGACTCCAGCAGCTGCCGCAAAACGGAAAGAATGGCCTCGTTAGAATTCCCGCTGATGAGCCAGACAAAATGGTCGGAATAGAAACGTGCGGCAACATCCCCCTCCCTAAGCAGCTCGCGAATCAGCTCTGCAATGGTTAGCAGCAGCTTATCCCCTTCGACGTAGCCGTACAGCTCCTTATAGGCACGAAAGGAGGCAACTTCAAACGCGGCGAGCATACAGATGCGGTCGGCAGGCAGGGCATTAAGCTGTTTTCTTGCCATGTCCTCAAAACCGGCCTTGTTGAAAAAGCCCGTAAGATCGTCCAGCGAGCAGGCTTCAATATAGCGCGCACGCTCGGCCTCCATCTCCCTGGAACGTTTTCTCATATGAAGGATCGATACAAGGAGAAGGAGCAGGGTGGAAAGAATAAAGATGGCCAAAAGGACGGGCGCAAGCTTCAGCTCCGTTGCCCCAACAATGCCCGCGGCTACCGGCCCAAAGCGCCCACCCAGCCCAAGCGGCAGCCATGCCTGTATATCACCCGGGGCTGCTCTGTGAATCCACGCAGATAAAACCAGCCCCAGAAAAACCGTGGCCGGAACAACAAACCCATATTTTTTGCACGTCGGTTTTTGTTTCACCGCTTTGAACCGCCTTGTCTGTCCATTTCGTTAGACCCCACCCGAACCCATTTTCTCGGATACAGGCTGTAGCTGCGCTTTTGCGCATTTTATGTATATTTTGTAATTATCATACACATTTTTGCAGCGTGGGTCAATGTTTCTTTGCATAAAATTCCAATTATTCGTCTATATTCCACCAAGTTTTTACGATAATTTTTCATCATCCGCACGCTTGCCCATCGGAAAAACCGCAAAATGCCGCGTATTGTCGCTGTTCCCGCATTTTTCGCTTGTTAAATTTATGGAAATATGGTAAGTTCTTTAACAGTGTAATGTAAGTCTTAATCCCCGCGGTTCGGGTCCGGGCCCTGCGGTTCGGACAGGAGAGAGGAAAAACAATTTGGAGGAATATGTGAATGTCCGCTGATACGCTTCAAATCCTGATTACAATGGTCGTGTACATGCTGGTGATTATTGGCATCGGCCTGTATTTCGCAAGGCGTTCCAACGAAAACTCGGAAAACTACTTTTTAGGAGGCAGGTCGCTCGGCCCGTGGATCACGGCAATGAGCGCAGAGGCCTCTGACATGAGCGGCTGGCTGCTGATGGGTCTGCCCGGCGTGGCCTACTGGTGCGGCCTTGCCGATGCGACCTGGACCGCAATCGGCCTTGCTGCAGGTACTTACCTCAACTGGCTGCTGGTTTCCAAGCGTTTGCGCCGTTATTCCGCCGTCGCAGGCAATGCCATCACCATCCCGGACTTTTTCAGCAATCGCTTCCACGACACGAAAAAGATCCTCATGTCCATTGCCGCGATTTTTATCCTTGTGTTCTTTACAGTCTATGCGTCTAGCTGCTTTGTTACCTGCGGAAAGCTCTTTTCCACACTTTTTGGCCTGCCCTATATGAGCATGATGATTGCAGGTGCGGTCTTCGTCATCATCTATACCTTCCTCGGCGGCTTCCTCGCCGAGAGCACCTCGGACTTTATGCAGGGCATTGTAATGATTGTTGCGCTCGTCGCCATTGTAACTGTTTCCACAATACATGCGGGCGGTGTGGGCGCAGTGATGGAAAACGCCAGAAACATCCCCGGCTTCTTGGAGCTTTTTGGCATCGCCTCGCCGACGGTCGTCGATGGAGTGCAGCAGGCTTCGGGCAATCAGGCGCTTTTTGGTGACCCGGCCAACTACGGTCTGCTGACAATTCTCTCGACGCTTTCGTGGGGTCTCGGCTATTTCGGCATGCCCCAGGTGCTCCTGCGCTTTATGGCCATCCGCAAGGTCGATGAGCTGAAAACCTCCCGCCGCATCGCCACGGTCTGGGTCATCATCTCCATGGGAGCCGCAGTGTTCATCGGCCTGATCGGCCGCGTGCTTTTCCCCGTTGAGCTAACTACCGCTAGCGCGGCGGAGAGCGTTTTTATCGTGATGTCTAAGCATTTCCTGCCCCCGCTGCTGGCAGGACTGGCAATGGCCGGCATCCTTGCCGCGACCATCAGCTCCTCCGACTCCTACCTGCTGATCGCCGCCTCTGCGTTCTCGAAGAATCTCTTCCAGGGCGTGCTAAAAAAGGACGCGACCGATAAGCAGGTCATGACCGTCACGCGCATCATCCTTCTGGTCATCACGGTGCTCGGTATCATCATCGCCAGCGATGAAAACAGTGTCATCTTCAAAATCGTCTCCTTTGCCTGGGCAGGCTTCGGAGCGACCTTCGGCCCAATCATGCTGTTCTCGCTGTTTTGGAAGCGCACAACAATTCAGGGTGCAATCGCCGGTATGCTCTCCGGCGGAATCAGCGTTTTTATCTGGAAGCTCCTCCTGCGCCCCATGGGCGGCGTGCTGGGCATCTACGAGCTTCTGCCGGCCTTCCTGATCTCCTGCATCTTTATCGTCGTGGTCTCCCTCTGCACAAGGAAGCCCTCCGCAGAGATCGAAGCGGAGTTCGCGCTGGCCAAGACCTACGAGGGCTAAACACCCCTGAGTCCCAAAATCAAAAACACCTTCACTAAAACCAAAAAGAAAGAACAGGCGAAAGCCTGTTCTTTCTTTTTGGTGGACGATACAAGACTCGAACTTGTGACCTCCCGCACGTCAAGCGGATGCGCTACCAGCTGCGCCAATCGTCCTAATTTGTCGGCGAGTGTTATTTTACACCATAGTAAGTCCATTTGTCAACCCGTAATTTGTAGCCTGACAAATCTCCTTTCACTCCCACCGACACTCAAAAAACGCGCCTGCGGAGCCGTGTATACCCCGCAGGCACGCGAAAGTTAATGAACTAGAACCTTGCACTCGGCAGCCTTGCCGTATAGTCGAATAATAACGCTGGCCCAGCCGGATCCGACGGCCGTGACAAGCCCGTTGTCGTCGACCGTGATAACCGGATCGTCCCCAGTAGAGCTGACCGACCACTCCACCGGCCCTTCAATCTCCACGGGATAAATACTTGCATCAAGCTGAATTGTTCCACCAAGCTGCATGGAAAACTCCGTTTTGACCTGGCCAAGAAAGGTGACGGCAAGTGAGTCGACCGTTGGCGTAGGCGTTGGCGAGGGGGTTGGCGAGGGCGTCTCGGAGGGCATGATGGATTCCGACGGCGAGGGCGCCTCCGCGATTTGGTGCTCCCCCTTGAGCGTCGTTGTAACCAAAACGATCACCGCAACGATAACCGCTGCGACCAGGCAAAGGCCGAAAATGAGTTGCCATCGGGTGTCTGCCTCAGCCCGGATGCCCGCCGCCGTGCTGCGGCGCACTGCGTCGCTGGACTTGAGCACCCTTGTGCTGGGCTGCCCTACCCGCTCGCCGCAGTGGGGACATTCAGCCTTCGTGGCGGAAAATGCTTGCCCGCATTTTGGGCAGATTGCCTTTTGAAATAGTCCAGAAAACGCCATGCCGCTCACCCTTTCCGACGTGTAAATCCCCGCTTCCGCATGCCGGGCGTTGTTTGTATTCAGTGCGTTCTGTCCGTAAACAGACATTATGCAGATTTATCCGAACTGGCGCTTCACGCTCGTGGCATAATAATACTACCTATCCAAACATCCGTCAAGTTTTTACAAATTTCGTGCTTCGTGCGCAGGCCCACAGCAAATCAGACAGCGGGGCTTGCATATGCTTTCAAAGTGTGCTAAAATATTATTTTGTGTAAATCGCATTCTTATAACGAAAAGTGGAGATAACGTGAACAATATCAGAAATGTTGCCATCATCGCCCACGTCGACCACGGCAAGACGACGCTGGTCGACGCCATGCTCTCCCAGAGCGGCGCCTTTCGGGAAAATCAAGCTGTTGCGGAGCGCGTGATGGACTCCGGAGATCTTGAGCGCGAGCGTGGCATCACCATCCTCGCCAAGAACACCTCCATCCATTACAATGGCTATAAAATCAACATCGTCGACACCCCAGGCCACGCCGACTTTGGCGGCGAGGTTGAGCGCATTTTGAAGATGGTTAACGGCGTCATCCTGCTAATCGACGCTGCCGAGGGTCCGATGCCTCAGACCCGCTTCGTTCTCGGACGGGCGCTGGAGCTGGGCCACCGCGTCATCGTCGTCGTCAACAAAATTGACCGCCCCGACCAGCGGATATATGCCGTCATCGACGAGACGCTGGAGCTCTTAATGGATCTCGACGCCACAGACGAGCAGCTGGATTCTCCTATGCTGTTCTGCTCGGCGCGACAGGGCATCTGCTCGGTCAACCCCGACAACCTTGGCACGGACCTGCGTCCTCTGTTTGATACCATCCTTGACTATATTCCCGCCCCGGAGCAGGACACGAACTCGCCCTTCCAGATGCTTGTTTCGGCCATCGACTACAACGAATATGTCGGACGTATTGCTGTCGGGCGTGTCGAGCGCGGTGTCGTCCGCCAAAATCAGGAAATCGTCGTCTGTGACTACCACGGCGAGCGCCAAACACGTCGTGCCAAGGCCGTGAACCTCTATGAGTTCGAGGGCTTATCCAAGGTCGCCGTTGAAGTGGCCGAGGCTGGCAGCATTATCGCCATGTCCGGCATCGGCGATATCACCATCGGCGACACTATCTGTGCCGCTACGCAGCCTGAGCCACTACCCTTTGTCAAGATTTCCGCACCCACCATCGAAATGACCTTCGCGGTTAACGACAGCCCCTTTGCCGGGCGCGAGGGGCAGTTCGTCACCACTCGCCAGATCCGCGACCGGCTCATGCGCGAAACGCTCAAGGATGTGTCCCTGCACGTGACCCCAATTGAAAACAGCGACGCCTTCAATGTTGCCGGGCGCGGCGAAATGCATCTGTCCATCCTGATCGAGACGATGCGCCGCGAGGGCTACGAATTTCAGGTGTCCCCTCCGCGAATGCTCAACAAAATGGTCGACGGAGTTCTGTGCG
>CAYRIA010000035.1:0-3094 GCA_964424175.1 uncultured Oscillospiraceae bacterium | reverse complement strand
CCGCGAGGGCTATGAGTTCCAAGTTTCGCCTCCGCGCGTGCTCTTTATGGCGCTTGACGGCGTCCAAAGCGAGCCAATGGAGCGCGTGATCGCCGACGTGCCGGAAAACGCCGTGGGCGCCGTGATGGAAAAGCTCTCCGCGCGCCGGGGCGAGTTTTTGCAGATGTCTCCTGTCGGCAACCGCATGAAGCTGGAATTCCTCGTCCCCTCACGCGGGCTTTTTGGCTACCGTAACGAGTTCCTGACCGACACCCGAGGCGAGGGCATTTTGGCTTCGATCTTCGACAGCTACGCCCCCATGAAGGGTGAAATCACCCGTCGGAGCACTGGTTCCCTCGTCGCTTTTGAAACGGGCGAGGCCGTCTCCTATGGCTTGTTCAATGCGCAGGACCGCGGCGCGCTGTTCATCGGTTCCGGCGTTCCGGTCTATGCGGGCATGGTCGTCGGAAGCTGTCCCAAGGCGGAGGACATCACCGTGAACGTCTGCAAGAAGAAGCAGCTGACCAACATGCGTGCCTCCGGGAGCGACGAATCTTTGCGCCTCACGCCTCCTCGCCAGATGAGCCTTGAGCAGTGCATGGAGTTTCTTGCTGACGACGAGCTGCTGGAGGTCACGCCCAAGAGCCTCCGCATCCGCAAACGCGTCCTCGACCACGGCATGCGGATGAAGGCGCTGATGAAGAACAAATAGCTCTTTACAAATTCCGCACCTTATGATAAACTTGTTAGGCTTTAGCCCCTGTGCTTAGTTTTTGGGAAACAGCCGAGAAACGGCACCTTTTAAGCCCACTACTCAGCCGGCGGGTATGCATAAAACGAAAGGAGCGCATTCCCATGATTACAAAAGACCAGAAGACCACGGTCATCGAATCCAACCGCACGCATGAGAGCGACACAGGCTCACCCGAGGTTCAAATCGCCATTCTCACCGAACGCATCAATCAGCTCACCGAGCACCTTAAGGTGCATAAGAAGGACAACCACAGCCGCCTTGGCCTGCTGAAGATGGTCGGCAAGCGCCGCCGTCTTCTTGATTACCTGATGGACAAGGACATCGAGCGCTACCGTGCCTGCATCGCGAAGCTCGGCATCAGAAAGTAATAAAACTGTTAGTCAGGGGCTGCTCCGATCTCGGAGTCAGCCCCCTTGTGCCGCTTTGATGGCCTATTGCGCACACAGTTCTCCCCTGCGGAGGACTTTCTTCGTTTCCGTATTGATATTATTAGTCGAAGCGACTATAATATATAAACAACCTAAAAACCACAGAAAAACAGCGGAGCGCTTACCTTTAGCAGTTGAAAATGCGCTTATCCACCGCGGATAAGCCTGTTTTCAAATGTTAAAGGCACGGCTCCGCAAAGGGGATAAACCCCGGAAGGAGCTGACAGAATGATCATTCAAAAAAAAGAATTTGATAAGCTGCGCCGTTTCGAAACGACCCTGGCCGGCAGGCCTCTCGTTTTTGAGACGGGCAAGCTCGCCGAGCTAACGAACGCCTCGGTGCTGACGAAATACGGCGAAACAACGGTGCTGGTCAACGTCACCGCCTCCGCCAAGCCGCGCGATGGGATCGACTTTTTCCCGCTTGCTGTCGACTTTGAGGAGAAGCTTTATGCCGTCGGCCGCATTCCCGGCAGCTTCATGCGCCGCGAAAGCCGCCCCTCCCTGCCCGCCGTGCTCGCCTCCCGTATGATCGACCGCCCGATGCGCCCGCTGTTCCCCTATGACCTGCGAAACGACGTGGTCATCTCCTGCACGGTGCTCTCCGTTGACCGTGACTGCGCCCCCGAAATCACCGCGATGATCGGCGCTGGTGCCGCTGTCGCCATTTCAGACGTACCCTTCAACGGGCCTATCGCCGGAATCGCCCTCGGCTGGGACGGCGAGAACTTCCTGTTTAACCCAACAAAGGAAGAGCGTGCGCTTAGCCGTATGAACGTTACTGTCGCTGCGACCCATGAGAAGGTCGTGATGATTGAAGCCGGCGGAGATGAAATTCCCGACGACGTGATGTACGAGGGCATTGTCGCCGCCCACAACGAGCTACAGGGCGTCCTCGACCTGATCGACAAGATGGTCGCCGAGATCGGTAAGCCCAAGTTCAGTTATGAGCATGCCGACTTCGACACCGCACTCTTCGAGACCCTCTGCGAAAACGAGATTGAGGGCATGCGCTTCTGCATGGATACGGACGACAAGAACGTCCGCGAGGCGCGCGTGGTTGAATGGGTGGATAAGGTCACCGAGAAATACAGTGAGCAGTTCCCCGAAATGGGCAAGTATATGGCCGAGATCCTCTACCGCATGCAGAAGAAGATTGTCAAAGCCTGGCTGCTTGCGGGCAAGCGCGTCGATGGCAGGGCCATGGACGAAATCCGCCCCCTGTCGGCCGAGGTCGGCCTCGTTCCCCGCGTCCACGGCTCGGGCCTATTCACCCGCGGCCAAACGCAGGTGCTCACGATCACAACGCTCAACACCATTGACATGGCACAGAAGCTCGACACCATTTGGGAAGAAGAATCCAAACGCTTCATGCACCACTACAACTTCCCTTCCTACTCCGTAGGCGAGGCCAGAGCCAGCCGCTCGACAAACCGCCGCGAGCAGGGCCACGGCGCACTTGCAGAAAAGGCGCTGGAGCCGGTCATCCCCTCGATTGAGGAGTTTCCTTATGCCATCCGCCTCGTTTCCGAGGTTCTCTCCTCCAACGGCAGTACCTCCCAGGGCAGCATCTGCGGCAGCACGCTGGCGCTGATGGACGCGGGCGTTCCCATCAAGGCACCCGTGGCGGGCATCTCCTGCGGTCTGATCCAGGACGACAAGGGCGGCTTCACCACCTTCATCGACATTCAGGGTGTTGAGGATTTCCATGGCGAAATGGACTTCAAGGTCGCCGGCACGAAGAAGGGCATCACCGCCATCCAGATGGACCTCAAGAACGACGGCCTGACCATGGCGATCATCAAGAACGCGTTGGACATCACCTACGACGCGCGCGTGCAGATCCTCGATCAGATCATGCTGCCCTGCATCGCCGAGCCGCGTCCCGAGGTCAGCCCGTATGCCCCCAAGATGATCACCATGCACATCGATC
>CAYRIA010000034.1:0-15002 GCA_964424175.1 uncultured Oscillospiraceae bacterium | reverse complement strand
GATACTGCTCAAGTATTACGGAAATACGAAGGTCTCGGATTTCAATTTTGTTTTTGGAGAGCAGCATCAAAATCAGGCTGAGCGGGCCGGAAAAATCCTGCATCTCGTCCCGGCTTTTGACCACGCCCTCCAAATAAAAGGTCGGATTTTCCATAGTGTTCCTATCTGCGCCGTAACACGCCAGGATGAATCATCGCTGCGCTCAGGCAAGTAGCGAGGCCGACCACTGGGCAATGGGAAGCAAGTGCTCATAGACCCAGCTGATCGCAATTGTCAGAAATGAGGTTGAAAGCCCCGTCACAACGATCAGGAGTAGGACGATCATGCCGTAGCGCTCATAGCGCATGAGCTTATAATAGTGCTCGTCCGGCAGAAAGGAAAATAAAATCTTCGAGCCGTCCAATGGTGGAAGGGGGATTAGGTTGAAAACTGCGAGCGCGCAGTTCATATACGCCGTAATCAGGAGCATCTCAAGCAAGAGCCCCCACGCACCGCCCGCCGTGTATAGTGGCAGGTACAAAAGCCCCGTAACAAATAATACAATGACAGCCAACAGCAGGTTCGACACAGGACCAGCCAGAGCTGTGAGGGCCATACCCGATTTAGGATTTTTGAATTGAAACATATTCACCGGCACAGGCTTCGCCCAGCCGAAACGCAATACCGCCATCATTACAAGGCCGATAGGATCAATGTGCTTAATGGGGTTGAGCGTCAGCCGCCCGGCGTTTTTTGCCGTGTTGTCTCCCAACATATACGCGACGAAGCCGTGGGAAAGCTCGTGAAAAGTAATACAGAGCAAGGCAGGGATGACCCCCAGCAGGATATCCGTCAGCACGGACCAGTCCAGCCCAGACCAAATTGAATTCAATGTACCTATTTTGCTACCTCCAAAATCGTCCGGAGTCGGATTTTTTACTTCACGCGGCGGAGCACCATTGCGATATGTTGCGATATATTTCTATCATGCTGTAGTCTGGTTTGCGGACAGTATATCAAAATTGTCCAAAAAAAACAAGTATAAGACGGCGGCACCATGCGGAGCCGCCGTACAGTATGCTGAGCGGTAGGGCTAGGCCGCTGCTCTAGCCGATATGGTGCAGGATTTCGCGCAGTAGCTCGGCGGCGCCAGTCCCCTTTTCGGCAGAAAACATGAGCACCTGTGTCCTGTCGGACAGGGCAAGCGTTTCACGGATCAGGGTGGCGTTTGGCTCCATCTCGCTTTTTTTGAGTTTGTCGCACTTATTGGCGACAATGATAAACGGGCAACCCGAAGCCTTAAACCACTCTGCCATAGTCACATCGTCCGCCGTAGGCTTGTGACGCGCGTCGACGATCATCACGCCGAGACTAATTAGGCCCTCAGTGTCAAAAAACTGTTCCATGAGTCTGCCCCAGCGCGCTTTTTCCTCCTTGGAAACCCTGGCATACCCATAGCCGGGCAGGTCGACAAAATAGGCTTTTTTGTCAATAAGGAAGTAATTGACATGCACCGTTTTTCCCGGAGAGCTACCCACGCGGGCAAAGTTCTTGCGGTTAAGCAAGCGATTAATAACGGAAGACTTCCCTACATTCGACTTTCCAGCAAAGACGATGGACGGCAAGCTGCTCGCGATAAAGTCCTTCGGGCTTGCAGCAGACTTAATAAATTCGGCGTTGTTTAGATTCATAAGCGCCACCTATTGCCGCAGCTCGGACGAGCAGATCGGTGGGGCCTTTCCGATGAAGGGAAGCTCCCCGTCTTCAGCATCTGCGTCGTTCTTCAGAAAAATATCAATCCTCTGATTAAGCGCAACGTCCAACACCTTGTCGATGTGGTCGGTTACGACAAAGTTGAGCGCGTTCCGAACGGTCTGGTCAATCTCCTCAAGGTCCTTTTCATTTTCCGCGGGGATTATTACGGTCTTGACACCGGAACGGAGAGCCGCCATCGTCTTCTCACGTAGCCCGCCGATGGCCATAACTCTGCCGCGCAGAGAAATCTCGCCCGTCATCGCCACGTCACGTCGGACGGGGATGCCGGTCAGCGCGGAGATGACCGCAATGCAGATCGTAATACCAGCCGAAGGGCCGTCCTTAGGGATCGCACCCTCCGGGAAGTGGATGTGAATGTCCTTGGTCTTATAGAAGTCGCGTGGGATGCCCAGCACATCCGCACGGCTGCGGATATAGGATAGCGCCGCCTTCGCGGATTCCTTCATCACGTCACCAAGATTTCCGGTGAGCTGAAGGCTGCCCGTACCTTCGAGGACATTGACCTCCACGTCCAGTACTGAGCCGCCGGAACTCGTCCAAGCCAAGCCGCGCACAAGGCCCACCTCATCTGCCGGGGCAAGCGTGTCCGGCTTGAATTTTGCAGGGCCGAGCAACGCCTCAAGCATTCCGGCTCTGAGGCGGAGGGATTTGGCCTCGCCATCCGCAATCAGCCTTGCCGTTTTGCGGCAGACGGACGCCAGCTCGCGTTCAAGGCTGCGGACGCCCGATTCACGGGTAAATAGGGTAATCAGCTCCCGGATCGCGTCGTCGCTAAGCTTGAGTTGGGCGGCGGAAAGCCCGTGCTTTTTGCGCTGCTTGGGCAACAGATGGCGTTTTGCGATTTCGAGCTTTTCTTCGTCTGTATAGCTTGTTAGGTGGATGACCTCCATCCTGTCAAGCAGGGCGCGCGGAATCGTCTCCGTCGTATTCGCAGTGGTAATGAACAGTGCGCCGGACAGGTCGAAGGGCAGCTCAATATAATGGTCACGGAAGGTGCTGTTTTGCTCGGCATCCAGCGCTTCAAGAAGAGCGGCAGCCGGGTCTCCCCGATAGTCGCTGGCGAGCTTGTCGATCTCGTCCAGCAGCATGAGCGGATTTGCACTCTTGGCCTGTTCAAGTGCCGCAATAATGCGGCCAGGCATTGCTCCAACATAGGTCTTGCGGTGGCCGCGGATTTCCGCTTCGTCGTGGATGCCACCGAGGGAGATACGCGCAAATTTACGGTTCGTGGCCTTTGCGATGCTCGTGGCAACGCTGGTTTTACCTGTACCCGGCGGGCCGACAAGACACAATACCGTGCCCTTGAGCTCGGGCGAAAGCTGCTTGACTGCAAGGTATTCTATGATGCGTTTTTTCACGCGGTCGAGCCCGAAGTGGTCGTCGTCCAGAATTTTGCGTGCTCGCGCAATGTCGATGGACTCTTTTGTCCGCGTATTCCATGGCAGCTCCAGGCAAACGTCCAGATAGTTGCGGATAACTGCGGCCTCGGAGGAACCGGATGGCTGCTTTGAAAGGCGAGAGACTTCCTTCAGGAGCTTTTCGGTGATCTCGTTGGAAAGCTTGAGGGAAAAGATCTTTTTACGATATTCCTGTAGATCCTCGTAGCTTTCGTCATACTCACCCAGCTCGACCTGGATAAGCTTAAGCTGCTCGCGCAGGAAAAAGTCCTTCTGGGACTTCACCATCTGCTCGTGCGTACGCTCATTTAAATCCTGCTCAATAGAAAGCACCGCAATCTCTCGGGTGAGGAAACGGCTGAGAAGCTGGACGCGATGCAGCGGATGCAGTTCCTCAAGCAATGTCTGCTTCTTTTCTGGCTTCATATAGATATTCTGGGCGATAAAGTCGGCTACATAGCCGGGCTTATCGGAATCGGCAATCTTGGAGAGCAGCTCCGGCGGCAGTGCACCAAACAGGTGGGCATATTCGTCAAAAAGGCTTAGGCACTGACGAATAAGCGCCTCTGCCCTGGCAGAAGAGAAGCGGGCGTCGCTGTCCTCGACGACCGTAAGCTCTGCTGCAAAAAAATCACCATGGTCTGCAAAGTGCGTCATGCGTGCACGCTTAAGTCCTTCGACGAGGACGCGCACACCCTCTGTCCCAGGGATGCGGAGAAGCTGCTTAACGCGGCAGATCGTGCCAATCTGATAGAGATCGAGCTCTGCGGGCGTCTCCTTAGCAATGTCGCGCTGGGCAACGACAAAGACCATCCGGTTTGTCTCAAGAGCGGCGTTGAGCGCAGTGACGGACTTGGGACGGATGACATCAAAATTAATCAGCATACCGGGAAAGACCGAAAGGCCGCGCATCGGCAGTAAAGGATACTCTGTGTCTTGAACAATAGTTAGCTTCTGGCTCATGTTTTTTCCTCCTTTCGAGGGTGCTGAAAAAGCCGCACCGAATGCGGCTTTTTCTTATGCATTGCTTTTAGGACTGTGAGGAGGCCATCTTGCGAATGACCATCGGCGAAATGTCGTTTTTTACACAGTCGGCGGTTACGACGACCTTGTCAATCGTCGAATCGGAGGGAACCTCGTACATAATCTCCGTCATGATTTTCTCCATAACACTACGCAGTCCGCGAGCACCGATCTCCATCTTGAGCGCCTTGTCGGCGATCGCCGCGAGGGCGTCCTCCTCAAAGATCAGTTCAACGTCGTCGTAGCTCAGAAGAGTTTTATACTGGCGCGTCAGTGCGTTTTTCGGTTCCTTGAGAATGCGGATCAGATCTTCGCGCTTGAGTGAGTGCAGCGGAACAATCACGGGGAGACGTCCGATCAGCTCAGGAATAATGCCGAATTTCAGCAAATCATGCGATTGGATATCCTGCATCACGGCGCCGGTGTCGCGCTCATCCTTGCTTTTGATCTCAGCACCGAAGCCCATGCTTTTCCGGTTGAGCCGGTTTTCAATAATCTTATCAACACCGTCAAAGGCACCGCCGCAGATAAACAGGATGTTGGTCGTGTCCACCTTGATAAACTCTTGATGCGGGTGCTTACGGCCACCCTGCGGCGGCACGTTTGCGATTGTACCTTCAAGAATTTTTAGTAGCGCCTGCTGCACACCCTCACCAGATACATCGCGTGTGATCGAGGTGTTTTCACTTTTACGCGAGATTTTATCCATCTCATCGATATAGATGATGCCGTGCTCGGCTTTTTCCACGTCGAAATCAGCTGCCTGCAGCAGGCGAAGCAGAATGTTCTCCACATCCTCACCGACATAGCCGGCCTCGGTCAGCGTGGTAGCGTCCGCAATAGCGAAAGGCACGTCGAGTACCCGCGCAAGCGTCTGCGCAAAGAGGGTCTTGCCACTACCCGTGGGGCCGATCAGGAGGATGTTGCTCTTTTGGAGGGCAACGTCGCCGCTATCGCCATATAGAACCCTCTTGTAGTGGTTGTAAACCGCAACAGCAAGGGCAATCTTTGCCTTATCCTGGCCGATGATATAGTCATCAAGGATTTTTTTGATATCGCGCGGGCGCGGAAGATTTGCGCCCTGGAGATTTCCGCCGCCGCTTCCGTCGTGTCCGACTGCCAGCCCCCCGAGGGAGGGCTTATAACCCTCGTCGACGATGCTCATGCACAAGCGGACACATTCGTCGCAAATATAAGAGCCGTTTCCGGCGATCATCCTCTCGACCAGGGACTGGGGTTTACCGCAGAAACTGCAACGGATGTTTTTGTTATCTTCAGATTTAGCCATAGCCACCCCATAAATAGAATATGAATCAGCGTTTGTAAATGACCTTATCGATCAAGCCGTATTCCTTTGCCTCCTCGGCGCTCATGAAATAGTCGCGTTCGGTGTCGACAACGATTGTTTCGTAGGGCTTGCCCGTATTCTCCGCAAGCATCCGATTGAGCTGTTCCTTCATCTTCAAGATACGTTTAGCCTGGATCTCAATATCTGTGGCCTGACCCTTGCTGCCGCCAGAGGGCTGGTGAATCATAATTTCGGCATTGGGCAGTGCAAGCCGTTTGCCCTTTGCACCGCTTGAGAGCAGGAACGCGCCCATGGAGGCGGCCATGCCGATGCAGATGGTGGACACATCAGGCTTGATGTACTGCATCGTGTCATAGATAGCCATACCAGCGGTAATGCTGCCGCCAGGGCTGTTGATATAAAACTGGATGTCCTTATCGGGATCCTGTGCCTCGAGGAACAGGAGCTGGGCGACGATTAGGCTCGCTGTAGTGTCGTTTACTTCCTCAGAGAGCATGACGATGCGGTCGTTGAGAAGTCTTGAAAAAATATCATAAGAACGTTCTCCACGCGCGGTCTGCTCTATAACATACGGTACTAAACTCATAGTAATTCTCCTTTTACAAGTGTAATCGAAAAGAAGATACCCATTATTGAAGGTAAATATCCTTCAGCAGCAAGTCCTTGCCTGCGTTTTCGCTCCGCTGGACAACAGGCTTTCTGAAGCATTATTCAGCGGCTTCCTGGGTCTGGGTTTCTGCTTTTTTCGTCTTCTTGGCAGGCGCCTTTTTGGCTGGAACCGCTTCCTCACCCTCAGCCGGGTGAGCCACGGGAACAGCGCTCTGAACAATCAGGTCGTTGGCTTTCTTTTTACGCATATCCTCAATCATCGAATCCGCAGGAACTGCCTGCCGAATCTGATCTGCGTCCACGCCATAGGTTGCGGCAATGTCCTCAACAGCCTTTTCGATCTCCTCTTCCGTCACCTGGATGTCCTCGGACTTGGCAACGGCAGCCAGTAAAAGGTCAGTCTTGACCTGCGCCTCCGCCTGCGGTCGGAGCATGTTCTGGAAGGACACGGGATCCATTCCGCTCATACGCATATACTCCTCAAGGCGCATACCACGCGCCATGAGGTTGCGGTCATATTCGTTGATCATCATGCCCATCCGCTCCTCGATCATCGCGTCGGGAATCTCACAGCTCATGTTGGCGGTGGCGGCTTCAATAACGTGGTAGCCGAAATCTTCCTCTACGCTCCGCGTACGTTTAGCAACGAGCTGTTCCATGATAGCAGTCCTGTACTCCACCATCGTGTCAAATTCGGAAACGTCCTTGACAAACTCGTCGTCAACCGCGGGCAGTTCCGTTTCGGTGACCTCGTTGACAGTGACCTTAAAAACAACGGCCTTGCCCGCAAGGTTCTCGTGGTAGTTTTCAGGGAAGGTAATGTCAATCTCGCGCGCGTCTCCAGCTTTCATGCCGACAAGCTGCTCCTCGAAGCCGGGAACAAACTGGCCGCTCCCTAGCTCAAGCTCCGTCCCCTCGGCCTTACCGCCGTCAAAACGCTCGCCGTCGAGATAGCCGTCGTAATCAATGACAACGGTGTCGCCCAGTTTCGCCTCGCGCTCAACGGCAAGCTTACGAGCATTGCGCTTGCGCATTTCCTCAATATAGGCATCCACATCCGCGTCGGTAATGTTGATTTCTTCTTTCGGGGCCTCAACGCCCTTGTACTGGCCGAGGGTGACCTCCGGATACAGCCCCGCTTCGAAGTCAATAGTCAGAACCTTATCTTCGCTGACGTCAAAGGACGCGATACCGGGGCGGCCAACGGTATTGAGATTCTCTTCCTTGACAGCAAAATCAAAGGCTATGGGTGCAACGCCATCCACCGCGTCGTCATAAAAGACATTTGCGCCATACATACCCTCAATCACCATCCTGGGCGCTTTGCCCTGACGAAAACCGGGGACGTTAATTTTCTTTTTATTTTTAAGGTAAGCGCTATGGACCGCCTCTTCAAAATCTTCCTTGCTGACTTCTACCTGAAAGCTAACAGTATTCTTTTCTTTCTTTTCTACGTTCTTAACGATCATCGGGTTGTTTCCTCCTGTTGTTTGAACCGAAGCAGTCTATTCTGCCGGCCTTATCAAATTCCATAAGCAGTATTTTAGCAGATGCGCCAATTAAATGCAAACACTTTCTGTGAACAATTACGCAAAATACGGGGGGATTGCGCCATTTAGCCCAAGATACGCAGGGGGCGAAAGCCCAGCCTGTCTGCTGAGACGGTTTTATAGGTCACGCCCCGAAAATCTCCCTCGAATATCTGCGAAAGCCCCTTGCCGTGGATATGCCCGGAGCAACAAAGCTTGACTTCATATTGTAGGAATAGAGCAAGGATCTCTTCGCAAAGATACACACCGTATTTCGGAGGGTAATGAAGAAAAACGTATTTTTCCCGCTCCCCCGCTGCCTTCAACGAGGCTTCAAGCCGCATCAGCTCGCGGTTCAAGATTTTCCTATCGTGCACCGTACCCGTCTCTTCCTCGTAAAACCAGCCCCTCGTGCCGCAGATAGCGGCCTTATCTCCGTAGAAAAAGCAGTTGTTGTTGAGGATGTCGATGGTCTCAATGCTGTTCTCCTCAAAAAAGCGCTTCATCTTAGCCGCAGTCGACCACCAGTAATCGTGATTTCCTTTGAGGATGAGTTTCTTTCCCGGCAGACTGTCGATAAAGTGGAAATCTTCCCGCGCCTCCACTAGCCCCATCCCCCAGCTCAGGTCACCGCAGAGCACGGTCACGTCCTCCGGCGTCAGCGCGGAAAAGGCCTGTCTTAGCTTCTCGCTGTGGTTTTCCCAGCTTGAGCCGAAAATATCCATAGGCTTATCCGTCCCATGCGATAGGTGCAGGTCGCCGATTGCATAAAGAGCCATTTGCTCCTCCCAAACTTATCCATTTAGTTCAGCCGCCTGACCGTAAAAGCGCTTCGCAGCTCCCCCGTCTCAGCTGAGGGATCAAGCTCTACCATATCCCCAACGGAAATAACAGCGGCAAGCCGGCTATCCGCAACGGAAACAACATAATAATAATCGTCAGAATCTAGGCGAACAAAGACGTTTGTGTTCCCATCAATGACGGCTGTTTTTAGCTCTGTGATCCTTCCCCGCACAGGCTCTCCCGAGGTCGCCTTCCCCGTGCCGAGATTGCTATCGGCCAACATGGCGATGTAGTTGCGCTCGCACTCAGCCACCGTCGTACCTGAGGCCACAAGTTGATACTGCTGGACGTTGACCATCGCATACATCTTAACCAGCCCCCCCGAATCCTTGAGTGCCATGAAATAAGTCGGCTGGTCAGAGATATTCAGCAGCAGCGGTGCGGTCGCGCGGTAGTCCATGTATTGCACGATCCCCTCGGCACTAGCCTCCGCTGCATCTTCTGATGCACCGGCGCAGGCGTAGTATTTCGTTGACTTCGTGCGCTGGTTGGAGAGGATGAAGCCGATGTTGGAATTGTCGGACACCACGCTCGTGACGCCAACATAGAGATAAACTGCGCCATCCTTGGCAATGTAGTTGTAGACACCGGAATTGATCGTTACGCCCTTCTGGCCGATGAAGGAATTGAGCCAACCGTTGCGGTACATGCCGTAATAGTCGTATTGCTGCAAAATTAGGTCGGCGGTGTAAACCCTGTCCACCCAATCAGGAACCTCACCCGTGTCGTAATAGACACAGTCACCGGTGATTGCGTTCATCAGCACCGCACCATCGATGTCTGTGCCGCCAAACAGCCCAATCTTCTTGACGATACGCGGACAGACCCAGTAGGGCGTGCCCTCATCGTCGACCTCAAAGCTCGGCGTGTTGAAGATGTATGTTGGGTAATTAAAACGCAGATGGCGCTCAACCCGTCGAAAGAAATACTCCTGTGTGGTGTACTTCATTCCCTCATCGAGCCGCACAGCGTCTGCCTCCTGAGAAACCATGTCGATCATGATATAGGCCGGCAGACCCTTGGAACGATTTGACAGCCATTTGAAAATATCGCTGTAATACAGGGGTGTGACGCGGACGGGGCGGCCACGATAATTGATCTGCGTGTAATCGTCCGCCACCTCGAACTGGGAGACCATGTCGGCAAGTTCACCCATCTTCTTGTCGCCGAGCTTCATTGCACTGGCTGCGTCAAGCATAGGGATCTGGTCAAAGGAGATTTGTTCAACCTCGCTGGCAAAATCGCCATCCACAATAGTCAGCAGCTCGCGGTAGGCTCCCGCACGGAGGATCGGCGAGGAAATCAGGCTGCCCACAACGAAGATCGCCGCAAGCAAAAGACATGTAAAAACCGGAAGCGCACAATGCTTTTTGACGTTCTGCCAAAGTTCACCGCCGGTTTCGGCCTTGAAAAGGCCCTGAGTCGTAATCGACAGCAAACAGTAGACCGCCGACAGGAGCAAAACGAACGTGTAGAAGGCGGGATCCTTCAAATTGATTGCGGGTAGCTTAAAGTAGAAATAGACCAGCCCGAACAGAAGCGTAATCAAAAGATTTGCCGCCGTCCGCTTACCCTTGCTCTTGTTTTTCTCGGTAACCATTAACGCCCTCCGCACAATTGTTCATTGTTTTTCTCTTTTCCGGCTCCGGCATTTGCCGACCGTACTCTTAGTATAGCTTAAAATGCCAGAATATTCAATCTTAACATTTGGCCATTGCGTGACCGTCGCTACTGAAACGCTAGTGAACAGTCACACTTTTCTGCGAATATGCTGTATCGGTGAAATAACAAAAACAGGAGTGATAATATGCCCATCAACAATACCGGAGGCAGGGGCATCTGGCCGCAGGGTATCCGCTATAGCAATAACCCCACAAAAAGTGAGTCCGCTAGGCCGAATATCAACCCTCATTTCCCGCCTCTGTCGGTGACGGCTGAACCCGCCGTCGAAAACACCCACACACACCCTTCTTTGCAGGAAAAGGAAGCCGTCCCCAATCAGCCGGAGAACCCAATCACTGCTCGCGGCGTTGCACCCGCGCCGGAAAACGGCGAAATGACCGACAGTCTCGGCCGCCCAGTTCCAAACGACACAAATTCCCTCACCGTCGGCTCGACCGGCCCCACGCTGCTTGAAGACATACACTTTATCGATAAGCTCTCCCATTTTGACCGCGAGCGTATCCCCGAACGCGTCGTCCATGCCAAGGGTGCCGGAGCCTTCGGCAGCTTCATTTGTTATGAGAGCATGGCGGCGTACACTATGGCGGATTTTCTAAACCGGAAGGGCAAGCAGACACCTGTGTTCGTTCGCTTTTCGACGGTGATCGGCGGGCGCGGCTCCGCAGACACGGTACGTGATCCTCGCGGCTTTGCGGTCAAGTTCTATACCAACGAGGGCATTTACGACCTGGTTGGCAACGATCTGCCCGTGTTCTTCATCCGGGACGCCATCAAGTTTCCGGATGTGATTCATTCGCTCAAGCCCTCACCGGATTCCAACATGAGCGATCCCCAGCGCTTTTGGGACTTTGTCTCCCTTACCCCCGAGGCCACACATATGATTACTTGGCTCTACAGTGACCGCGGCACAATCCGCGATTACCGGAACATCGACGGCTTTGGCGTGAACACTTATGTCTGGGTCAACCGGAACAGTGAGCGTCTGTTCGTCAAGTTCCACTGGAAAACCATGCAAGGACTTGAGACGATTGACCGGCACGAGGCTGCGCGCCTTGCCGGCAGCAATCCGGATGTTGCTGTCATGAGCCTGCATGAAGCCATCGCGCGGGGCGACTATCCCAAATATGAGCTTTGTGTGCAGTTGATGAAGTCTGAAGACGCTGATGCTCTCCCCTTCGACCCGCTTGACGACACTAAGGTCTGGCCAGAGGACGCCTATCCATTGAAGAAAGTCGGCATGATGACCCTCAACCGCAATCCGGAAAACTTCTTTGCGCAAGTTGAGCAGGCGGCGTTCTGCCCGGGGAATATTGTACCCGGAATTGAGTTTTCTGCAGACAAGATGCTACAGGGACGCTCCTTTTCGTATCTTGATACGCAGCGCCACCGCATTGGCCCGAATTTTATGCAGCTTCCCGTGAACCGATCGCTTAACCAGCCCTACAATAACCAGCGCGACGGATCAATGACCTATAAGTTCAATCCCTCTCCAATCAACTACTCCCCGAACAGCCTCAACGGAAACCGCCCCCTCCCCGCCGCCATTCCCGTGCCCAAGCCTGTTCATCTCAGCGGCGAGGCAGTGCGTCAGCTAATCCCCAAGACGGACGACTTTATGCAGGCCGGCGAGCACTTTCGCTCGCTGGATAAGATGCAGCGCGAGCATTTGGTCGACAACATTGCCGTAGAGCTATGGAAATGCCGCCCGGATATCATCCGGCGTGTAACGGGCTATTTCGAAAATGCCGACCACAGTTTTGGTGCCGAGGTCACGCGCGCAATGGACGCCTACCGTAAGGCAGGGTAAAAACGAAAAAGGCCGCAGGCTTCAACCCGCGGTCTTTTTCTGTTTAATACACTTATCGAGCAGCCTCTCACCAAAATTGAACAAAAAAAGGCCGGAAAGGATGATTCCACCGCCGATCAATGTCGGTCGATTAATTCGCTCCCCGTTAAGTAAGAAACCCGCAAGGCTCGCGAAAAAGGGTGTCAGGAACATGTAATTACTGACGGTTGCTGCGTTCTCCGATCGTTTGAAAGCCTCAGCCCAAGAGACATAGGCCAGTGCACTGCAAAACACACCGAGAATTCCGATATACAGGAAGGAAACAGGTGGCGCGAACTTCGCCTGCTCGGCCGCCCCCGGCAGGAACACTGCAAGCATAAGCGTCCCTGCGAAGATGCCGAAAGCAGAAGTCTGCAGACCTGAATAGCTCACTGTGAGCTTGCGCTGGAGCAGGTTGTAAGTGCTCAGGAACAGCGAGGCCGCAATCAGCCAGAAAAGCCCCGATTTGAAGGAAAAACTATCCTCAAGCAGTGCCAGTACGGCCACACCGGAAAACTCAATGGCACTGGCTACCCATTTTATGACGCTGAGTCTTTCTTGAAAGAAAAGTCGTGCCAGCAGCGAAGTCAGCATCGGCACAATCGCAATAATCACGCTGCCTGTTGCGCTCGTCACCGTTTCAGAGCCTTTATTGAACGCAATCATGTAGAGAAAAAAACCAATAAGTCCCGAAAGCAGGAACCATTTTATATCCGCTTTTCGCGGCAGCTGCATCCTTGTCGCCAGCGCAAAAACAAGCAGCACGGTTGCGGCAAAGGCATAGCGCATAAAGCCAAGGGAAAAAGCGCTGAAATACTGCAGCGACAGTCTTGTCAGAGGATAGGCAAGCGACCAGCATAGAATTGTGGTCAAGGCGTATGTATGAGGACTTTCTTTAATATTCATATTGGCACCACTCTGCTTTTTTATGCTCTGTATACAATACGCCTCCCTGCGCATGTTTTCAAGGACAATTTTTGCATAGCAGATGTTCCCGGCAATCCTGGACTTATTCGTTCATCCAGCACGACAATGCCACAGCAGCCAAAGTGCGCATTTCGTTCTTGCGGCCGAGAAAAGCAATACTTGTACCTATTTTTTCTCAAACCAGGATACCAGCATGTCAACGCAAGTACCATAGGAATTGATACCGGAAGTTATGCCATTTGACTTTAAGTAATCGTCATATACCTCCATGACCATTTCGGTAGCGGGCGTTTGATGGCTTGCCCAATAATCATGGTTGTCCTCCCAATCTTGAATGACATTGGGATGAAATGTTGCTGTTATCTGGCGGCAAACATATGGATCCGCCCTATTCAAATTGTTTATCAGATAAGTAAGGCCATACAAATAACCCGAATATTCATAAACGGGATTATTGGATGTGATGCAGGCGGCAATGGCTGAGAAAGTCGCTTCTTCCTCGAAATTGACGCCGCGCTGGTGCGTCATTTCGTGTGCAATTGTCACGGGGATGAAGCTGGCAGGTACATCAATATTGATATTTGTTTCGCCGGTCAGGGCAATGTAAACGCCCGTAAATCCACATGCGCTCATGATCTTCGAATACATCATTGCTTTGGGGGGATAGGTCCCGCCTTTGAGCGCAGGAAACTCCTCTACAATGTTCTTATAAAGGTCTTCCTCCAACGAAAAGTAGTTGTTTCTGTCCTCATTAAAGTGTTTGTTTACATCGCGCTTGACCTGCTTGGACAACTCATTTGCTTTTTCTGCAAAAAGTTTTGTAACCTCTGTAAGTTGCTGAACAGTAATATTGCTTGAGTTAAGTCCTGTTTTTTCCGCCAGATCCGTGCCATGATATCCAGCGTCCCACAGCCAGAAATGCGCAGCTACTATGTACAGCGCGACAAGGATAATTATGTATAGTCTGCGTCCGAGATTGAAAAGTCGATGTGGGCATCGTATCAAGAGAACGATCGTTTTCACGATAAAATACAGTGCCCAAAGAATGATAAGCGTTATTAATACCTCTGCCACAGAGACGTATTGAAATGGACCGAAAGAGGAAACTTGTGCAGCCGCGGCTCTATATGGCAAGGATAAGTTCGTTAAAACCCAATCAATGATAGGTTTTTCGTTTTTAAGTATGTAATATAAGACGATCAAAATAATCGGTAGCAAGGCAAGCAGTAGGTAAAGCCAGCTTCGACTCAATAAGGTTTTTTTCGCCGAAGGCTTCATTTGAATTCCCTGCGCCATAATGCACCTCCATGGAAAACCTAAACAAAGTATATCGTATTGAATACTGTCGAACAAGTGAGAAAAATAGGTATTTCTAATTCGACCATCATTATCGCAGATTTATAATTAAGGGAAAATAGCTGAAACTTCTTCCCTGAGCAGTATCGGAATTCAAGGCTGATATGGAAAGAAAAGTAGCATCTGTAAAATTTGCCACATATGATACATCAGAATGATAGGAGGCAATATTATGGACAGGAGAAGCTTATATGATCATATGGGGCAATATAAAACGGATTTCGGCCCTGAGCCAATTGTAATAAACATCCATGATGCTACCATACAAAATATAAATTTCCGAACAGCTTTATGGACTGGAACTCATTTACAGCTAACTTTAATGCGTATTCCGGTAGGTGGAGAAATAGGCTTAGAAGTTCATCCTGATCTGGATCAATTTTTAAGAATTGAAGCCGGTTATGGGCTTGTAAAAATGGGTAGTAGTCAAGAGATATTGAATTATCAAAAAAATGTATGTGATGGCTATTCGATTCTTGTTCCTGCTGGTACATGGCATAATCTAATTAACATTGGCAACAAACCAATCAAATTGTACTCTATATATGCACCACCTGCACATCCTCACGGCACGGTTCATGAAACAAAAAAAATTGCCGATGAAGCCGAGCATAACCATTATTAAACGAATTGAATGTTGCTGAGCATGAGGGGGATATTCCCAGTCTGTTATTATGAATCATAAACACAAAAAAGCCGCCATTTGATATACTCCCCCCAAAGCAGACCGAATAAAAAAGGTCAGC
>CAYRIA010000033.1:0-15003 GCA_964424175.1 uncultured Oscillospiraceae bacterium | reverse complement strand
CCGGTACCTCCACGGATACGACAAAGGAGGCCGCGACTGGCCAGAAGCAATACATCGTCTCCTTCATCGGCATCGCCCCGATCGACAACCCCAAAATCGCGATTCTGGTGCTGCTCGATAATCCGAGTAACGGCTCAGGCATTTACGTAAGCGGAGGCCAGATGGGCGCGCCCACGGTAGGAAAAATGTTCACGGACATACTGCCCTATATGGGCTATGAACCGCAGTATAGCGAGCAGGAACTGCAGACGGTAGACAGAAGCGTTCCGGAGCTGACGGGCATGACGACGGACGAGGCCGGCATGAAGGCCGAAAAGGCGGGCTTCACCTACCGCATCATCGGCACGGGCGCCACGGTCACTTCTCAGCTTCCGGCGGCAAACAGCGTCGTCGCGGCGGGCAGTCAAATCATCCTCTACTGTGATGCCTTGCCCTCCGCAGAGCTTGAGTTGATGCCTGACCTCACGGACCTGAGCTACAGCGTAGCCAGGCAACAACTTGGAGGCTATGCGCTGTATATCCGCGCTTCCGGACCTATTACAGACCCGGCGACGGTCGTCGTCGTGAGCCAAAATGTTGCAGCCGGCACCGCACTAGAGCACGGCACGATTATAGAGGTCACGGTTGCCGACAAGAGCGATCTCGGACGCTATTAGCACTGTAAAGAAAAATAACAGTCTCTCCAAAAGAGGTGGAGGTTACAGATGATACTCAAGGACTTACTCAAGGGCGTTGAAACGCTTGAAATAAGCGCTGATCCGGAGTTGGAGCTGCGCGATATCAGCTATGACTCGCGGCAGACACAGGCGGGCGATCTGTTCGTTGCCATCCGTGGTTTTGAAAGCGACGGGCACCGCTACATCGGAGCGGCTGTAGCGGCGGGCGCTATCGCCGTGCTCTGCGAGGAGCGGCCTGAGACAGATGTCCCCTATGTACTCGTCAGAGACGCAAGGCTGGCGCTGGCTCTTATTTCAAAAAACTATTTTGGCGAACCGACTGCGGGTATGAAGCTTATCGGCGTAACCGGTACCAATGGCAAAACCACGACGACGATGCTATTAAAGCATGTGCTTGAGGACTTAACAGGCGAAACGGTTGGCCTAATCGGCACGAACCAGAACATGATTGGGCAGACTGTCCTGCCAACCGAGCGCACAACCCCGGAGTCCTACGAGCTGCAAAAGCTGTTCCGAGAGATGGCAGACGGCGGCTGCGCATATGTGGTGATGGAGGTGTCTTCCCACGCGCTCACGCTTGAGCGTGTGGCCGGACTGTGCTTTGAGGTGGGCGTTTTTACCAACCTAACACAGGATCATTTGGATTTTCACAAGAGTATGGAGGAATACGCCGGTGCGAAGGCGCTGCTCTTCGAGCGTTGTAAGCAGGCTGCCGTCAACATGGATGATGCCTGGGGTGGTTATATGGCCGAACGCGCTCAATGTCCCGTTTTCACCTATTCAGAGACGCGGCTGAATGCGAACCTTTTGGCCAAAGACATTAGGCTCACGCCTACCGGCATCCGTTTCGTGGCGCTGGCGGAGAGCCAGCTTGAGCGAGTTTTCTTGGGGATTCCCGGGCGCTTTTCGGTATACAACGCTATGGCAGTGATCTCTGCCTGCCTGCTGCTCGGGCAGCCCCTTGGCGCTGTCTGTGCGTCGCTCAAAACAGCACAAGGCGTCAGGGGCAGGGTAGAGGTCGTCCCGACACCGGAAGACTTCACCATTCTCATCGACTATGCCCACACGCCGGACGCATTGGAGAACATTATCCATTCGATGAAGGAAGTAGCCTCCGGCCGTGTTGTCGTGCTTTTCGGCTGCGGCGGCGATCGGGACAAAACAAAACGTCCAATTATGGGAGAACTGGCGACAAGTCTTGCGGACTATGCTATAATCACTTCCGACAACCCCAGAACAGAGGTCCCGGCCGACATCATCACGGATATTCTGGCAGGCGTAAAAGTCCCTAAGAGCCGCTATAAGGTGATCGAGGACAGAAGGCAGGCCATCGCCCACGCCATTGACAGCCACATGGCGGGCGACCTAATTATCCTTGCCGGAAAGGGACACGAGACTTACCAGATCATCGGAAAGACGAAGCACCACATGGATGAGCGGGAGATCGTCGCAGAGTGTCTGGCAGGCCTTAAGCGGGAATAAGGAGGAGAATTAACCCATGACAGGAAAGCTGATACTGGCTTTTATTATTGCGTTCTGCGTGTCTGCGCTGGCGGGCAGAATTGTCGTACCCTGGCTCCGCCACATCAAGGCAGGGCAGGCGATTAGGGAGGACGGCCCGACCTGGCACATGTCGAAGGCTGGCACACCGACGATGGGTGGGATTATTTTCATCGCGGGTGTCGCCGCCGCTTGCCTAACGGTGGGCTTCCGAAGTATGCTGGACGGTGATTATGCCCATATCATTGTCTTGTTCCTTGCGCTCGCCTTCGGCGCGATCGGCTTTCTTGACGATTACGAAAAACTCAAGAAGAAGCAGAACCTCGGTCTCACCGCCAAGCAGAAATTCGCCCTTCAGGTCGCCGTTGCGGCGGTGTTCGTCTACCTACTCCGCGATGTCGGGCTGATTCGCCCGAACCTTTACATCCCATTCTGGCACACCGCGTGGATCATGCCCGAGTGGATATATTTCGCGTTTTTGATTTTTGTAATTGTCGCAACGGTCAACGCCGTAAACCTGACCGACGGGGTGGATGGTCTCGCCAGCGGCACCTCGATGCCCGTCTTTCTGCTGTATACTGCAGTGGCCTTTGTCTGGGGGCGGGAATACCTCTCGCTGGGAATTTTCTCCTCCGGCCTGCTGGGCGCGCTTCTGGGCTTTCTGCTCTACAACTTCAATCCTGCCAAGGTCTTTATGGGCGACACTGGCTCGCTGTTTCTTGGCGGAGCAGTTGCGGGCACGGCCATTGCCTTTGATATGCCGCTGATTATCGCCACCGCCGGCATTTTGTTTATCCTTGAGGTGCTCTCCGACATCATTCAGGTCGGCTATTTCAAGCTCAGCGGCGGCAAACGTGTGTTCAAAATGGCACCCTTCCATCATCACCTCGAAATGGGCGGCTGGACGGGAAGAAAATGGACGGAAAAGGGGCTTTTCGCCCTGTTTACAGGCATATCGGCGCTTTTTGCCCTCATCTCATTTATCGGCGTGTTCGACAGGTTCGCCGCATAGCCCACTGCTCTCGCCCGGAAGGAGGCTGCAGTCCATGGCCGAAGAAAAAATCTTACGCGACCACAGCCGAGACCTGACGATCTCGCGTGGTCCTGTGGACCTTCCATTTCTGCTGCTGACGCTGCTGCTGCTGGGCATCGGCGTAATTATGGTGCTCTCTGCCAGTTACGCTAGCGCGTATTATGATCTGGCGAATGAAACCGGCGGAAATGCGACCTATTATTTTGCAAAGCAGCTGATTTTTGCCGCCCTCGGCGTGGCGGTGATGCTTTTTGCCTCACGCGTACCAATGCGTGTATACCGAAGATTCTCACTTCTGGTGCTGGGCGTTGCGCTGCTTTTGCTCGTGGTTGTGCTAATTATCGGCTCAACAGGTGGTGGTGGCAAGCGCTGGATCCTGATCGGCCCTCTAAGCATCCAGCCCTCGGAGATTGCAAAAATTGGCGTGATCCTTTCGTTTGCAACGCTGATTTGCCGGTATAAGAATCTGATGGGGACCTTCAAATACGGTGTTGCGCCCTTCGCCGCCATTCTTGGGACAATCGTTGTGCTGCTGTTTCTGGAGCCGCATCTGTCCGCCTCGATCATCATTATCGCCATCGGCGCGATCATGATGTTTGTCGGCGGGGCAAGGCTCTTCTGGTTTGTGGGTGGCCTTTTCGCTGTCGGAGGACTATTTGTCGTTGCGATTTCGGTACTCCAATACTCCTCAGAGCGTATCTCGGCCTGGCGCAATCCCTTTGAGGACCCCAGCGACACGGGCTATCAGATTGTCCAATCGCTTTATGCTATCGGAAGTGGAGGGCTGTTCGGGCTCGGCCTCGGCCAGAGCCGGCAGAAATACCTCTATTTGCCAGAGGAACACAACGATTTCATCTTTTCTGTTATCAGCGAGGAACTGGGCTTCATTGGCGCTGCGCTGATACTGGCGCTTTTCGCTTTGCTGATCGTCCGAGGCTACTGGATCGCCATGCACTCGTGCGACCGATATAGCTTCCTAGTCTGCACGGGGATTACGTCGCTGCTGGCATTGCAGGTGATCCTTAATGTTTCGGTCTGCACAAACCTCGTACCCTGCACGGGTATTTCCCTTCCGTTTTTCAGCTACGGTGGCTCGGCGCTTCTGATGCAGCTTGGAGAAATGGGGATCATTCTCAGCGTTTCGCGGGATATTCCGACGCAGAAAACCGTTAAAAAGCGAAGACCTCAGAAGGCCGGCTCCCACTGAGCGGACAGACGGAAACAGTTGGAGAGGAGATGACGTAAGACCATGAAATTTATTTTTACTTGCGGTGGAACCGCGGGGCATATTAACCCTGCCCTCGGGGTCGCGCAGCGTTTGCGCGAGCTGCTTCCGGACAGTGCGTTTCTGTTCGTCGGCGCGGAGGGACATATGGAGACTGAGCTTGTCCCTCGCGAGGGATTTCCCATTAAGACCGTCAGAATCACCAACATCAGCCGAGAAATTAGCGTAGAGGGCTTAAAGCACAACCTAGATACGATAAAAAACGTCCTCAACTCCACAGCAGAGGCGAAGAAGATCATCCGTGAATTTGCACCGGACGTGGTGATCGGCACGGGTGGCTATGTCTGTTATCCCGTCCTGAAGGCCGCCCATGCCCTCGGCATCCCGACGGTTGTGCATGAGAGTAACGCCGTTCCGGGCCTGACAACCAAGATGCTTGCCGGAACAGCCGACAGGATTCTGGTCGGCTTTGAGGAAAGTCGGCAGTATTACCGTAAAAGGGAGCGGGTGTTCGTTACTGGTACACCTGTCCGACAGGACTTCCTGAATGTAGATAAGGCTGCTGCGCGTGAAAAATTGGGGCTTGATCCAACTAAGCCGCTGGTCGTCTCGGTCTGGGGCTCGCTGGGTGCCGCCTTTATGAACAAAACGATGGTGGGCTTTATCGACAAGGCGCTCGGCAGTCCCTCCTTCGCTCTGATCCACGCCGCCGGAAAGGGCGGCTTCCGCAGAATGCTCGCCGACATGGAGACCGCCGGCATTGTCAATGCACAGGCACGCGGGATGGATGTGCGCGAGTATATCTATGATATGCCCTTGGTGATGGCCGCAGCCGACCTTGTAACCTGCCGTAGCGGAGCTTCGACGCTATCAGAGCTGGCTGTGTTGGGCAAGCCTGCAATCCTGGTGCCCTCCCCGAACGTTACAAATAACCACCAGGAAAAAAACGCGCGGGTACTCGAAAAAGCGGGCGCCGCCGTGCTGTTTCCGGAAAGCGAAATTACCGAGGATAAGCTGCTGGGTGCGGTATCCTTGCTTCTCGCCCGTCCGGATACGCTGGCGGCTATGAGTGAGCAGATGAAGAAAATCGGCATTGTCGATGCGACCGAGCGGATTGCAAATATTGTTCTCGACCTTGTTCCATAAGCCTGGAGCTAAAATACGCCCCGCTACGCGGGTACGGGTATGTGCTCCAGGCTAGACAAACACATGGCAGACACACAGGATACACTGGCCAGAATATGCGGCCGGAAGGTGCAGCAAGGGCTTTTATGGGGCGTATTCCCTGAAGCCTGAAATTAGCACATTTCTTCTTTTTCGCATAGTATGGCGTAAAATCCACTGTGCGGAGGGGTAAACATGGGCGTTTGGAAGGTATCGGGCGGCAAAGAGCTACATGGCGAGATCAAAATACAGGGGTCTAAAAACGCGGTACTGCCCATCATGTCGGCGGCGATCATCCGGGGCTGCGAAACGGAGCTGCTCAACTGTCCGCAGTTGAGCGATGTTGAGGCGGCGATGGCGATTTTGCGCCATCTTGGCTGCCGCGCCGAGCGCGAGGGGGATACGGTCTGGATCGATTCTCGGGGGATGAACAGAACGGACATTCCCCATGAGCTTATGCGCGAAATGCGCTCGTCCGTGATCTTTCTTGGAGCAATTCTTGCGCGTACCCACGAGGCGGCGCTTTCCTATCCAGGCGGCTGTGAGTTGGGGCCGCGGCCAATTGATTTGCATCTTGAAGCGCTGCGCTCTCTCGGCGCGGAGATCAGCGAACAGGGCGGCAAGCTTTACTGCAGGGACGACGGGCTCAAAGGTGCCAGAATCAACCTATCCTTCCCGAGCGTCGGCGCAACGGAAAACGCGATGCTCGCAGCCTGTAGTGCCGAAGGAGAAACTGTCATCACAAATGCCGCGCGTGAGCCGGAGATCATCGATCTGCAGGACTATCTCCGGAAGCTCGGCGTTTCGATCTGGGGTGCGGGCACACCCACGATCACGATCAACGGAATCGTGCAGAAGGAACGCGTTGGGCATCGCGTGATGACCGACCGCATTGTTTCGGCGACGGCGCTCTGCTGCGCCGCCTCCGCCGGAGGCTGTGTTACATTAAAGGGCGTCCTGCCTGCCTATTTTGAGACGGTGACGACTGCCCTTGAGCAGATGGGCTGTGAGATTGAGCGCAAATCCAACGCGGTCACACTTCGGTCGAACGGAAGGCTCAACGCGCCGCGGCCGATCGTCACAAGGCCATATCCCGGCTTTCCCACCGATGCGCAACCGCTACTGATGGCAGCTTCGCTCAAGGCAGAGGGGACGACTGTATTCACGGAGAACATTTTTGAAAACCGCTATCGCCATGCCGTTGAGCTGCGCCGCCTAGGGGCGGACATCAGCGTCGTCGGCAGGGTTGCCGTTGTCACCGGTGTCAGGACGCTTACCGCCGCGCCCGTCACCGCGACGGATCTGCGCGGAGGTGCGGCGCTTATTGCCGCCGCGCTTGGCGCTCAGGGAGAGACGAGCGTTTACGACACGGGGCACATTATCCGCGGTTACGACCGATTTGAGGAAATGCTGTGCGAGCTTGGCGCAGATGTGCACTTTGAGCCGGAGAGACTGGCCCCCGCAATCTGAGGCGGTGGAGTTTTCGGGAGATTTGGGGGGAGACAATGGCGGCCCAAAACAAAAGAAAAAACCAGACGGACGGGAGCTTTAGGAGCTTCGTGTTTAGCACGTTGTCCTTTCTTGTGATCTGCGCTGCACTGGTTCTTGGCATGAGCGTATTTTTTCGCGTGTCAAGTATTGAGGTCGTCGGCGCCGATCGCTATACACAAGAAGAAATCGTCGCCGCCTCCGGCGTCGAGGAGGGGGACAACCTCATTTTTCTCAACCGTGAGGCCGTGGCCGCAAGGGTGTATGCAAAGCTCATCTACATCGGGGAGGTTAAAGTGAGCCGAAAGTTGCCGAGCCGTGTCGTCATCGATGTATCTGAGAGCGGCTCGCTTGCCGTTATCCAGACGGACTCAGGGCTTTGGCTGATCGACCGCAATTGCCGGCTGCTGGAGCCGTGCAAGACGCAGGACACAGAAAGCTATATTAAGGTCATGGGTCTTACAGCGGTAATGCCTAAGGCAGGTGAAATCCTAAGTACCGCCGAGGAGGACAAGCCCAGGGCCGCATTTCTGCGCGAGATTCTAACGGCGCTTGCGGCTCGGGGAATGGTAGTCGACGTTGACGCCATTGACCTGTCTAATCCTGTCGGCGCCGAATTCAATTATCTGGACGGCCGCTTCAAGGTCAGGCTTGGGGCGGATGAAAAGCTCGATTACAAAATTGCACTGCTGGCTGAGGTCATGCAGCAGCTCAGCGGGCAGGATTCAGGCGTCATTGACCTCACGCAGGATAAGAAGGCACAATTCTCCCCATTCTGACAAGAGCGACAAAGAAGTTCAGAATAACCTGAAATAATTTATTAGTTCACATAACATAATTGCAAAGAATACTTGACCAATGGGCAATTTCGGTATAAAATGAAGCGGATAATTAGGAAATTAACCTGAACTACCTATAATGTTCGGATGTATTAAACTATGGGAGGCTACAAATATGTCGTTTCAGCTTGAAACCGGTCCCGAAAATGTTGTAACCATAAAGGTCGTTGGTGTTGGCGGTGCAGGCAACAACGTTGTCAACAGGATGGTCAAGTCCGGCACGAAGGGCGTGGAGTTTATCGCCATCAATACGGACAAGCAGGCCCTCTCCGTCTCCAGTGCCACGCAGAAAATACAGATCGGCGAAAAGCTGACCCACGGACAGGGCGCGGGTTCCGACCCCGAAATCGGCAAGCGCAGTGCAGAGGAGAGCCGCAACAACATCGCCAAGAGCTTTGAGGATGCCGACATGGTGTTCATCACGGCCGGCATGGGCGGCGGAACTGGAACGGGCGCGGCACCGATCGTGGCCGATATCGCGCGCGAGTCCGGTATACTTACAGTCGGCGTAGTCACAAAGCCTTTTAGCTTCGAGGGCAAGCGCCGCATGGATCAGGCTAAGCAAGGCATAAACGACCTGCTCGGCAAGGTCGACTCCCTGCTGATCATTCCGAATGACCGCCTGAAATTTGCCACCGATCAACGCGTGACCTTCGCAAACGCCTTCGAGATCGCGGACGATGTGTTGCACCAGGCTGTCACCAGCATCTCCGATTTGATTAAGAACACGGGGTTCATTAACCTCGACTTTGCGGACGTGACCACCATTATGAAGGACGCCGGCTTTGCTCACATGGGCGTAGGCCATGCTGTGGGTAAAGGCAAGGCGGAGGACGCGGCGCGCATGGCGGTCGCAAGTCCGCTGATGGAGACCTCCATCGACGGTGCGCGTGGCGTGCTCATCAACATCACAGGTTCTATGGATATGGGGCTTGAGGACGTTGAAGCTGCGGCGAACCTCGTCCAGGCCGCAGCGCACCCCGAGGCTAACATTATCTTCGGCGCCACCTTCGATGATACGATGGACGACGAGATCCGCGTTACCGTCATCGCCACAGGCTTTGACGACGGTCCCGTCACCAAGGCCAAGGACGTCAAGGAACGCGAGCCTTCAGCGCCGCAGGGCCTTTTCAGTGCAGCCTCCGAAATGGCGGGCGGTCGGCAAGCACAGGCCGAGCCGAAAAAGGAAGAGGACCCCTTCGACAGCATTTTCAAGATTTTCAACTCCAAATAAGCTTTAATGTTAATAGCTCCCTCCGCCTTTGGTGGCGGGGGGAGCTTGTGCATTTATTTCTATGAGGCGCGAAGGGGGGAAGGACTTGAAAAAGCAACGGAGGGTGAGCCGCTTTTTCATTTATCTCAAAGAGCTGGTTGAAATCTATTATGACAGCCATGTGTCGCGCTCGGCGGCAGAGCTATCCTATTTTCTGACCCTTTCCGTCTTTCCGACGCTAATTTGCCTGCACGCGATGCTGGTGCGCTTCCTGCCCGGCATCTCACTGACCTTTGATGAGCTTGAGGGGCTTATCCCCGGCGAGACGCTGGATATTATTGAAGATTATCTGCGATACGTCGCCGCGCATAATAACAGGGCGCTCGTGACCGCAGGCGTGATTGGCATGGCAACGACGGCTTCAGCGGCCTTCCGCTCGCTGCACAGCATCATGGGCGAAATCCAGGGAGGAACACGCTTCCGCGGTGTGTTTACCTTTCTGTTCAGCTTTGTGTTTTCGCTCCTGTTTATGGCGGCAATCTATTTCGCGGTCATCGTCATTTCTACCGGCGACTGGCTCCTGCGCTTGGTAAGCCAGGCGCTTCCGTCACTCGCCGGGCTGGGGATCTGGAGCTGGTTGCGCTTCCCGCTGATGTTGCTGGTGTTTGTATTTATCCTTTATGGTCTTTACAGGCTCACTGCGCCGCGTGGGCAGCGAGGTGCGTATTTTCCCGGCGCAGCAGCGGCAGCCGTGATCCTCGTGCTGGTCAGCGTGCTCTTTTCATGGTTTATCAGCATGTCGACTCGGTATCCGCTGATTTACGGCTCTTTAGCCTCGATCATCATCTTCATGCTCTGGATTTACACTTGCGGGCAGATCTTAATCATGGGAAACGCCTTGAACGTTGTCCTGCGGCGCCATAAAAGACCAAAGCGATAGGTCGCGGGAACGCTTGCACCAAAACGCGGAGAGAGCCGTCCAGACGGCTCTCTCCGTTTATCTCTGCAGCTATGGGATAAGTTCTGGGATTTTCTCAGGTGCAAACTCTTCGGCGGTAACGCTGTCACCGCCGACAGGTTCCAGTGTGAAGACATAACACCGCTGTTCATCAAAGACATAAAACACCGTGTCTTGCGCGTTTTCACAGCTGTTTTTTAACACAGGTTTCTTCATTTCATCGGCCGTCAGAAGCAGATCCCGGAAGGATTTAAGGGCTATGGCCCCATCTGTGCCTGGTAGCTTATCGCCGTTGAGCGTAATGATCCGCCCACCATATTTTTTACAGATCTGCTCAAGCGCCTGTGTGGCCGGATCGGGGTGCACGGCGGCCGAAAAGATGAGCAGCCAGAGCAAGGTTCCGCTGAACAGGACAACAAGGATAATGCCGAAGATCCTTGTTTCCTTCCGCGGAAGCACTTCAACCGATTCTTCCGCCTCCAGGGTCTCGGAATAGCTGCTGACGGGTTCTCCCTGCACCGCGAAAGCGTCACCCGTAACAGGGAAAATCAGGGTAGCTTCGGCGCTGTTTTCGATGGGCGTCCCATTGACGAGTGCGGAGACCTTGACCGTGTACCTGAGCGTAGCACGGACTGTGGTGACGACGCCGGTGTTTTCGCGCATCAAATTTGCCAGCGAAACATACTCCTGCAGAGGCAGCGTCGCATGGGCACTTGTCTGCGCAGTATAAAAGGAGGCCTTGGGCAAGATGGAAAACGCTTTTGACCAGATGACATCCGTGTCATTGTAAAAAGCCTCCAGAACCAGCTCAGCCTGGCTGTAGCCCCGGATATCGGAAGCCTGTCCGCCGCCGAGAATATAGGATAAGTCTAAATCCATGCTATCGACGTATTTTGTGATGTATCCGTTACCGGGCTTGATCGTGTCCAGGTTGTAATAGGGGTTCTCAAGCAGCTTAACACTGTAAAGGATCTCGGCGTCGGCACTGTAGGAACCAGTCTGAACGTTTTCCTGAAACTTGAGGCCAATGACGCCGAAAAGTACAAGAACTGCGGTCGCCAAGAGTATAAGCAGTAAAAGCACAGCCGCCGCTGTGCGCCTTTTTTTATAGGGGATTTCCAGCTTTTTCACTCTGTATTCCTCCGATTGATTGCGATCCGAGCTGTCTGAAAAACAAAGCCGCCTTGCCGAACTTGGGCAACGTCAGCAATACCCGGCCGCGGATCTGCTCTGCCTTCACGGGGCTAGGATCTACGCTTGAATTGTTGTCGCCCTTGAGGATAAACTGCGTAAGGCCCGCCACCTCATTTCTTTCAAGGATGCGGTGTGTGATATTGATGCCATCCTCGCTGAAATACATAACCACATCTCCGATCTGGGCGTCCTTACCGTCGATTTTCTCTACAATGATGAGATCGCCAGGCATGATTCCCGGCTCCATGCTGCCGGTTAGAATCACCGAGGGAAAGATCGGGAAAAGGCCGACGGCAAACCAAACGATCATAACCGAAAGTGCGCTGACTGCAACCCAGCCGAAAGTATCTGCGTTTTTTTGGAGATATCGTTGATCCTTGTCTGCTTCTCCGGCATAGATTTTCAGCACGACCGTGATGCTCAGGAGCGGAAAGAGGAGGTTGAACAGCAGCTTAGGAATCTCTGATGGATTCGGGATATAAGGGGACAGATACGAAAACGTGCGGAGGATCCCAAGATAGAGAATCGCGGGCAGGGGACCGGCAAGATAGGCCAGGCAGGAGGCCGCATAGCTCTCCGTGAGCCGGGGAAGCGCAGTCCCTGTAATGAAATTGAGTATACTCAAATTGTCGCTCAGTCCGCTCAGCGCACCTAAGGGGATGTTGAAAGCGGAAAAAAGCACGCTGAAGCCGAGAATTGCCCGAAACGGCCGCCTGCGAGACGGGCCGTTAATCAGAAAAGCCCTGCAGAGTTCGCCACCGAATAGCGCCGCGCCCATCGAAATGAGGTTTGAGGCAATTCCAATGGGCGTCAGCTCAAAGTTGTTTTTTGAGAATGCAGTGAAAAGACCCAGAATCAGCAGCCCGAGAAGATGAAACAGTCCGATCATGGCCGCGAGCGCTGCGAGCATTCCCTGCAGTCGGATTAAACCGGCCGGAAGAACACGAGGAAACAGGTGGATGAGAACGCCCAGCGCCGTCCAGAGAATGACCTTGAGAAGAAAAAGCACGAGAAAATTGAACAGGCCGGAAATCCCGAAAAGCTGCGGCTGCTCAAGAATCAGCAATATGGACAATATGGCAACAATAATGATGAAATGATGTTTTTCGACCCTGTGAATACGCAACTCTCCCTTCCATTCCCAGCCGCAGCCTGCATTGCAGCGGCAGTATCTGCAGATGCAGGCTGGGCCGGGGATCTTGTTGGCTTTTGGAGTCCTCTCTGCCTTCTAGGACCCGGGCGCTGGAATCGGCTCAAGCGCGGGCAGATCCGTTGTGGCAGCTGCGTCCTCCGCAGGCGAGGGAGCTGGATCGGGTACCAGAGTCTCTGCGGGCGGCACAAGTTCAACGGGATCGGGTACCAACGGCACGGCAGACGGCACAAGTTCAACGGGATCGGGAACCAACGGCACGGCAGACGGCACAAGCTCAACGGGAGCAGGCGCCTGCGTTTCTGCAGGCAACTCGCTTTCAATGGGAGCTGAGTCCGACGCCTCATCTGTATCCGAGTGTTCCGGAGGTGCCGCGTCCGGGCTCTCGCCTTCGGTGCATTCCTCCGGCATTTCAGCGGACGGCTCGGCAAAGCTGATCTGTGCAGATACGTTGAGCCTTTCGTTCCATAATCCAAAGCCAAAAGGCAGCACAATATAGGCGGCCATCAGCACAAGCGCGAGGGCAAGGATTTTTTTCAGCATATTTTTACTCCGAAATCATTGGCCGGCGCATAAGCGGCGGACGCTATGCGGTGCGAAGGGGCATTTTTGCCCCTTCGTCCGCCGATAAAGTCGCCATGCCGAGTTTGTATGATTCCAGGGTATCAGAACTGCACCGGTGTGCACTGCTGCCAGTTGAACTTGAGCGTGAACGCGGTATGCTGAGTTTCAAACTCGTCGCCTGTTATCGTGTCGTCCACCAGAACCTGCATGAAGGTTCTGACGTCATCCTGGTCAGCGAAGAAGCCGATGAGTTGGTCGCCGGGATACAGAATGATGTTCGCGCATGCGGCAGTGATCGACGCACCGAAATCGGCACTTGAAAGCGCGGCAGGATCGACCACGATCACATCATATGTACCGTTAGCACGCTGATAAATGAATTTAAAGCCCGCGCTCAGCTTTGCAAAAAGCGAATAGTTATCCGTGCAGTTGACAGAGACGCCTTCGAGCCTAAAGGGTACGTCGCCGCTGTTTCTGACCTCATAGTCCAGCCCATATTTTGCGCCCGGGTACAATTCCCCTACCACGACGTCCAGCGTGTCCTTGCCGGCGTTGACCGTGCCGGAGAGCGGATTCATATAGGCCTCCATGTCTCCGTAAGTCCAAGGGCCAAAGTTGTCGATGCCCGGCATGAACGACAGGGGGTAAATGTCATGGCTGCAGGTCAGCTCAACGTCCATTTCGCCCATCGTTGCCGTTGTGGTCAGGGTGATGTTTTGATTCCATAGTGCGTAAGCCGTGCCGGTCGCCATCAGCGACAAAACCAGAATGAGCGCCAGGATTCTTGCTTTTTTCATTTGTGAACTCCCCTTAAAATAATATTAGCGAACTTCAACAACTGCCTGTTGAAAGATCAGCTCCGTGTTATGATGACAGCCGTTACTCTCTGCGGGAGAATCCTCCGCCCGCAGGGTGATCTGCCCGTAAGCTTTCCCGCCGTCGCGCTTAATGTAATCGAGCGCACCAGAGACTAGGATCTCAAAGGGCATGTCCGCTCCGGCATAGACAGGCGAAAGCGTGAAGCCCACGGGAACGCTTCCCTTGTTCATGATTTCAAAATTGATGTACGCGATAAAGCCAGGATAAGCATTTGCAACGTCGATGGAGAGTGTCTTGCCGCTTCCAGTGATAACGGCCTCGACCGTGCAGGCCGGATCCTGCGCGTCATCAGGCACGAGCCAAATATCACTGAAAACAACATCAATATCTCCCGTCGTAACGCGCTGTAAAATGCTGCTATGATTGGTATAGTAGGCGTAACTCACGCCAATCAGTCCGGTTGACAAAATAACAGCCGAAAGAACTACGCTCGCCAGTTTTGGCAAAAAACCTACCGTGCGCATTTACATCACCTTCCCCGTTCCGCTTGTCCATAAGAATCATAAACCAAGGCAAGCGATTCTCTTGTCGCTTTAAGCCTGTCGAAAAATGTTCTTTTTCCGTGTTCAATCACGAAAACAAGGAATCTTTGTAAAGCTCACATAGAAAAGCCCTGTCCTGATAGAAGACGCGGCTTTTTTGTTGCGCCCGGTATTTATGCGGGTAGAACAGAGCGTGAAAAGACGGAATGCGCAACTGTTTTGTGCATCACCGGAGGGCTTCCCGCATTTGGACTTGCCGCGCAGACATAAACTGTAACAGTAAGCGATAGGGGGAAGAAAGAATGCTGACAAGTGCCTTTATGCTTCTGGTGAGCAGCGCGTTCCTGATGCTGCGTCTGGGCAAGAATTCGGGCTCGTTTCCAAAGCCCCTCAGTGTCCGTGATGAGAAAAAGTACCTCGACCTTTGGGCACAAGGCGATCTTGATGCCCGCAACGTGCTCATTGAGCACAATCTCCGACTCGTAGCGCATATTGTGAAGAAATATTACACGCAATGTGCGGAGCTTGACGATCTGATCTCCATTGGCACGATTGGGCTGATCAAGGGGGTCAGTTCCTATAAGCCCGAAAAGGGTGTGCGCCTTGCGACCTATGCCAGCCGCTGCATTGAAAATGC
>CAYRIA010000032.1:12127-15205 GCA_964424175.1 uncultured Oscillospiraceae bacterium | reverse complement strand
AGCCGTCGATGGCGCAGCTCGTGATCACACCGGACGCGTCGGTCGTCAAGGCCATGTAGAGGGAATACGCCTGTGCTACGCCATCCTTTTCACCGACATCAGCCGATTTGCTCATATTGGTCGTCGTGGAGAGGCTGAGCTTATCCGTAGCAGACGCACCAAGCACCTGTGCATTGGCAACGGCTTTTTCAACACCCTTGATGAAATCGCTGACATGGACAGTGACAGAACTTACGAGATCTGCATCTGTCGGAACGCCTTCTTCATTGACCGCAATACCCTTAACCTCTTCGGCCGTCTTGCCCACAACATAGTTTGCAAACGCGGCAGCCTGCTCATTCCACTCTTTGCCAATGCCGGAAGCCTTCTTCATACCATAAGCTTCGCCAAGCTCATTTTTGCTCGCAAAAGTGGTGTCGAGCGGTGTGACCAGCTTGCCGTCCTTGCTGAAGTTGATTTTGGACTGAACCGCGTCAATGACGCAGGCAAGAATTTTCCCGCCTTCGTCAACAGTGACCGCAACAACCAGAGAGTCGGTCTGCGCAAGGCCGTCCTTATCTGCGGCGCTTGTAGATTTGGCAACAGAACTGATGATCGCAAGGCCGGTCTTTACTGTTCCCGCTTCTGCATTTCCATCCGGAGTCTCTTCGCCCGCGGGCTCAGAAGCCGGTGGTGTCGGCGTTGGGGTTTCGCTTTTAGTTGTGCAGCCTGCAAAGACTGCGGTCAGCATGAGGACAGCTATCAAAAGAGCCAAGAACTTTTTCATAAATTACCTCCAAGTTTTAATATTATTTCAGATGAAGCTTCAATAGAAGTGGAGAGGAGATCCTCAGCACCACTGAGGTCACTACGCCTGAAATGATTGCAGAAATAAGCAGCACCGGAAAATAAAACCACAATGCGGTCCCCAAAATCAGAGACGCAACAGCAAGCTGGCCAAGGTTATGAAAGACCGCGCCCAAAACGCTTAGGCCCATATAGCTTGCCTTGCCGCGAAGCAAGACCATCAGGAGCCACATGACGAGGACTGAGGACAGTCCGCCGGAAAGGCTCAAAACGCCCGCAATCACTCCGCGAGTCATGAGGACAAAACCCGATTTCAAAAAGGCAATCGTTATGGCATCTGATTTTTTCAGATTGATTAAGGTAAACATGACCACGATATTTGAAAGCCCCAGCTTTATCCCCGGAACTGAATTCGGAGCGGGCAGCAAGCCCTCCACGATTGCCAGTACGATTGACAGAGCAAATAGCATCGCAAGGAGCGTTAGGCGCTTTGTTTTGTTTGGAGCACCGTCCCGACGTTTATCATCCATAAGTCGCCGCTTTCAAGCCCCTCAGCGGCGCTCCTGTATAGTCTACAGGCACAGTTATCCGACAATGATATCGGTATCCTCTGAGCGGCCCTTTTCCTCCGATACGATTTTTATATAGATCTGGTTAGGGAGACAGGCTGCATATTCGCCGACACGGCTGAGCCTACCGGATTTTACGCAGGTTTTATCAGGACAGTCGGACGCGAGGAAAGCAATGCTTCCGTCTCCATAAAGCTCGAAAACCACGTCAGGCTCCTGTTCGATGGAAAAGCTCCCCGTTTCACCACCGCGTAGATCTACGCGCCTAACCAACTCCGAGTTGAAGTAAATCTCCGCGTAAGCACCAGGATAGACAAAGAGAGTGTTGTAAGCAAGCCAGATCAATGCGCTTACGACGACAATAGCCGCGATGATGCAAACATCCGATTTTCTTGCCAGCTTCATCCCAGCCACCAAGCAGGCAGAAACCCTCCCAGAAGCATCAGCGCGGAGTGGGCAACAATGATGAGGACAAAGTTCTGAATGGAGACGATGAAGGTCTGCTCTTTATCCTGCCGCAGAAAGAAGCGACGAATATTTTTCTGCACCGGAAAAAGAGTAATTAGCGTCAAAAGGCTAAGAGGGGAGACAAGGCGCAGGACAACCATCGCTACGACCGAAAGATACGCCAGATAATATAGCGCCGCAAACAGGTGAAGCGAATAGCGCTTTAGATGATACGGTAAGGTGAAGCGCTTGACCCGCACGTCGTGATCCACGTCACATATATTGTTCGCAAGCATGATATTCGCGGTCAGACAGAAGGGGACGGTTGCCAGCAGGAGTAGCTTTGCCACTGCCGCAAGATCCAAATCAACGATCAGATGGCCTCTCTGCAGCGCATAGGCAAACAGCTCACCCGGCAGGGCGTTAATATAGACCAGCAAGGCGGGAATTAGCACCCCATAGAAGAAGCCGGAAACCAATTCACCGTAAGGGCCGTGGGAAATCGGTACCGGTCCGAACGAATATGCGATGCCGAATAGAAAGCAGAGCACACCCAGAATAAGCACGATTAGGTCGGTCAGCCAAACCAGGTACAACCCAAGAATCGTACTTAGCGCAAAAAGCACGAGCAAAATCATCAGCGCCGTCCCACGGTGGAACTGCAGTGTCTGGTGGTTATTTTTCGTGTCACAGTAATTGTTGATTGCCGTAGCAGTCAAATCAAAAAGCAGCATCCCTGCAAAAAACACGATGGAACGCAGGGTATCAATGTGTTTTCCGGCAGTGAATAAAAAGGCTAGCGTCATCAGGAACGTCAGAACGCTCGTAATCTTGGTTTTTATTTCAACGTAGCTTAAAAACCGTTTGATGGTATTCACTGTCAGCCTCTCTCCAAGCCGGACGCTTTCTCAAATAGCGCGATCAGCTTGTCCTTTTTATCGTCGCTCGTATCCAGGTGCGCAATGACCTTGACGGCCGACTTAAAGCTTCGCCTGATTTTCTCGTGCGTGTATGCAAGCCCGCCCGACGCCGCAACGGCCGCCTTGACCTCTTGGGGAGAAAGGCCGGTTTCGATCTCAACCCGCAGCTTCAGATCGACCTTCATCGCATGAATCAAAGGCAGGGTAATTACACCTTTTGCGAAGTCAAACAGCACAGGCTTTTTTGATGCCTTCTGCGTTGCCTCATAGTCGGCACAATCATCGGCCAACTGGAAGATTATTCCTAGCTGTTTTCCGAGCTGAACGTAGGTTTCCCGAGCTTCCTGTGCCTCATC
>CAYRIA010000032.1:266-12027 GCA_964424175.1 uncultured Oscillospiraceae bacterium | reverse complement strand
CGTGTCGACGCGTCGTCTATGATGTCGTCGTGCACCAGCGTGGCAAGGTGCATCAGCTCAACGGCGGCGGCTGCTGTAGACGCGCCGCCGTCAATTTGTCCGTCTCTTCTGAGCGCACATGCGAGCAAGGTTCTAGCCCGAATCTTTTTCCCTGCGGCCTTCGCCAGATGCTTTGTCTGCGCGCGGATAACAAGTGGCGCGTTTTTCAGATGGTTCTGAATCAGCTGCTCTGTTTTGTTAAACGCGGCCTCAAAATCAAGCGCTTGCGAAGGTAGAGCAGAAGTGTTAAACAATTCAGTCATGATAAATGTATAACCGCCTTACCCAGCCTACATTCTTCCAGCCTTTCTTTAGCCTCGGGTTCGTATAATAATCCAGACCAAACACGCTGCTTGCGCCAAACATCAGCGCAATTCCTCCAACAAGCATCCAAAAACTTGTGAGATAAAGCCCGGTTGTTGCCATAAACATCAGCAGCAGGATGATAGAAAATGCCGCGGAAACGGTCGTAAACAGCCCTCCCATCATCGAAAGGCCAATCAAGATCTCCGCACAGACAATAAACACCTGCATGAACATCTGAAGTCCCTCTCTTGGTATGATGATCTTATCTACAAACCAGTTCATTAGCGGTACGTCCAGCTTAAAGGCAAAATCCGCAAGTTCGGAGGACGCAAGGTCCTTCCCGCTGACAAAAATCATTCTGAATAGGCCGAGAATATTCCAATTGAAGATCAGATGCCCGGAAGCCTCCGTCGCGGCGCCCGTCGCGCTTGAAACCGCGTCCGCCGCTGCCCCCGTTGCCCCTAAGACCGCATCGCCCGATCCTCCAAGAATCGACTGAAACCACGCCGTTGCTCCGCCGAAAAAGCCCTCGAGCTTCGGCTCCGACATCCAGTCCTGCACGATTTTCATGACCCCTTCATAGACCCACACAGCACCGAGCCACAGGCGCAGCGGCAACAGCAAAAATGACGGCGAGCGATTGGAGAAATGTCCGCCGACAAAGCTTCGCTTGTTGCGGATTGTAAAGAACTCGTGCTTGATATAGCTGAACACCTTGTTCCACCCAAGCACCTGAATGAAATATACAATGTTGATAAAATGCTTGACGAACATGGCAAAAAACGATGCCAGATTAATCTGAGTCTTAGCTGTGCCCACGCGCGCCTGCCCATAACGTCCACCGACGCAGACCATCACCCCGTGAAACTTCGGCGCGTATTTTTCGAGCTCGCCTTCACCGGTAATGGCATGATGAATGTTGTGAGCGACGGTGTGCGCGCTCTGTTCACAGTTTTCCACCATCTGCGGAACCGGAACGTCTTCCCCCTCAGGCACGAAGAAAATATTGTCTCCAGCGACATAAACCGCGTCGTTCTTCACCGAGCGCAAGTACTCGTCGGTATCTAGCCGGCCACGCTGGCGATTGGGCAGGGCGTCCCCCGCCTGCGCTGTGGCGGCGGACGCCTGGATTCCCGCGACCCAGATTACCGTTCCTGCCGTTCGGCGGCTGTGCTGGCCACCAAAGTCAAGCGCAATAAACTGCTCGCCGATTTCCACCACTTTGTGGCCAAGGAGCACCTGAACGCCCATCTTTTCCAATCGCCGATGAACCTTCTCAGAAAGCTTCTCCGGCAAGTTTGGCACAACACGCGATAGCACGTCAACGTTGAATAGCGAGACCTCGCTGCGGTCGATTTCAAAACGGTCACACAAAATCGGCACATACTCAGCAAGCTCGCCAATCATCTCCACGCCGGTAAAGCCCGCGCCCACCACATAGAAGGTCAGCAGCCGGCTTCTTTCCTCACCATCATTGGTGGAGCTTGCCTGCCTAAAGCAGTGAAGAATGCGCTCCTTTAGCCTTATGGCATCGTTGTATGACCAAAGCGAATAGCTGTACTCCTCGGCACCGGGGGTTCCAAAATAGGTTGGACGTGAGCCGGCCGCCATCACCAGATAATCGTATTCGTAGCTCCCTTTTTCTCCCAGAACGAGCTTGCGGTCAAAGTCAAACGACGTGACACGGTCATGCACAAACGTAATGCGTCTTCCCGCGAAAACCCTTTCATAGCTGATCCGGATACTGTCCTCCTCGACACGGCCCGCCGCAACCTCGTGCAGCTCAGTCAGCATCGTGTGGAAGGAATTCTGATCAATCAGCTTGATGCTCACCTCAGAATCCCTTTTAAACTTTTTTGCAAGCTTTTTCGCGGTCAGAATGCCGGCATAACCACCGCCAACGACAACAATGTTCTTCATAGTACCTCTTTAAACTATTCTGCGCCCGGCAGGCAAGCCTTTGCGCCGGGCAACGATTGATTTTAACAGTCATCCCAATTATTATCAGTAATTATTCTTAGTTCTATCACATTTTTATCTTTTAGTCAATAGTATTTAGTGCTGCAGCCGCAGCATTCACTAATTGCCGATACAAATAGTATTATGCCAATACTGTTTGATCCTCATGTATCATATGCTTCTCATTTTTTTGTGCTAAACCGTAAACAGGGAAATTCTTGAGCGAGCTTGTTTCAGAAGCTTGTTGTATTCATCATAATTGCTTCCAACAGGGAGGATTAATTCCTAACAGCATCTGATATATTGTTCTGTGAAGTCTGCAGAAGTAAACCCCGGGGTAGACTTGTAAATGCTTTGGGTGCGGGTATAATAGAAGTATTGGCAGGAAAAACTGCCGTATTCTGCCGAAAAACAATAGGTATGTGAAAAAAGGAGGTGGCCTAATGCTTCAAATAAAAAGTACGGCGAATACCGCCGGTGTTCTTGTGTCCGGTGGCCGTGACGACTTGAACGCCCTGTATGGCGCCTTTTTATCCGTAATCGGTGACGAAAAGGAATACCTCTACAATGCGGCACCCTGCCAGCGCCTTTTGAGCTTTTCGTATGAGCTTAGGCAGGCGTTGGCAGGGAAAGCATCCGAGAACGGCAACTATTCCTTTCGCGCTCTTTGGCCGGATACGGCCTTTGTCGCGGCAGTCCTGGACAACTTTGTGATGCATTCGGTTTCAAAAGGCCTTTATGTGGCGCGGCTTACGGAAGCGGTGAAAAAGGAAAGCCCTAGTGTAGCCGCAGAGCAAGCTGCCCTGATCCATTATTTTCAGGAGCTGGTGTGGAACGAGCTTGAGCGCGTAGTAGGTAAAAAACAGCTCAGAACGATTTTTGGCCAATACTACGACCTACGGTCGATGCACTTCAGATTTCCGCAATTCGACGGATATTATACCCAATGGCTTGACCTGCTGAATATCCAGTATCTGTTCTCCTTGCCCTGCCGACGCGGCGAGTGCCTAGTGTCTGTTCTGACAAGGCTCTTTCAACCCGACATGGCGTATTATTCTTTGAAAAACAATATCGATGATTTTGCCCGAAGGAAGGGTGTCCGCGTCACCGGCGTCAGCCTCGCCGGGTACTCTCTCACCAATGCCCCAGAATGGTAAGCCCCTGGATATGTTGTGTTTTAATGCATTTGCTTTTTCCAAAATAGAAAAGAATGCTGACTTTTTACTTAAAAAGTCAGCATTCAATGAAAGAATGGAGCATCTATCCAGATTCGAACTGGAGACCTCGTCCTTACCAAGGACGCGCTCTGCCGACTGAGCTATAGATGCATCATGGCGACCCAGAACGGGCTCGAACCGTCGACCTCCAGCGTGACAGGCTGGCGTTCTAACCGACTGAACTACTGGGCCACAAGCACTTCGCTATTTTACATTGTTCTTTCTGCTTTGTCAACACCAAATTCCCGTGTTTCGCCCATAAGTTTTTTCTCGGGTACGCGGCTTGCCTGTCCGCCTCGGCTGTGGTAGAATACCTTCTGACGGATAACAAATTATTATCTGACCGCAGTAACCGAACCCAAGCAGGGGAGAATGCCTGCTGCAATCCAGGAGACATTATGAAACGAAGAATTATCGTCTTATCCCTTTGCCTGCTGCTCCTATTACCAATGGCGCAGACGGCACTCGCCGACAGCACAGGTATCTGTTTTACCGCGACAAATGATACCCTCCTGTCCTTGAGTGCGATGACGGTCTACATAAGCGGCGCGGCCTACGTACCTGCCAGTGTGTTTGCGCCTTTCGGTGTTTATATGAGTTATTTTGAATCCAAATCGACGGCCATGCTATATAACGCCACAAAACAGATTTTTTTTGAGCTTACAACTGGCAACAGCTATGACAGCGCCGAAACCACCTATTCAGTTTCCGCTACCCTGAAGAACGGCCAAGTTTATGTGCCGGTCGGCTGGATGTGCGGCTATTTCGGCCTGAGCTATTCGCTCATCCCCGGCAATGGCAACGGTGATGTCATGCGAATAAAAAACGGTAGCCAGTATTTGACCGACACAGTGTTTCTGGAGGCCGCAAGTTCCTCGATGCGTACACAATATAATGAGTATTACGGCAAAACTGACCCCGGTTCTCCACAAGCTTCGCAGAACGTCAAGCCCCCTGATGCCGGCTTGGCGAGCCTGTCTCTAAGTTTCCTCGGACTCCCGGAGGACGGTTTGCTGAACAATCTCGTTTCTTACGGCGTAAAAGCCTGTTTCTTTCTCACGGCTGAGGAGGCCGCCCAGTCACCGGATCTTATTCGGACATTGATCAGCGCGGGGCACAATGTCGGTATTTACTGTGTGCTTGAGGCTGAAAGCGAATGCGAAAGCGCCGCGGACCTGATTTTTGAAGCCACTCAGACAAGACCAACGTTGCTTTATTCTACCCCTGCCATCGCTCCGGAGGCTGAAGAATATGCTAAGACTGGTGGCTATGCGTATTTCACCCCTGCACTTACGCTCTCTGAAAGCACGCTTAGCGCCTCTTTCGTTCTGACGAAGCTGGAAGATGTGAGCGCTTACACCTCTCTTCTGATTCCGGCAAATGAGAATGCCGAAACCTATCTTCCGACACTGCTCCAATTTATCACAAGCAGGCGCATCACAATGCTGCCTCTGCGTGAAACTCTTGTTTGATAACGGAGGTCATGAATGAACGATACAAAGCTCAAGGCAGTTGTCCTGGCCGCGGGGAAGGGCACCCGCCTACAGACCGAGGGCAGCGACCTGCCAAAGGTCATGCGCCTTGCGGCAGGACGGCCCCTTCTTGCACACGTGCTCGCCGCCCTGGATTTTATCCCTGCGCAAGACTGCCTGATCGTCGTGGGATATCAAAAGGAAGCGGTCACTGCAGCGTTTCCGTCTTACGCCTTTGCCGAGCAGAGAGAACAGCTTGGAACAGGCCACGCGGTCAGGGCGGCCTTCACGGTACTCGAGGATTACGACGGTGATCTGCTCGTGTGTTGCGGAGACATGCCGCTGATCCGCCGAGAAACCTATCTTGCCCTGCTTAACGCACATAGGACCGCAGACAATGCCTGCACAATTCTCACTGGCACGAGCGCCCTCTCTTTGCCCTATGGGCGCATCCTGCGCGATGCAGACGGCACCTTCTGCGGCATGGTCGAGGACCGGGACGCCAGCTCGGAGCAAAAAGCTATCCGGGAGCTGAACAGCGGGGTCTATGTTTTCAACGCAGTTGCCCTGCGCGGCGTACTCTCAAAACTGAAAAGCGATAATGCGCAGGGGGAGTATTATCTGACTGATGTTCCGCTGCTCCTCAAGCAGAAAGGGCTCCGCGTCGGCGTCTGCTTCCGTGAACTGGGATATGAAATCATCGGCGTCAATACGCCCGAGCAGCTTCTTCAGACCGAGGAGCTACTGCGCAAATGAGCAAGATCTGCTGCATTATTGGCGCTGGGGAGTTCTCCCGGGAAGAACTGCTGATCCCAGAGGGTGCGCTGGTCATCGCCGCCGACGCAGGGCTTACACATTTGCGAAGCGCCGGCGTCACGCCTGATCTCATCGTGGGCGACTTCGACTCGCTTGGGTATAGGCCTGAGGGTACGAACGTCCTTTTCCACCATCCAGAAAAGGACGATACGGACATGCTGTTGGCCGTGCGTGAGGCGTTAAGGCGGGGTGCGGAAACACTTATAATTTTTGGAGGACTCGGCGGAAGGCCAGATCACGAATTCGCCAATTATCAGACTCTTGTCTTCATCGCAGAACAGGGCGCGCGTGGTTTTCTGGTCGGTCGCGGCTTTGTCTGTACCGTGCTACAAAATGGCCGTATAGCCTTTGATCACGGGCAGCAAGGCGTGTTCTCAATTTTCTGTCAGGGCGGTAGGGCAGAGGGCGTCACGCTCTCGGGACTAAAATACCCGCTCACCGACCGCACACTCACAAACAGCTACCCGCTGGGAGTGAGCAACGCCTTTACCGGCGCTCCTGCTGCGATTTCGGTGCGGGATGGCGCACTCCTCCTGATGTGGCAGGCGGACGCTTTTCGGCTTGCACAGTTTTTCAATTACGGTAAGGACAAGGACTAAGCTATGAAAATCACCGGCGCAATTTTTGATATGGACGGCACTCTGACAGACTCAATGTTCATCTGGCAGGAGATCGGGAAACGTTATCTACTCGCCCGTGGAATTACGCCTCGGGAAACGCTCTGGGACGAGCTCCGCGATCTATCGGGGTCTCAGGTTCCCGCATATTTTCAGGAGACTTATGGGCTGAAGGACTCGCATCAGGAGATCACCGAGGGTATCGCTGCAATGCTTGTGCCGATCTACCGTGAGGAGGTTTTCCCGAAACCGGGCATCTTCCTCCTGCTGGACAGGCTAAAGGCGCGCGGCGTCAAAATGTGCGTCGCCTCCGCAACGGATCTGTCCATTGTTGAGATGGTGCTTGAAAAAACCGGTCTTCTCCCGTACTTTTCTGCCGCCTTCTCCTGTATGACGCTGGGGGTAGGGAAGGACAGACCGCAAATTTACGAGGAGGCGCTCGCCCATCTCGGCACACCGAAGGCAGAGACCTATGTCTTTGAGGACGCGCTTTACGCGGCCAAAACCGCAAAAATGGCGGGGTTTCCTGTCATCGGAGTCTTTGACCCCTCCGCGGCGGGTGACGCAGAGGAGATCAAGTCGCTTTCGGTGCTTTACCTCGCCGATTACGAAAAGGACTATGCGCTTTTTGAATGAATTAAAAGAGACTCTTTTCGAAAAAAGAGTCTCTTTTATCTATGCCTTAACCTTAAAGGAACATAAGCATCTTTACTAGAGCGTGCAGGATATCCTTCTTATAGGACTCGATCTCGCCCTTGTCGACGAGTGCGGCAAGCTCCTGATCGATCGGCATCTTGCAGACGGTCTTTACGCCATATTTTTCAGCAATCTCATCAATGTGGCTCTCGCCAAAAATGTTATATTTCTCGCCACAGTGGGGACAGACCGCATGGCTCATGTTTTCGACTAAGCCAAGCACGGGGATATGCATCTTCTCCGCCATCTTTACGGCTTTTTCGACAATCATGCCCACCAGCTCCTGCGGGGAAGTCACGACGATGATGCCATTCACCGGGATGGACTGGAAAACCGTCAGCGCCACATCGCCAGTTCCGGGAGGCATATCAATAAACAGGAACTCCTCGTTTTCCCAGATTACGTCTGTCCAAAACTGCTTGACTGCGCCCGCTATGACGGGGCCGCGCCAGATTACGGGATCCGTTGCATCGGGTAGCAAAAAGTTGATGCTCATCAGATCGATCCCCATCCGGCTCTTGAGGGGGTACATGCCGGTTTCGTCCGCGTCCGGCCGGCCTGAGACGCCAAAGGCACGGGGGATGGAGGGCCCCGTGATGTCTGCGTCCATGATCGCGGATTTATATCCCAAGCTGTGCATATAGTGGGCAAGCAGGGAGGTAACAAGGGATTTTCCGACGCCGCCTTTTCCGCTGACAACGCCGATGACCTTGCGAATGCGTGATAGTTCATGCGGAGGATCAGTTTCCTGGAAGTTCTTTGCGCGCTTAATCGTGATTTTGGGCAGCTCCTGTCCCTGCTCTGGGACTGCTGTGTTTTCGCTCATAGCAAAACAGTTCCTTTCCTGACTTTTTCAAATAATTATATACCCAATTCAACAAATGTCAACAATCGTGGCCTTTGTCCGTCTCATCAAGATCCTCCGAAGCCGTTTGGCAGGGCGGGAGCATAACCCGCAAAAACACAGGCACTTCTTTGTCTATTATCGATAATATCTCTCTTGAATATTTGCTTTTTCAATGATATAATGTTTGAAAGTCGTTCTGTGCGGGCAATGATGCATGGTGAATATACCGCTATCCGAGTTTTAAATCGCTTACCCGGGAGGCAGTTTTTGTGAAAAAAGAACGCATTTCAAACAACGTTATCAGACGTTTACCGATGTATCTCCGTAAGCTGGATGATCTGATTTACCACGGCGTGGACAGGATATCCTCTGGCGAGCTGGGTAAGCAGATGGGACTAACGCCCTCGCAGATTCGCCAGGACTTTAGTTGCTTCGGTGAATTCGGCCAGCAGGGCTATGGCTACCGTGTAGCCGACCTCAGAGAGCAGGTTGCACGCATCCTTGGAATGCACAAGGGCTTCACGGTGGTGATCCTCGGTGTCGGCAACCTCGGTCATGCGCTTATCGAGGGCCTTGGCTTTGACGAGCATGGGTTTAATCTCGTCGCCGCCTTTGATGCCAATCCCGCCATTGTTGGGCAGGTCGTCTCTGGTATTCCTGTCTACGATAGTGCAACACTGGTTGATTGGATCCGCCGCAATCCAACGGACATCGCTGTTCTCACCGTCCCGCGTAAAATCGCAAGAAGTATGGCTGAAACAGTCGCTGACTGCGGCGTCCGCGGCATCTGGAACTTTACGAATATCGAGCTTGAACTGGACAGGCCAGAGGTCAGGGTTGAGAACATCCACTTCTCGGACAGTCTGCTTACGCTCGGCTATTTTCTCTCTGAACAGAGCAGCGGAGAAAAGACCCGCTAAAACCGTACGGGCTTGGAGGTAATTTTGACTGGAAAACGCACACTTTCGATCGCCTTAGCTCTGCTTATTCTAAGCGGCATTCTCTCCGCCTCGGCTGCGGAGCCTGCAGGAAGCGCCGGCGACCCGCTGATCTCCAAAAGCTATATTGATAACAGCTATACCAACGCTGTCCTGTCCGGTCCGTTTAATACCCTTGCGGATGCAATGACGGTCTTGAGATACAAGATGTCCCAAATTTCCCCCTCCTCCGGTGGGGCAGGGCTTGCTCTTGCTATGCCCGGGGGGACACTTTCACTCTCGGCAGGTTCAGGCTTCACGCTTCTATTTGGCTCTGCGCGCTTGGCCTCTAGTGAGGGCACCGTTCTTGATCTGACCGAGGGCTCATCTGTAGCATCAGGGCAAAACCTTTCTGCGGGACACCGCTATCTGGCCGCGGAGAACACCAGGGCAACTGTTTCCATCATCACCGGCGTAAAGCTTGCGCTTCTCGGCAGTGTAACCCTAACGAGCGACGCACCGCCGCCGTTCACGGATGTTGTGGACACAATGTGGCATTATACCTATGTTTGCTATGCCGACAAGAAAAATCTTGTCGACGGGCGCACTGCAACGCTCTACGTGCCCGATGCAAACCTCTCTATTGCTGAGGCAATCAAGCTCGCCGCCTGCATGCACCAGCTTTACAACACAGGCAGCGTCACCCTTGCCAACGACCCGTCGGTCTGGTATAAAAGCTATGTTGATTATGCCGCATCCAATGGCATCACGACAAAGACCTACGCGGATTATAATGTGAGCATCACGAGAAGCGAATTTGTAACCATCTTCTACGCGGCGCTGCCACAGTCCGAGTATACACAGCGGAACAGCGTTGCAGACAACGCCATTCCTGACCTTAAGGTGACCGCGGCAAACGCCGAGCGGATCTATACCTTCTATCGTGCCGGCATCCTCACAGGATCTGACGGCCACGGCAATTTCTTGCCGAATACCAATATTAGGCGCAGTGAGGTTGCAACCATCCTAACGCGAATGTTAGAAAAAGATGCACGCCTATCGATCACGCTATAATGTGAAATTGGGCGGCCTGTGGCGACGGAGCTTTTCAGTGGCACAGGCCGCAAAGCTAAAGCGGGGGTGATACCAATGTTTGGTACTACCGATAATTTTGATACAATTGCCGCTGTTGCAACTGGTGGGGCTGTCTCTGCCATTGGGGTCATCCGGCTCTCCGGTGCTATGGCGATTGAGATTGCTGACTCGGTGTTTACTCCTCGCTCCGGTAAGCGCCTTTTCAACTGCGCCGACCGTACGCTCACCCTCGGCGTCGTGCACGGCGCGGACGGTCAGCCCCTTGACCACTGCCTATGCACGGTCAGCCGCGCGCCCAACAGTTACACCGGTGAAAATACGGCCGAGCTGCACTGTCACGGCTCGCCGACTGTTCTGCGTCTTACGCTTGAATCCCTCTTTCTCAAAGGCGCACGTCAAGCATTACCGGGCGAATTTACCAAGCGGGCCTTTCTCAATGGCTGTATGGACCTCACGCAGGCGGAGGCCGTGATAGACCTGATTGAGTCGGAGACCGGCGAAGCCGCACGAAATGCCGCTGCGCAGCTCGGCGGCGCAATCTTGCAAAAAACCGATACGATTTATGTCGATTTGGTTGACATAATATCTCATTATCATGCTGTCCTTGATTATCCGGATGAGGAAATTGAAGATTTTCGCATAGAATCCTATACTGCCGCGTTAGAAAAGGCGAGGAGGGAGCTTCGGGCTCTCCTGGACAGCTTTGCCCGTGGGCTTGTGATGAAGGATGGTGTAAAGGCCGCCATTATCGGAAGGCCGAACGTAGGAAAATCCTCGCTACTCAACGCACTTTTGGGCTTTGATCGTGCGATTGTCACGGCAATTCCGGGAACCACGCGTGACACGCTTGAGGAGAGCGTTGTTCTCGGCGGCGTCCGACTGCGGCTTTCGGACACGGCTGGGCTACGCAGGACGGACGACCCGGTGGAAAGCCTTGGTGTCGACCGGTCCCTGCGCGCTGCCGCAGAAAGCGCGCTTGTGCTCGCGGTGTTTGATGGCACCGAACCGCTGACCGAGGCGGACGTCAAAACCCTTGCTGCTGCAAAGGACGCGCCCTGTGCAATTGCCGTCGTCAACAAATGCGATCTGCCCCAGGTTCTGAATTCCTCAGTGTTGGAAGCAGCGTTTACAAGTGTAGTCGCCGTTTCTGCGTTGGACGGCGCGGGACTGGAGGCACTTGCCCGTACTGTTTCATCCTTGTTTCCGCTACCCTTGGTCCCGGCGGGTGAGGTTTTGACAAACACGCGCCACGTGGACGCCGTTGGTCGGGCGCTGGCATCGGTAGACGCAGCGCTGACTGCAATCTGTGCGTGTACAACGCCGGATATCATTCTCACCGAGGCGGAGAACGCGCTTTGCGCCCTTGGCGAGCTGACGGGCAGGACTGTCCGCGACGACGTTACGCAACGCATTTTTGAGCGCTTCTGCGTTGGTAAATAGCGCGGGGTAAAATAGGAGTATATATAATTTTATATATCAAGTAAGCATACAAAAGGAGGACATGTATGAGCAAAAAGTTTGTTTACCTGTTTTCGGAGGGTAATGGTAAAATGCGCGAGCTGCTGGGCGGCAAGGGCGCAAACCTCGCCGAAATGACCCTGTTGGGACTACCCGTTCCCAAGGGCTTTACTGTCACCACAGAGGCCTGCACACAGTACTATGACGACGACGAAACGATCTCCTCAGAAATCCAGGATGAGATCATGGCCTATGTCGCCAAGCTCGAAGAACTGACAGGCAAAAAATTCGGCGATCACGATAAGCCACTTCTCGTCTCCGT
>CAYRIA010000032.1:0-244 GCA_964424175.1 uncultured Oscillospiraceae bacterium | reverse complement strand
AACAGGTTGTCGAAGTCATGGTAAAGAAGTCCGGCAACCCCCGCTGGGCTTATGACTGCTATAGACGCTTTATTCAGATGTATTCCGACGTTGTCATGGAGGTCGGCAAGAAGTTTTTTGAGGAACTGATCGACAAGATGAAGGAAGAACGCGGCGTCACGCAGGACACCGAACTGACCGCTGACGACCTCAAGATGCTTGCTGAGCAGTTCAAGGCCGAATACAAGGAAAAGATCGGCGCAGA
>CAYRIA010000031.1:7924-15340 GCA_964424175.1 uncultured Oscillospiraceae bacterium | reverse complement strand
CCGGGACCCTCGAACCTGATCCGGGTAATGCCGGCGTAGGAATCAATGGAATATTCCTTTGATAGACCGCGTTGCCATACCCGCAAGCGCGGGTTTTTTGTTGCTCCGGCAGCAAAAGAGACAGTTGCCCCGAAGTTGGGCGGAAATCGGAGGAATTCTTTATGAACTCAAGCATCAAACGCATCGCCGAGAGCGCAATGCTCATCGCCATTGCAACGGTATTGTCCCTGCTCACCTTTCAGGGGCCTTGGGCACTGGGCGGCGGAATCACCGTCTGCAGCATGCTGCCGCTGGTCATGTTGGCCCAGCGTTACGGTACGAAATGGGGTATCCTCTCGGCGCTGGTGTTTAGCATGCTCCAACTCGTGCTGGGCATGAACAATGTTCAATACGCGCCAACAGCCCTGAGCGCCGTTGGCATCGTGGTCTTTGACTATATTCTGGCCTTTACTGTGCTGGGCTTCTCCGCAGGCTTCAACGGGCTGGTCAAAGACCGCAGATGGTCAATCGTCCTCGGCATCGTCGTCACCTTGCTCGGGCGCTTTGTCTGCCATTTTGTCAGCGGCCTTATCATCTGGGAGGCGCTTTTTCCGAACGAGCTGGGCTGGGCGCCTGCGGTCTGGTCGCTGGCCTATAACGGCTCTTTTATGCTGCCGGAAATCCTCATCACCGCCCTTGTCGCCTACCTGACCTATAAACCCCTTGAGCGCTACTGGCTCGGCGGAGACCTCGCCTGAACGTCGCGCAAAGCAATACCGGAGCGCCGCCTTTTTAGGCGGCGCTCCGGCGCTTATCTGCGCGCGGGACATCAAAAAACCAGCTGTACCAGTAGCATATAGGCGAGTGTTCCGCCGCCAATGCTTAAAAGAACATTGTTTTTCCAGAGGTGCAGGGCAACGAGTAGAACAATGGCGATTAGCTCCGGCACTCCGTGCGGCGCGGTGCGCAGCGGGACGTTCCGCAGGCAGTAGACCACAAGCAGTCCCATCATCGCCGGCGGCAGACATTTGCCAAGATCGACGACGACCTTGGACGGCTCCCGCTTCTCAGGAAACAGCAGAAATGGCGCAAAGCGGGTTGCCATCGTGCCCAGTGCAATGGCGGCTATCATGGCAAGAGTCTGCATCGGCGTTAGCGGCATAAGACTTTCCTCCCCGCCAGCAAAATGGCTAAAATCAGCGCCATAGCCGGAATCACCATCTGTTCAGCGCCAAAAAGAAACAGCGCAGCGCAGGTCGCGACAAGACCGATGGCGGCGGAGGCACGGTTTTCCCGCTTTTTTACCTGTTCGAGCAGCAGCACCACGAACAGCGCGGTCAAAACGAAATCCAGGCCCTCGGTGTTGAAGGCCACCAGCCCGCCCAAAACGCCGCCCAAGAAGGTGCCCAGCACCCAGTAGAGGTAGTCCAGCAGCGAAATCGAAAGATAAAAGCGCTTACTGTCTACCCCTTCCGGGGGCGCGCAGCCGGAGGCGATCGAAAATGTCTCGTCGCAGAGGGCGAAGATCAGGAAAAAGCGAGTCTTCCCCAACCCCCGGTATTTTCCCAGCATCGAGACGCCATAAAACAGATGCCGCGCATTGACCATGAGGCTCAACCAAAAGGCCGAGATCGGATCAAAGGCCGCTGTCAGCAACGTGATCGCCACGAACTGCATACTTCCGCAGAAGGCAACGGCACTCATCAGTACCGCCCATAGCGTGCCATAGCCCTTGGTCTGCATCAGCATCCCATAGGCCATCCCCAACACCAGAAAGCCCGCAAGCACGGGAATTGTGAGCGGAAAGGCCGCCGCGAGCGCCTTGAAGGTGCTTCTTTGTCTGATTGATTCCATTTTTTCTTGTACTCCCGCGCTCTGTCAGGTATAATTCATAATGAACGATCGTTCACTATAGTGTGTACGTGTTATCTTACAATCGTTCAGTATATTTGTCAAGTCTTTGGGAGTGCGCTTATGGATATTAATCAGGTAGTCGCCGAAAATCTCAAAAAGCTGCGGACGGATCGGAACCTCAGTCTCGGACAGCTTGCGGAGCTTTCGGGCGTCAGCAAAGTCATGCTCTCGCAGATTGAAAAGGGGGATACGAACCCCACGATTAACACGCTATGGAAAATTGCCAACGGCCTCAAGGTTTCCTACACCGCGTTGATGGAGCGGCAGCAGCCGGATGCAAGCCTTGTGGGCAAGGCCGGCATCGCCGTGCAGGCGGACGAGGACGGGCATTACCGGCTCTACTGCTACTACGCGAACACACCGGAACGGAACTTTGAGTTTTTTCAGATTGAGCTGGACGCAGGCCACAGCCACACCACCTTCGGTCACCTAGAACGCTCTCAGGAATACATTATGGTTCTGGAAGGTGAGCTGACCCTGACCGTGGGCGGGCAGGCCTATGTCCTCCGGGCGGATGATGCCATCGGCTTTTCTGCCTCCGGACAGCACTGCTATGCCGCCACCGGCGAGACGACCGTGAAGGCTGCACTGATCAATTACTATCCGGATTGACCAAGTTCAATCGCATGCAGACAGTTCAGAAATAAAATAAAGCCACAAAAAAGACGGACAGACGCGCGCGTCTGTCCGCTTTCACACGTTGTTTAAGGGAGCTTGTACCAGGAGCTTGCCGCAACATTGGGACTAGTCGGTCCAAAGGCATAGGAGCAGTCTTCTACAAATACGTTGTATTTGCTGTTGACCCCCTGCCAAACTATTGGAACAATGGCGTTTGCGGTTCAAAAAACACTATTTTCTGAAGAGCGAGCGCTTTGCCGGCTGCGCTGGCTTGGGAGACTCCGGTGCGCTGGTCTTTTCCAGTTCTTTGATTATCTCCAGCCGGCTCTCGGCACGCTTTTTCATGACAGCCGACGCCACTTTGCTGATTTTGATGCCGTATTGATAGCGCTTGGCCTCGTTGATGTTGCCGAGCTTGAAATACAGCTCACCGATCACCATTTGCACCTGCAGCTCCTGCTCCGCTGTGAAGGTCAGCTCCATAAAGGCTCTCAAATATTTCTGCAGCGTCTGTTCCGTCAACGTCTTTTCCATTTGCTCGTCCCCGCAGTCGTGATACAGCCAGCTCAGCCTGTGCAGGAGCTTGGCCTCAATAAGCTGGGCGTTTGGAAAGCACTTCGGCGCACAGAGCAGCGCCAGATAGTAGCTTGCAAAAATCGCTGCGGTATCGGGCTGCGTTCCGAAGCGAAAACTGACTGCTTCCTTGAGTGCCTTGAGCACTTCGGGCAGGCCCGCGCCGACGTCATCAGTCTTGGAAAAGATGGTTTCCATCGCGCTGTAGTAGCAGTGTGGGCAGGTGATGACCTCGTAGTATGTGGGGTCAATGTCCCTGTAGTGCTTGCGGGTATCGTCGTCAGTCGTTGTTTTCACAAGTCTGGAGCTGAGAATCTTCAGCGCTGTGAACCGCTCCTCGCAAACCGGGCATTTATACGGGTTTTCACACATATTTTCCCGGTCGCCGTTGGTCAAGGGAAGCGTATATTCTCCGCTGTGCCCGGCGGGGAACAGCTCAAACGTCTCGGAAGAAACAACTGCCGGGGACGTATCCTCCGCCGCTACCGAGCTGCTTTCGGCCTGTTCTACCGGAGCAGGAGCCTCCACCGCCCGCTCAACGGGCGGGACAAAGCCATCACTTGAAAAATCGTAACCGGCAAGCCACAGGTGCCCTGTGTCGGCCCCGGCCCCGATGCGCGCATACATCTCCCGCATCAGCTCAAGCGCCAACAGAGGCTCCGTTGAGAAAAAGGTGGCCAGCTCAGTCTTGAGGATTGGCAGAGCAATCACGTCCGTGATGGAAAGAGACACCACCGGCGGCCTGTCCTCGGAGAACAGCAGTCCCTCATCAAAGAAATCTCCCGCACTTACAAGCGCGATCACCCGATTGTCGCGGCTGTTGAGCAAAGCAACGTCTCCTTTCAAAAGGATATACATGCCTTCACCTATGCCGTCGTGGCTGAAGATCGTTCCCTTGGGATACTGTTTTGCGTTTGATGTGTCTCTGATTGATTTTAGGTTAATCAAGGTGCGTCTCCCCCCAATACTATGTCCCTTGCTCCAATTTCCATGTTAATGATACCACTTGCCGACCGTCAAGTCTACTTCTTCCGACAGATTTTACGGGAATGGAAAATAAAGGTGCAGGAAAAACCTACACCCTTATTCGTTGAGCGAGTTATCCTAGGATTCGGGCCGCACCTGCAAACAGCATGCAAAAAACGATGCCGCTTATGGTCGGCAGAGCCGCCGCCAGCGCTGTCCACTTCCAGCTCCCCGTTTCCTTTTTAATGGTCAATAGCGTGGTAGAGCAGGGCCAATGCGTGAGGGAAAACAGCATCGTGCAGATAGCTGTGATCCAAGTCCAGCCGTTTGCCACAAATAAGTCCTTCATCTGTGCGAGGCTGTCAAGCTCAAAAATGCTGCCCTTGGCCATATAGGCCATAATCATGATGGGAATGACGATCTCATTGGCGGGGAAGCCCAGAATAAACGCAAGCAGAATCACGCCGTCCAGGCCCATCAGCCGAGCGAAGGGATCTAATAAAGCCGCACAGTGATTGAGGACACTGCTTCCCCCAAGCACACAATTTGCCATCAGCCAAATGACAAGGCCTGCGGGCGCCGCCACGGCAATCGCTCTACCCAAGACGAACAAAGTCCTGTCGATCATGGAGCGGACGATCACCCGTCCAAACTGCGGCATTCTATACGGCGGCAGCTCCAGTGTAAAGGACGAGGGCACCCCCCTGAGCAGGGTTTTTGAAAGCAGCCCAGTGACCACAAAGGTCACGCCAACACCGAGCACGATGACCGCCGTGAGCAGCACCGCGGAAAGCAGCGATGAATTCGCGCCGCCGGCGGCGCCGACAAAGAACATGGCAAGGATTGCAATCAGCGTGGGGAACCTGCCGTTACAGGGCACAAAGTTGTTTGTCAAGATTGCCAGCAGCCGCTCTCGCGGGGAATCGATGATTCGGCATCCGACTATGCCCGCGGCATTACAGCCGAAACCCATACACATGCTGAGCGCCTGTTTGCCGCAGGCGCTGCAGCGTTTAAACGGCTTATCGAGGTTATAAGCCACCCGTGGAAGATATCCTGCATCCTCCAACAGGGTAAAAAGCGGAAAGAAAATGGCCATAGGCGGCAGCATCACGGATACGACCCACGCCAAGACGCGATAAACGCCAAGGATAAGGGCACCGTGGAGCCATTCAGGCGCATGAATGTACTGGAAAAAATCCGTCAGTCTATCCTGCACCCAGAACAGATCGTCGGCCAGAAGCTGCGAAGGGTAATTCGCCCCGGCGATCGTGAGCCAGAACACCAGCGCCAATAAGCCCAGCATCACAGGATAGCCCGTGAGCTTGCTTGTGAGGATTTTATCCAGCCTTCGGTCAGCTTCATTATAGCTTTGATTCTCATAGACAACTACGCCGCGGCAAAGCTCCTCCCCGGTATTAACCAGCGTGGATACGATCAGGTCTTTGAGGCGTTCGCCGTCAAGTCCCTGCAGCAAAAGCTCCTCCCTTGCCTGAGAAAGCGCAGCCTTCAGCTTTTCATCCTGTAGCAGCTCCTCACCTAAATAAGCGCTGATGTCCCGAATCAGGTCTTCATCCTGATCCAGCAATTTTATGCTAAGCCATCTGCTGCTGAGCCTATCGCCTGCTTTTTGCACAATCAGCGGCTCGACTTCAGCAATTGCGTTTTCAACGCTCTCAGGATAGCGCAGAGTCGATGGCTTGTTTTGCAGGCTTCCGTCCGAAACGCCGTCCAATGTCTCGAGCAATGCGAGCAGGGTTTTCTTTTCTCTTGCCACGGCACCGATCACGGGCACACCCAAGCGCTTTTCAAGAAGCGGCAAATTGAGACGGATCTTTTTACGCCTCGCCTCATCCAGCAGATTGACGCAAACAACGACCTTTGAGGAAATTTCGAGGGTCTGTAAAACGAGGTTGAGGTTGCGCTCCAAGCAGGTCGCGTCGCAAACGACGACAACCGCATCCGGCTGGCCAAAGCAAAGGAAGTTTCGCGCAAGCTCCTCCTCGGCGGAGTGGGCCATCAGGGAATACGTACCCGGAAGGTCTACCAGAACAAAGGAGTTTTTCGCACTCTTGCAATAGCCCTGTGCGTTAGCAACGGTTTTTCCCGGCCAGTTTCCGGTGTGCTGCTTCAAGCCCGTCAAGCCGTTGAACACCGTGCTTTTGCCGACGTTTGGATTTCCGGCCAGAGCAATGACCCTATCGCCTAATTCCTGCTTTCGGATGGTCAAGCCGGAATCTACAGCTTTGAATCCCACGGAGCTGCAAGTCAAGCCCATTCAAAGGTCCTCCTAATTACAATGCGTGAACCAAGATATGCCGACAATCTTCGGACCGGATCGCGAACACCGAGCCCCGGATCAAAAATGCCGTAGGGTCACCGCCCGGACTTCTTCCAAGGCACTCCACCTCCGTATTTTCGATCAGTCCAATATCCAACAGACGGCGCCGCATACTCCCGGAGGTTTGAAGCGCTCTGACAGTGGCGCGCTGGCCCGGCTTTATATCATTCAGACAACGCTGCTGACTCATAACAAATGCTCCTTTTGAATATTTTAGGATAAGGAAACTTTCTATCAACATGTTATTCAGTGCACTGCAGTTGGTGACTAAAACAACAGGGCTGCAAAGAGGTAAGTGCGATGGGTCATGCAGACGATTTTTATACACTGAAGGGGTATGCGCGCAATGCCGATGGGGAACTTACCAGCGCCATGGAGGATTATCTCGAAATGATTGCGCGCCTGATGCAGCAGCGTGAGCAGGTCAGGGTAAGCGAGCTGTCCAAAATGCTGCACGTAAAAGCGTCCTCGGTCACAAAAATGATCCAGCAGTTGGGACAGGCCGGTCTCGTACTGTATAAAAAGTACGAAAATATTGATCTGACGGACAAAGGGCGAGAACTCGGCGAATATCTGCTTTACCGGCATGAGGTGATCCATCGGTTTTTATGTGTACTAAATCACTCGGGCAACGAATTGGAACAGGTCGAGAAAATTGAACATTTTCTCGACCTCCCTACTGTGAGAAATCTGGAGCTTCTAACCCTACGACTCATAGAAAGCTGAGCATCATGCAGGCGGCACCTTGGAGCTTTCCGCCGGAGGCCATGACATCCTTCACGGATAAAACCAGACAGCTTTGGCTTTGTTTGAAAGGCCGAAAGCTGTCGATTTTTTCTTAGTTCGGGCCAGAAGGCATGGTAAAACAGTAAAATCGTCGAATCAATTGTAATAGAGAGATTTACCGTAGTTTGAATTCATTTCGCGAGGTGTGATGATGCAGCCGGAGATCAACATCCTGTTAATTGATGATGAAGCGAGTGTTCTTCGCGCCCTCAGGCGTGTTTTCCAGCAGGAGGAGTACA
>CAYRIA010000031.1:0-7824 GCA_964424175.1 uncultured Oscillospiraceae bacterium | reverse complement strand
CGCTGAGGAAAATGGCGCTGACCAAAAGCTTGTACCGGGCGCTGGAAAAGGAAGAGCTTTTCCTGCACTACCAGCCGCAAATCAGTGTTGAAAGCGGAAGAATCATCGGTTTTGAAGCTCTGCTGCGGTGGAATCAATCCGATTTGGGCCTGGTTTCCCCCGGGGAATTCATACCGCTTGCTGAAGAGACCGGTTTGATTCAGCCAATTGGGCTATGGGTGTTCCGCGAAGCTTGTGAGCAATACAAAAGAATCCAGCTTGGAGCGGGCGAGGACTTTAAGCTCTCTGTCAATTTGTCCGTGGAGCAATTGGAGGATGTTCATATTATCAGTAAACTTGCGGAGATTGTTGAAGAAGTTGACATTGATCCCTGCAATATCATCATCGAAATCACCGAAAGCGCTGCATTTCGCATTGAGGAAGAGATTCTCGAAAAACTGGTGCAGTTCAAAGAAAGAGGATTTTTAATTGCAATCGATGACTTCGGCAAAGAGTATTCCTCGTTAAACCGAATCCGGTCCTTCCCGGTGGATCTGATAAAAATAGATATGGACTTCGTTCACAGCATATCCACGGGAAATGTCAAAGACAGGGCGGTTCTTAAAACAATTATCCAGCTGGCCAAGAATCTGGGCGTGCAGGTGCTGGCAGAAGGGGTGGAAAATGAGGAACAGTATGACTTTTTGAAGAATAAAGGCTGTGACGAGCTTCAAGGATTCTATTTCTACAAAGGCCTACCGGCATCCGAGCTCGAAGAAATTCTGGCCTGCCAGCAATTACAAAAAGTGAGCTCGCAATAAACAAGAGATTCATTTGTAAATAACCGATAAATTTATGAATGAATCATGTCCAAAAAACAGCATCTAGCAGAATAGTACTTCGCTGAAATTTATCCACCCTCAATGGCCTTGACATTGTTGCATAGATGCGCAATACTATCAATTCGGACCATATAAACAGGAAGGAAAAGATTATATGAAAAAGTTTATTGAATCTGACATTGTTGATACCAATTATAAAATCGGATTACGACCCCTCATCATACTCGGCGTTGTAATTCATGTCATCATTGCAGCCATCGCCATTATTATTGTTGGAAAAGCAACTGATTTCAGAACAGTGCCCATGATCATTACGGTTTTGGTCGTAGTATTGCTTGGAATAATCGATGAACATTTATTACTCGGTTTTCTTATAAAGCCAATAAGCCTGGCCACAAGAAGGTTAGTCTCCTTTGCTGAAGGCGACCTAAACAGCGAAATGCTTCCATATACGCATCTAACGGAAGCAAGCGTAATGGTAAGTGCCCTAAATACGGCAATCGCCAATAATACGCAATACGAACTTGAAATCCAGCACGTCTTAAAAGAAATGGCAAGCAAAAACTTGGCAGTAGAGGTAAACGGAAAGTTTCTTGGAGACTTTATCGCGACAAAATACTCTCTGATTGAAATCGTTAAGGTTTTGAATTCCACGTTGCTGCAAATCAGCCAATCTGCCGAGCAGGTTGACGGCGGGGCTGGGCAAGTGTCAAATGGCGCCCAGGCACTTTCTCAGGGAGCAACTGAACAGGCCAGCGCAATTGAAGAATTATCGGCATCTATTGCTGACGTTACCGAGCAAATTAGAAAAAATGCAGAAAACGCAAAATCAGCGCATGACAAGGCAAATTTCGCGGAAAAGGAAATTCATTCCAGCAACGAACAAATGCGTGAACTGATGACGGCTATGGAGAAGATTAGTTTTAAGTCATCTGAAATTTCTAAAATCATTAAGATTATTGATGATATTGCATTTCAGACAAATATTCTTGCGCTGAATGCTGCTGTGGAAGCCGCCCGTGCAGGTGCCGCAGGCAAAGGCTTTGCCGTTGTTGCTGACGAAGTTCGAAACCTCGCCGGAAAATCGGCCGAAGCCGCAAAGAACACTGCCATTTTAATTGAAGAAACCATTGGTGCTGTTGCAAGCGGCTCACAAATCACAAGCATAACCGCAACGTCTTTAGATAAGAGTTCCAATGCGACAAAGGATGCTGTTGTTTTGATCGATGAAATTGCGCAAGCCTCACAAGAGCAAGCTACTGCTATTATTCAGATTAATCAAGGGATTGAACAAATTTCATCTGTTGTTCAGACAAATGCGGCAACGGCAGAGGAAAGTGCAGCAGCAAGTGAGGAATTATCCGGTCAAGCGAATATTCTCCAAGAGCTTATCGGAGAATTCAAGCTTGGGGAACAGCAACGCGTCTGATTGGAAAGATTTCTTTTTCTCTCCGTGGAAACCTGTCAGAATTGCACCGCCAAAGACCTCAAATGCCCTCAGCTTTTTTAATGCTTATATTTTCATCCTGTATATTGTAAAGACCTGCTGCGGACTGTATAATGATAAACAGATTATTCCATAAAACGACAGAACCTCTCCCGCAAACTCGATCCCTTGGGCTTATCCACAAGGCAAAAATCATAAAGGAGACGGTGCTATATGTCAAAGCAGTTCTTGCTTAGCAGGATCACAGCAGCATTAGATGGGCTCAGTATCCCTTATCAAACCGGCGGAAACGCCGACATTACGATCTTTAAGGAATTTCTCGACGCAGGCTGGAGCACCGGAAACAAAAAAATCACTTACAATGCCTCTGTTTTTGCGGACGAAAGCACAAACACCGTCTATATGTGGGAGTTAACGAAAGAAACGGGCTCCGGTTTTTCCGCCGGTTTTTCCGGTTCAACAACTTTCCAGTCCGGCAAGACGCTCTACCGCAAGGTCAAAAGCGTCCAATACGGACCAGATGGCAAGGCCTATGACTTCACCTTTGACATCGGTGCAATTCCTAAGGCCGTCAAAGATGCGGCTACCGCACAGAACTGGAAATTCAAAACGGTTATCAGTAAAGGCAAAGCAAGCTATCCCAAGGGCTATACAGGAGCGCCGCCCACCCCCATGACACACTGCGAGAAAGCTGTCAGCAAGACCTTCTGCACCAACTGCGGCGCGGCGCTCGACACCGGGGCAGGTTTTTGCCCTTACTGCGGACAGTCTGCAACGGGAACTGTGGCAACGGTGTTTCCGCAGCAAAGTCCGGGGAATGCAGAAACACATGAAAAGCGACGCAAGCCGAGCAAGCTCGTTAACGTTCTTCTTGCCATTTCCGGAGTTCTGATCTTTGTGTTCTTCCTGCTCATGGGCGTGCCATGGCTTTCGTGGCTATTTGCGATTGCTGTTATGGGCGGCTTCTTTCTGATTGCCCGCAAGCTTGCGGCGACAAAGACACCGCTGGTCATCGTCCTATGGGTTGTTGCAATGGTAATTGTTTTCATTGTGCTGGCCGTTTCAATTTCTAACATGGCTTCGGCCGACGCGAACATGGATGTCGCTCCAGCTTTTCAGTCTATGAACGCCATATAACAGGGCTGTGAGACCGCAATCAATCGTTGTTTGGTATTATTGATCATAAAACACCTGAATATTTAGAAAAATTACCAAACGTTGGTTTGACAATATTATTCTGAGATGATACTATTATCAGGACAAAGTATCGCTAAACTAGCGGGGATTTCGGTCCCCGCTTTTATTTTTTGAATTGAGGAATTACATGACAAAAGTATCATTCTCCGAAATGAGTCTTACCCCAAAGGTGGAACGCGCGGTTTCTCTGATGGGATTTGATTTCGCAACACCTATTCAATCCGAAGCAATTCCGGTAATCCGCACCGGTGTGGATGTTATCGCCCGTTCACAGACCGGCACGGGAAAAACCGTGGCGTTCGCAATTCCCGCCATTGAACGGATTGATTCACACGAGGAAAAACCCACTATTCAGGTGCTGATCCTCTGCCCAACCCGCGAACTGGCAGTGCAGGCCACCGAGGAAATCCGTAAGCTTGCCCGCTTTAAGGAGGGGATTCGGCCTGTCGCCATTTATGGCGGCGCATCGATTGAAAAGCAGTGTATTGATCTGCGCCGTGCTAACCTTGTTGTTGGAACGCCCGGCCGCGTGATGGACCATATGCGCCGCAAGACGATCAAACTCAACAATTTGAAAATGATCGTTCTTGACGAGGCAGACGAAATGCTGAATATGGGCTTCAAGGAGGATATCGAGACGATTTTGACGGATACCCCCGAGGAGCGTCAAACCGTGTTGTTTTCCGCAACCATGCCTCCTGCGATTATGAAGATCACCAAGGAGTTTCAGAAGGATCCGACCCTTATCGAAATTGATAAGAGCCAGATTACGATTGAAAACATCGAGCAGCGCTTCCTCGACGTTCCCCACGCAAACAAAAAAGAAGCGCTTGCAATGCTCCTTAAATACTACCAGCCGAAGCGCGCAATCATTTTCTGTGGAACCAAGAAGATGGCGGACGAGCTGACAGAGTATCTCACTGACCGCAATATTAGCGCCGAGAGCATCCACAGCGACATCAAGCAGACCCAGCGCACCAGCACAATGCGCGACTTCAAGGCCGGAAAGACGTCTATTCTTATCGCAACGGACATTGCTGCACGCGGCATCGATGTCAACGACGTAGAATACGTCATCAATTTTGACATCCCGCCAAATACAGAGTATTACATCCACCGTATCGGAAGAACCGGCAGGGCCGGAAAAGACGGCTGCAGTATCACGCTTTGCAGCAGCAAGCGAGAGGTTAATGAAATTCGGCAAATTGCAGTTGCCGTAAAATCACAAATCAAAGAACTGCCGCTGCCTACAGTTACGGACATTCAAAGCAAGGCAATTGAAAGAGCGAGAGACGAACTGGAAGCGCAGCTCCAGGGCGAACTTAATCCTGTGTTCGCTCAAATGGTCAACGACTTGCTTGCGCGCGGCTATACCCTTCAAAGCATTGCCGAGGGGACGCTTTCGCTGCACTATGCGGAAATTTGCCAGCCAATTACAACCGCCATCAGTCAGTTCAAGCATGAAGAAGGCGAGCTGGCTCCGATGGAATCCAGACGTAGAACGGCTGACAAGAAACCGAGTCCCAAGGATGGCGAGAACAAGCCCGCCCGTCCCAAGGTGCGCCCTATGGATTTCGGAATAATGGTTGTTGACATTGGATCGAGCAGCCGCGTCAACGCAAACCATATCATCGGAGCCATCACAGACCGCACGGGAATCTCCGGCAAGGAAGTCGGCAAAATCGAAATTGGGCCTGAGCAGAGCGTTATCGAGATTCCGAGTGTGCTAATTGAACAGGTGGTTGAGTCAATGAAGGGCTGCAAGATTTGCGGCAAGCCCACTCACACCTACCTGCTCGCGGCAGCTCAGCGCAAAACAAGCCCTCCGGCAGGAAGAGCAAACAATGCCAACCAACGCTCAAATAGCAGTTCAGGCGCGCCTGTAAAGAGAACTGTGAAGCGTTCAAAATAGGTTTGTCAACGGCAATCTCTATACAAATTTGACTGAGCGACAGCACTATATATCCTGCCTATCGTGCGTAGAATATGCGCCGAAGGGCGCAAACCCCTCTGTAACCATTACGGTTGCAGAGGGGTTTATTAATAAGTCGAAATATGTCAAATATTGTGCTTAACACCGCTGGTAAACTGTGGTAGAATTGTTAATTAGTGAAGCCCAATCGAATACCGAGCAAAGCATAGCCCCAGCAGGAAACTGTCAGGCAACTGCGCGCGACCTGAAGCATCCTGCTATAACAGGGTGCTTTTTGCGCGTATTTGGCTCAGTACAATTAACAAGGGGCTAATAGTAGTTTTTCAGAATGATTATAAGCATTTCGCCGCTATTAAGATGGGTAATGTCAAAAGCCGAAATCATGGTTATTCCTATGATGAAATGGTTATTGAATATCACATTTACGACGCGGTAGATTGACTTCCCATTATGTTTATTTGATCGCGGTAACTTGAAAACGATAATATCAGGAGGATAATTATGAAGTCTTTGACTCTTCTTATTCGTGACTATACATATAGTTTGCAGCAGGGAGGATTACAGGTCGCATATAAAGGAATATTAGAAATAATCGGTAAATTGCGCGCTGACTTTATAAAAAAATATCCGTATTACGAGATAGGCAGCGTCTACCAAGGATATATGGATATGTCCTATTTCTCATTAAGCACAAAGCTCTTAAAAGATAATGGTTTGAAAATTGCCGTAGTCTACCTACACGAAAAGGGCGACTTTGAAGTATGGCTTTCCGCAAGAAACAGAGAAATATCTAAGCAATACGAATCTCTCAAGAATATCGCTTTAGATGGTTTAGATGTCTTTCATGATGATAACAATCAAGATGCCATCATAGAATGCGTATTGATATCTACACCGGATTTTGATGATCTGACATCGCTGATAAACATTATAGAGCAACGCGTCGAAAAGTTCATATCTACTATAACGAGCCTCTTATATCACTAGTTTACCGGAAGGTATGTATGTTAAATTGGAGGCGTTGATTTGTGGGAGCTTCCCATTATTATACAACTGAGCTCTTGTTATGTTTGTACCTGTGAGCAGCACTGCGGTTAAGGGCTAATCTTTACATTTTAATATAGAACCGCTCGCTTTCATTCATTCATAAGAAGCGGGCGGTTCTATATAATAGACCTATCGTTCCCTCATCATTTAGATCAATGGTTGGAGCTTCTCGAAAATCATAAGCTATTTTACAGCTTTTTCGGCAAATGTATTATTAACAACATCAAGGTATGGCGCTTTTTGCTTTAATTCTCCGGCCGCTGAAATGACTGTCTGCAATCTTTCAAAGGACTCTTCCTTTAACACTGGGTTGTCACACCATGCATCAATTTCTTTATATCTTGTCGCGACTTTTACTAAAGTTTCTATATCGGTATCAGGGAATGATGGAGCAATTGCATGCGCAATTTCATCTGCTGTATGGTCTTTGACCCAAAGCTGACCTTTATATAAAGCTCTTGTAAACCGTTCAATCAGATCGGAATTTTTTTCTATGTAATCTTTAGTTGCAAAATATGCTGTATATGGAATTTCTCCGCTTTCCTCCCCAATGGATGCCACAATATACCCTTTTCCAGCTTCTTCTATGCTGGTGGCAACCGGTTCAAATGCTGTAACATAATCCCCGATTCCGTTTGAAAAGGAACTTGCCATTAAGTCAAATTGTATGGTGTCATTAAAGAAAACATCTTTGTTCAGTTCAAGTCCCTTTTGATTAATGACATATAACAAGGTCATATAAGGAACTCCGCCTTTTCTGCCCGGAAGAATGACCTTGCCTTCTAAGTCCTCCCACTGAAAATCATCATATTTTTCTCTGCTGATTAAGAAAGAACCGTCACGTTTCGTAACCTGTGCAAATACTTGACAGTAGTTTTCTTTTCCTTCGTTATACACATAGATAGAGGCTTCCGGCCCTGCAAAGCCGATATCTACGCCGCCTGAAAGTACAGCTGTCATTACCTTGTCTGCGCCGCCGCCATTAATGAGCTCTATTTCAATTCCTTCTTCAGCAAAGAAGCCTTGATTGATTGCGACATATTGCGGCGCATAGAAAACAGAGTGTGTGACCTCGCTAACTTTCAAGCTTGTCATTTCATCTTTCTTTTGGCAGCCGGTAAATACGGCCGCCATTAGTGCAATTACCGATACAATTGATACAATGCGCATGAGTTTTTTCATGTAAGTTCTACTCTCCTTTTAATTATGACTGAAATATTTAATTATCCACTTTTCCAGCACCAAAATCGCCATGTACATTAGAGAAGCTACAACGGCAAGAATAAAAACGCTGGTCATCACAAGGTCCAATCTAAAAACTTGACCGCCATAAACAATTAAATAGCCTAAGCCCGCTTTTGAAACCAGAAATTCACCGG
>CAYRIA010000030.1:831-16333 GCA_964424175.1 uncultured Oscillospiraceae bacterium | reverse complement strand
AGACGCAGGGAGATCGGCACCTGCGGGCCGATGGCGGCGCGCACCTCATCGATGACCATGCGGCAGAAGCGGGCGCGGTTTTCGGCGCTGCCGCCGAATTCGTCCGTTCGGTCGTTCATGGTCGGGGATAGAAACTGACTGATGAGGTAAGAGTGACCGGCGTGAATTTCGATCAGATCAAAGCCTGCGTTGACTGCGCGCTTTGCCGCCGCACCGTAGTCTCGGGCGATGGACACAAGCTCGTCGCGCGTCAGCGGACGGGGGAGCTCCCCACCGGGCTTAGAGGGCAGATTTGAGGCCGAAACCGGCTGCATCCCGATGCGGGAGGCCATGGCCGACGCGCCGGCATGGTTGATCTGCACACCCATGCAAGCGCCGTGGCGGTGGCAGGCCTCGGTCATGGTGTAAAGCCGGGGAATATAGCAGTCCTGATCCATGCGCAGCTGGGTCGTGCCGTTTGATCCTTCGGGAAATTTGACGCAGACGTTCTCCACGATAATCAGCCCCGTGCCGCCTCTGGCGCGCAGTTCGTAATATTTGATGTGCTCGTCGCTCAATTCGCCATTGATACCCGCAAAGTCGCTGCCCATTGGCATCATTACAACCCGGTTCGGAATCGTTAAATTTCTGACCTTCAAAGGCGAAAAAAGCTGCTTGTATTGATTTTTCACGAGCTCAACTCCCTGTTCATGTCCTAGGCCTTCTCCAAAAGCGCCCGGGGAACAGACGTTACAATGTTCTAAACGTCTCCTAATCTTTATTATATAGGGTTTTTTTCGGATTACCAATTCATAATTTCGGCAATTTCGCAAGTGACTCATAGGAGAGACCTATGGATTCGGCGCGGGCATGGAAAAACAGCTTCCAACAGGTCTGGCATTTCCTCAAACTTCTGCTATACTATTAATAGTAGAATTGCTTTCAAAAATGAATTTTGGGGAGGAGAAGCCATGGAATACCTTGTGCGCCCGATGCAGCAAGACGACTGGGGAGAGATCATCGAGATCTATTATCAGGGCATACAGACCAACAACGCGACCTTTGAAATCGACTGCCCCTCTTATGAGGCTTGGGACGCTGCCCACGTCAAGGGCTGCCGCTTCGTTGCGGAGATAGACGCGGAGCTTGCCGGCTGGATTGCCGTTTCTCCGCTTTCCGACCGCGAATACCTCAATGGCGTCGTGGCCGTCAATGTCTATGTGGCTGCCGCTCATCAGCGCCGGGGCGTCGGCGAAAAACTGGTGCGGGAGCTGCTGGAGGCGACCAAGCGTGAGGGCTTTTGGACGGTGGAGGCAAGCGTCCTGCAAAGCAACGTTGCCTGTCTTGGGCTGTTTGAGAAGTGCGGCTTCCGGACCGTCGGCTACAGGGAGCGTCTGGCCAAGGACCGCTTCGGGGCATGGCGGAACGTCGTGCTTCTGGAGCATCGCAGTACGCACGACATCGCCGGCGGCTGCGACTGCGATATGGTGCGCGCCATGCGCAAGGAAACGGCCTCCTGCTGCGGCTGAAGACAGGAAAACGGGGTACCGCGATTAATCCGCGGTACCCCGTTTTAGATTGTTTACGAATAGACCCGACGGCGTGAGGAGGAGGGGATGCCCAGCTCGTCGCGGTATTTTGCAACGGTGCGGCGGCTGACGGAGATGCCGGTTTTTCGGAGCAGCGCGACAATCTCCTCGTCACTCAGGGGGGACTGCCGATCCTCCCCGAGGATGATGGCCTGGATATTGCTTTCAATGGTGTTTTTCGTGATCAAGGGGTGCGCCTCGACAGAGGATTTCGGGAAGAAAAAGTCCGTCGGGAACATGCCCCAGTCACATTCGACGTATTTGTCCTTGAGGGCGCGGCTGATGGTCGATTCGCTGCGGCCGATCTGCTCGGCCATTTCCTTGCGACTGTAGGGCACAAGGCCCTCGGGCCCGTCCTCGAAAAAGGCGCGCTGCGTCTTCAGAAGTTGGGCAGCGCAGCTCATCAGCGTCTCACAGCGCTGGCGGATGCTGTCCCGCAGCCATTGAGCGCGCCGCATATTGTCACTCAGAAAGCTGCGGACGGTTTCGTTGTCTGTTTCCTTATAGATTTTGGAATAGGTGTCGTCGATGAGGATGCTCTCGGCACGGAGCTGATTGAGCTCGACGGCAAAGCCCTCTTCCTTCTTGAAAATACGGATATCGGGCGCAATATAGCCGCTGCCGCGGTGTGTGGCCTCCATCATCAGAGGCTTGGGGTTGAGCGTTCGGATGAGCTGCTGGGCGTTAACAACACGGTGGAGCGGGATACCGGATTTCTTGGCAATCTGCGGGAGCTGGTTTTTGCCCAGCAGCTCAAGATGATCCTGCGCGACCTTCCAGGCGTCGCTGTTTTTTAAGCCCTTGCGCTCAAGCTGGAGCAGGATGCATTCGCGCGGGTTGAACGCGCCGACACCTGCCGGCTCCAAAGAATGCAACAGGTCAAGGGCGGTTCTCAGCGTGTCGAGAGAGATGTTTGAAGCCTGCGCCAGACGCTCCACATCGTCGTAATAGAGGTAGCCGTTCTCGTCGAGCAGGTAGATCAGTGCATAGCCGACGCGCTCGACCTCGGGTGGGGGCTTGAGCATAGAAAACTGGAGGCGGAGGTTTACGATGGGCGAACTACTGTCGTCAGCGATGATGTCTGCGAGCGCGACCTCGTCACTGTCGCCTGCGATGTAATGGGAGTTCCGGCGGCACTTTTCCGCATAGTCGATGCTGTCGAAGGTGATAACCGGATTTTCCTCCAGTTCCTTCATCAGATAGTCGTAAAGCTCGGTGGATGGCATCTGAAGCACCCGCAGGGATTGCAGCATGCGTGGGGAGAGAATCTGTATCTGCTCCTGGTCCTGCGACTGATGGGCGCTGAAGCTGTTTTCCATGGCTTTCCTCCTATCCTCAGGAATACGAAATCCACAAAAAACAGATTTCGCGTCAGTATTAAATTATAACATGATGACAAGTTTTTAGCAAGATGGCGCTTTTCCGACAGTACGCGAGTTTTTAGCTGGACGCTCGCAGGCGGGCGGATGCTTTTTTTCTGCGGCATGATGCGCCCGGCAGGCCGCGCAATCGCCGTGCCGTTTGCAGTTGGCCCTTTTGCAGGGGCAGTGCTGAAACCGCGCTTTCATCAAAAACTCCTTAAAACGGGCCGCCGCGGAAGCTTGCCGCAGCGGCCTAAACTATTCGGCTTTTGCCCGCGGTTTGCCAAGCGCGGGAATCCGCTCTGCCAGTCTGAAGGCGATGAAGGCGACGAGGGTTCCGACGATCATGCCCGCCAGCACGTCGCTGGGGTAGTGCACGCCGACATAGCAGCGTGAAAGGGCAATCAGCGTGGCGGGGATGTAGGCCAGGGCACCCCTTTTGCCAAAGGCCAGCGTCAGCGCCATGGCAGCGGCAAAGCTTGAATTGGTGTGGCCGGAGGGGAAGGAGCTTGAAGTCAGCTGTGCCACCAGGATCTCCAGCTCCGTGAGGGTGTGGTAGGGCCGCGGACGCGCGACCAGCTCCTTGAGGACTTGGTCGTTGACCAAATACGCCGCGAGCAAGCAAATCAGCGTCAAAATACCGCCGCGCCGCGTTCTTTTCGGAATCAGCAGGACGATACCGGTGAGAATCCAGACAAGACCGACGTTGCCGATTAAGGAGAAAAAGACCATCACCGGCGTCATCCAGGGCGTGCGGAGGAAGTGCTGTATATACAGAAGGACGCTCGTGTCGAGCGACTGAATCAGATCAATCATGGCTTCAGCTCCACAATCTCATTTTCTTCCATAATGGTTTCGTTCGCGTGATAGATCCGCTTTTGCGCCGGAATGAAGCCGCGGACGTTCGTGAGCGGATAGACCCAGCTGTGCGGGCCGATATGCGTTCCGGGCTGGGTAACGGCGTTTGCGCCCAGCCGCGAGCTGTCGCCCAGGATGCAGCCGAAAAAGCTGTCGCCGAGGTCAACGCGCGCGCCCTCCACACGGAGCGTGGCGTTGGTCTGGTTGAACTTGCGGTTTGCGGTGATGACCCCGCTGCCGATACGCGCAGAGGCGCCGAGTACGCTGTCCCCTGCGAAGGCGAGAGAGGCAACCTTTGCTCCGCCGAACAGCACGCAGTGCTTAACTTCACTGCCGTGCCCAACACTGCAGCCGTCTGCAAGAATGGTGTTCGGGCGGATCACCGCACCGGGCATAATTTCGCAGTTTTTGCCGATGAAGACCGGGCCGATGATGGTCACGTCGTTGTAGAGCACCGTCCCCTCGCCGATGAAGTAATTTCCGTGAAGGTTCGGGGCGTCACCACGGAGTTCACCGTGGTTTTCGCACACAGCATTTTTGACAAGAGTATCCTTTAAGTAGATTTTTGCCTTTTGAAGTATCTCATATGTTTCGGTCAGACCGTCAAAGAAGCCGGGAATCGGGAATTTGTCAAGCTGCCGGAAGTAATAGTCAAGCTTTGTGGACATGAAAACACGCACCTTTCATAGCCGCGCTTTATATGCGACGCGGCAGGCGCGGCGCAGGGTTCATCACGCGCCGCGCCGGTCTTCTTAGTTATATTTTCCGCCGCCGACAAATTCCGTCAGAAGCGCATCGTAGGGCAGAAGCTTGGGGTCGATGGTCTCGAAAAGGTCGAAGGCCGGCGCAATCAAACGCAGCTCGTCGCAGCGCTCGCAGCTTGTGGGGATGGACTTGAACAGATCTTGCGCAATGCTTTTCATCAGACCGACCTCATAGGGTAAAGAGGAATCAAACTTCCAGTCCGCCTTGTCCTTGAAGGGGCTGATATGGCTCTTTTCCCCGCGGCGGACATTTGCCCAGACGCCGAAGGTATACTCGGGCGGGGAGCCGCGGAACAGCTTGTCGCGGACGGTGCGGCGCACAAGGCGCATCCAAGTACCCTTAAAGCAGATTTCTCCCCCGGCGTTTTCCACGTTCGAGCGTGCGCTGATATAGAGCTTGAGCGCCTCGGGGTTTGCTTCTGTCAGTTCGTCGTTGAGCGCGTGGATGCCCTCCGCCACAACGATATCGTTTTTGCCGAGCTTAATGCGCTTTGAGGGGGCATCTGCCCGCCGCTGCTCGGCAAAAAGAAATTTCGGCACATCGATGGCTTCGCCCCGGGCAAGACGGTGGAAATGCTCCGTCAAAAGCTCCATATCCACGCATTTGGGGGACTCAAGATCGCGCTCACCCTCCGGTGTTTTGGGAGAATTCTCGTCTACCGTGCGAAAGTAGCTATCCATCTCCAGCGCATGCGTGGTGATTCCGCGGCGCAGCAGTTCCTCCTCGATCTTTTTGGCGGTGGTGGTTTTGCCGCTGCCGGAGGGACCGCTCATCAGCACGATCGGGCTTTCGCTGCGGTGCTTTTCGATCAGATCCGCCGCATAGCGAATTTTCGCGTCATACTCCGCATCACAATCACGGATGAAGCCCTTGGGGTTGAGCAGAGCCAGTTTGTTGATCTCGTCCAGTGAAAACGCCATTCAGTGATCCTCCAGTGTTTTTTCTATCGACAATTGTCCGGCGCCGTCTCCGCCAAAAGCAGCGCGGGGATCCGCTGCTTGTCGGCGAGGATTTTATCCAGGCTTTCAATATATTCGGCGGGGTACTTGGGGTCGAAAATGCGCGTGATGCGCCCACCATCCGTACAGAGCTTGGTGGACGCGCCGCCTCCCACGGATATAATGGAGCAAAGTTCCTCCATTATACATATGTTGTAGAGATTTTCTGTGTGATCGCGCTGCCAGCCGATATTTTCATAGCCGCCGGACATATATTTTTGACGGTAAAGGTAATAGGGCGCGTAGCCTGCGGAAAACAGGGTGGCGTTGGCATAGTCCAACATCTGCCCAACCTGCGCGGGAGCAGGGCGACGGACATCTCCGAGCATGATCTCGGAGCCCTTTTTCAGGGAGAGCGTGTGCACGGTGACGTTTTCCGGGCGAAGGTCGAGCACCGTGTCCAGCGTTTTCCGGAAGCCAGCCGGGGTGTCCTGCGGAAGCCCCGCAATGAGGTCCATGTTGACTGCAAGCCCGCCTTCGGCTGCGACCAATTTGAGCGCGTCCAGCACATCCTGCGCGCTGTGCTTCCGGCCGATGGCCGCAAGTACGCTGTCGTCCATCGTTTGAGGATTGACGCTCACGCGCGTGACCCCGTGCTGCCGCAGCACGGCCAGTTTATCAGCTGTAATGGTGTCCGGCCTGCCTGCCTCGACGGTGTATTCCCGAACGGCGGAAAGATCGAAGGCCGTCTCAAGCCTTTCACAGAGCTCGGCGAGCTGGGGGGCCGAGAGCGTGGTCGGCGTGCCACCGCCCATATAGACCGCAATGACGCGCAGCCCAAGTGCCGAAAGCACCTGCGCCGTCGTGTCGATTTCCTGATAAAGTGCCGCAAGATAGGCAGGAATGAGCTTCATGCTCTTTGAAACGGATTGGCTGACAAAGCTGCAATAGCTGCAGCGCGTTGGGCAGAAGGGAATGCCGACATAGAGGCAGACATCCTGCGGCCCAAGGCTCTTGGCGCAGTTGAGCCCCGCGCGGGCGGTGTGCAGGCACAGGCGGGCACGTTCCGGGGACACATCGTTGTCGCGCATAAATTTGCCCAGTGCCGCCCGGTCGCTCATGCCGGATTCCAGCAGGTTTGAGAGCAGCTTGCCGGGGCGGATGCCTGTCAGCGCGCCCCAGGCCGGCTTTTCCCGCCCGGAGCTTAACGCGGCGCGATAAAACGAAAGCTTGACGATCCGCTGAAGATATTTTGCCCGCGAAAGCGCATTCGTTACGCGGCTCCTATCCACCGCGGCGACGCCCCGGAAAAGCGCGCCGCCCAGCCAGAGCCGGCAAACGGCGGTATAGCGGGCAGCGCCCTCGCGCAAATAGAGCTCCGCCCTGTCCCCCTCCGGTGCTCCTTCGGGATATTCGGGGCGCTCTTCAGGAAAGAGGCTCAGCAAAATTTGCTCTGCCGCATAGCGGTAAGTATGTCCATAGAGAAACAGTTTCATGTTCTAAAGATACCTTTATTTTCTGTCTGCGTCAAGGCACAAAAACGAATGGCGCAGCGGCGGACGCCGCCGGGATGACAGGGGCTGGCAGGCCGGATTGGTTTACATAAAATTAATTGTGAATTAATTGTCTTTATTAAACGACAGAATTGCTTGAATTGCGACGGCTTTGGTGGTAACATACAAAAACAGGCATGAATATATTCTGAAAAAATTATAGACTGACCAATATCACTACGGCCTGCCTATGTAAAACGGGTCGGAGATATTGGCCGGTTTGTCCGGGAAGGGTTCTAAGCTTTGGAAATACATAAAGCGATGAGAAACAGCACAGCGATTAGTCTTGCGATCTCCGCGGCGATACTGATGTTGCTGCCGTTCTATCTTACGCTTCGCCAGGTATATCACCAAAACCTTGCGGCGGTCGAAACGGCGGAGCTGACCTATTTATCCGACGTTACCGGTCTGGGCAGGCAAGGCATAGTCGCACAGTTCCAAATCCTTGTTGATGAGGCGGAGCGCGTTGCGCAGCAGCTTTCCGCCGAAAGCCTTGCGGAGCCGGAGTTTGGACAGGCCCTCCTCATGAAGGAGAAGCCGAGCGCAGGGGCTGCGCTAGTCTATAACGCTGAGGGCAAGCTGCTGTATGGCGCCGCGGTCTACGGGCCGCTGTTCCGCGAATCAGCACTGGCGGTGGCAGGCTCCGGGAAGGAGCGGGTGTCCGAACTTGTGAACAATTGGGGCACACGCCTCCTCGGTGTGTCCGTGCCATTTTCGGCGCAGGACGGCAGCGGGGTTTTGGTTTTAATCTATAGGCAGACAGCGCTCTCGTCCCTTTTGGATGAGCTCACGCAGGACGGTAGCGGGCAGATCTGCATCGTCGACCCGGAGGGCGAATTTATTCTACAGGGGAGCCGGGAGGGCGCCAAATTTGGCGATGGGCTGGACGGAGCGCTGCAGCAGACGATCGAAACGGAAAAGCGGCTGACGCTTTTTGACACGAGGGACGGGGCGAAATACACGGCCTATGCCACGGCGCTAGGTATCAACGACTGGCTTGTGCTCTACACCATCCCTGAACATCAGGTGATGTCGGAGCTGCCCTTGGGTGAGGATTGGCTCATCATGGCCGGGGTTTTGACCGTGGCGGGCATTATGGCCACATTCGCAGGCTTGGCGTGCGGCGCGGCGAAGAGCGGCCGCAGAACCGAGCTGCTTTCCTTGAAGTTCCGCCTTGCGACGAAGCAATCGTCTAGGGTGGCCTTTGAATATGACCGGCGCACGGATAGACTGAAATTCATCAGCGAATCAAAATACGTCAAGCTGCCGAAACCGCACCTTTCTCTGATGGAGCTCGCCGCGCTTGTCCACCCGGCTGACCGGCCGGCCTACTATCAGGCTGTCACTGAACTGCGCGGTCTGGGTACAGCCTCCGTCAACTTGCGCTTGTCCAATTTTAGCGGCAGTGAGACGTGCAGGTGGTACCAGATTTCCGCTACAAGACTGACGGAAAAGGGTGAGGGCCGCGCACTCACCATCGGTTCGATCGAGGACATTGACGAGCGGGAAAACGAGCGGCGCCTGCTGCTCGCCAAGGCCACGACGGACGGACTGACGGGGCTGATGAACCGGGCGGAGACGGAAAAGCAGGTCAATGAGAAGCTGTCTAAGCTCCACGAGGAAGGTAAAAGCGTTTTTGCACTGATTGATTTGGACGGCTTTAAAGAAATTAACGACCGCTTCGGACACGATTGCGGCGATCGGGCTCTCGTCTTTTTTGCAAACACGCTTCGCGCAACCTTCCGCTTCGGGGATAGTCTGGGGCGTCTGGGCGGTGACGAGTTTGTCGTACATATGACGCTGACCGCAGACAAAGAAGTCGTTGCGCGCAGGCTCACGGAGCTTGCCGATCGGCTCAAAGCCGACATCGTTTCTCCTGAATGCACGGTCAAGGGACTGTCCTGCAGCGTCGGCTGCTGCATAGCCCGGTTCGGAGATACCTTTGAAAGCGTTTACAGGCGCGCGGACGAAGCGCTGTATAAGGCGAAGCTGAGCGGGAAAAATCAGTTCGTCATCGAGGACTAAGCCCGCGTCTAATTGAAAGAAGATGTCCGGCACGGGTTCGTGCCGGACATCTTCTTTGCCGCTGGTGTTTCAGCTCCCCTCACCTTGTACGGCAGGTGCGTCCTCAAGGACGGGCTGCACCGTGTAGCTGATGACGGCGGGCGAGTGGGAGTGCTCCTGCCGGTATTTTTTCACAATTCTTTCCAGAACCATGTTGCTGTTGTCAAAGTTGGCCATAGGCAGCAGCAAAATGTACTGGGAAGCGCTGTAGCGTGCATACACATCGCCGCTGCGCAGGGAGGCGGCGATCGCGGCGGCCAGCTTGGTCATTGTCAGCTCCCGCGAACGTTTGGAGAGCACGGTTTCGTTTCTTCCGCTGATGCTCAACAGGCCGATATGGAGCGGCCGACCGCTGCGTGCGGCGGCGCGGGCCTCCAGGCGGTAAATGTCCTGAAAGAACGCATATTCACAGAAAAAGGCCCCCCGGCGGTTGTCGCCCCCGCGCAGCTGGGTGTTGATTGCGTGCAGATCCGCTTCCTCGCCGTTTTCGTTTTTGGAAAGCCGCTTATACAGCGCCTGAAGCTCCTGAGAGGGCGTTACGCCAAATTCGCTGAAAAACAGGTTCTTCATGCTCTCATACTGGCTTTTGGCCGCGGTGAGCTGATTTGTTTCCACCAGAGCGAGGATCAGGTAGTAATAAAGGTGCTCCTCATAGGGCTCGATGGCGATGGCCTTTTGCGCAAGGAAAACAACTTCGCTGAAACGGCCAAGCTCGGTCAGGCGCTTCAACGCGCGATGGGCATTATCCGCATACAGGTAGTGGTAATAGGCGGTGATCGGAATGACCCAGGCCTCGCTTGAGGCATCCGCCAAAAAATCGCCCTTATAGAGCGCGATTGCCTCCAGCTGCAGGCGCAGCCGCTCCTCGTCGCTCAACTCGGGAGCATCAGCGGCGCGGGCAAGAGCCTCGAAGTGTTCCGAGTCGACCTTCAAGGGGATATCGGGGTTCCAGATGTAGCCGCCTGAACTCTGGACAATCAGCTGCTTGCCGTCGGCATAATCGAGCTGGTCGAGCGCGGTGCGCGCACGGTGGACAAGGGTTTTCAGCGCGTTGAGCGGCGTTGCGCTTTTGTCATTGGGATATAGCAGGTCAATCAGCTCAGCCTGTGTAACCGGCCTGCCGCGATGGATAATCAGATATCCCAAAAGCGCCCAGATCCGCTTAGAGCGGATCGTTTTGCTGTCCAGAACCCGATCTCTGTATGAAAGGCTATGGCTGCCGAGTGTGGAGACGTGGATAGCTTCCAAATCGTTCATAAGTACCCTTCCAAAGCAAGAGTTTATTTAGCCTTAAACAATTTCTTGTAGTGTATTCATAAAAAGTCTAGCACATTCGCCTCGATTAGTCTAGGAGTTACAGAAAAAAATAGAAAAAAGACCGTTTTATAGAAATCCTCCGATTATAAGACCTCTTTTGTCAAACGTCAACCTGATTCGGGCGATTTCTTTTGGCGGCGGGGGAAATTTTTGTCGAAATCTCAACAAAGGGCTTTCCTTCCGCAGAATTTATTGTATAATGTATGTAGAAAGAAGCAGGAACCGTTATCGCTATTGCGATCGAACAGGAAAGAGGGAGATCATGTCGATGAACAATAAAAAACACGCTGCCCTCTTGTTGGCACTTGTGCTGCTTTTTGGCCTGCTTTCAGGCTGCGGCGCGGCACAGCCAGGCTCCGCGGAGCAGGAGGCGTTTTTCGAAATCGAAAGCGAGGAGATTCCGCTGGCAGCGGGGGTGGAGGCTTCCACTCTGGGCGCAGTGGCCTCGGGAACGAGCGTCCAACAGAACGCCAAGGCCATTCTGGACTATTCCAACACAGCCGACGGTTATGTGATGGTCAAGTACCTGGGCAGCAACAAAAAGGTTAAAACCCGCATCACCGGACCCAGCGGCGTAAACTACGACTACAACCAGTCTCTCACAGGGGATTACGACGCGTTTGTCCTCTCGGATGGAAACGGAAGCTATAAACTCTCCGTTTACGAGAATATTAAGGGCACCAGCTATTCGGTGGCCTTTACCCACAGTTTCACCGTGGCGCTCAAGGACGAATTTGCGCCCTTCCTGCGCTCAAACAAGTATGTCAATTTCAGCTCCGCCAGCAAGGTTGTTGCAAAGGCTGCCGAGCTTTGCAAGGATCAGGCGGAGATCAACGGCAAGATCAAAGCGGTTTACGAATACGTCATCGCCAACTTTACCTATGACTATGAGCTGGCAAAAACCGTCACCAGCGGCTATGTTCCTGAGCTTGACGCCGTGATGCAGAATAAAAAAGGCATTTGCTTCGACTATGCCGCCGTGATGACCGCCATGCTCCGCAGCCAGAACGTTCCCACCAAGCTGATCTTCGGCTATGCGGGCAAGGTCTACCACGCATGGATCTCGGCCTACAGCAGCGAGAGCGGCTGGATCACCGCCGCAATCTATTTTGACGGCAAGGACTGGAAGCTCATGGATCCCACCTTCGCCTCCAGCGGAAAATCCTCGGCGGAGATCATGAAATACATTGGCAACGGCGCAAACTACACTGCCAAATATACCTACTAAGTTTTGCGGTTTTTGTCGAAAAAGCAAATAAAAGAAAATATATGGAGCCGTATACACAGCTCCATTATTTTCTTTTCCGGAGGCATCTTATGAAAGAGCTCTCTCCACGGTTCTTATCTGAATTCTGCACAGAGCTTGCGCTTCTCGTTCATGCCGGTATGCCGGTGAGCGAGGGGCTTGAGCTTATGCGGGACGACGGCGGTGACGGCGCTTCCGGACGATGGTTAACAAAGCTCTCCGCGCTGGCCGGGAGCGAGCGCTTGCTCTCGGACGCCCTGGAGGCCTGCGGCGGGGCGCCGGACTATTTGATTGACACCGTTCGCCTGGGTGAGCGTGCGGGAAAGCTGGACGAGGCGCTGTCTGCGCTGGGGCTTTACTACGAGCGCCTGTCGTATTTTACGGAGGGCCTGCGCCGCGCGTTGACCTATCCCCTGCTGCTTATTTTGCTGATGGCGGCGGTATTTGTGGTGTTAATCGGCTATGTGCTCCCGATTTTTAACGAGGCATTTGCCCAGGCCGGCGTAGAACTGTCGCAGACGGCGCTTCTGCTGCTGAACCTCGGGCGCTGGCTTTCCTCCGCGGGCGCGGCGCTGCTGGCCGGGCTTGCGGTGTTTTCAGCCGCTGTTGCCCTGCTGTATCGCTTGCCGGGTACTGCGCAGGCGACAAAAAGGCGTCTGATCCGTGTCCTTGGGGGCGAGCGTATTGCCCGGGACATTTCCGGTGCGCGCTTTGCCATGGCGCTGGCGATGGCCGTTTCCGCGGGCATCGACATGCCGAGGGCGCTGGAACTGGCAAAGGATGTTGCCGGCGACGGACAATTGACGGAAAGAGCTGAGCAGTTTGAGCAGGCGCTTGCGCGGGGCGAGAGCTTCGAGGAAAGCCTTAAAAAATCCGGACTTTTCTCCGTGCGGGACAGTCGCCTGCTTGTTCTTGGCATGAAAACGGGCAGGCTTGACGAGCAGATGTCGCAAATTGCCGAAAAGAGCGAACTGCGCGTGCTGGACGCGCTGGAGGACAGGCTGCGCAGAGTTGAGCCAACGCTGGTGATCCTCCTTTCCTTCCTCGTCGGCGTGATTCTGTTTTCGGTCATGCTGCCGCTGATGGGCATTATGTCCGCGCTGGGCTGAAATGATGGGACGTAAACGGACAAAACACGATGGGCGTACCGCCGCACGGGGCGCACTTTTGACAGTGCTTTTCTTTCTTGCGGTTCTGGCCGTGACCCTTTTGGGGCTTTCAGATGCCCGGCGAGCGGTCCATTCCGGCGGCCTGCGCGCGGCGGAGGAGGCTGTTCGCCGCGCGGCGGTGACCTGCTATGCCATCGAAGGCGCCTATCCCCAGAGCTATGAATACCTGAAGGAACACTACGGTGTGCGGGTCGACGAGCGCCTGTATGCGGTGGAATACAGTGTTTTCGCATCGAATATTATGCCGGATATTGCGGTCAGGAGCATACAATGAGCAGGGGGAAGATTCAATCGGCAGATGCGGTGCTTGCTGTTGTGCTGGTTGTCGCGTTTGCGGCAGCTGTGCTCTTTGTGCTGCTCTTCGGCACGCGCATTTACCGCGGAACGTCTGCCGGGGCCGAAAGCGCCTTTGACGAGCGCACAAGTGTGGCCTATTTAGCGGAAAAGCTTCGCCACGGCGACGAGCGGGGCGCGGTGCGTTTGGACAGCTTTGACGGGGCTGAGGCTCTGTATATTGATTCCGAATACGACGGCGTTGTCTACAGCCAGATCCTCTACTGCTATGACGGCTGGGTCTGGGAGCTGCTGTGCGAACGTGGCGCCGAGTTTTCCAAAACGGACGGGACGAAGCTTATCCCCGCCCGCGACGTGCGGTTTTCGGAACCGTCCCCCGGCTTGTTTTATATCGAGGCTGTCGGGCTGGACGGCGAAGTCGACGGGCTGTATGTGAGCCTGCGCAGCGGAGGATGAGAATGAAAAAACGTCTTGGCTCCGGCCACGGTCTGATCCTTTTTGAGCTCATCATTGTTCTTGGCTTTTTCGCGGTTTTTGCCGCCGTCTTTCTGCGGATCTTTGTTGCCGCCGGGCGCCTGTCCGCCGAGGATGAGCTGCGCAGCCGAGCTGCCGCCGCGGCACAGAACGCAGCCGAGTGCTTCAAGGCGGGGGTTGAACCCACGCTATATTATAACGAAAAATGGGAGCCTACGGATAAAACTTCGGCGAACTATATCCTAACGCTCGACTATTCGCAATCGGGAGCTGTCGGCAGCGCGGAGATCACCGTGCATGGGACGGCGGGCGAAGCCCTGTTTTCACTAACGGCGAAACGGCTTGAGGAGGTGGGGACATGAGGCGTCCGGGAATGGGCCTTGGCGCGGCCTCGCTGCTTCTGATTTTTGCCGTGCTGTGTCTTGCGGTGTTTTCCCTGCTTACGCTGTCCACAGTCAACCGAAACAGTGCATTGACGCAAAAGCGCGTCGAGGCGATGACGGCCTTTTATGCCGCGGACAACGCCGCAATCGAGCTTGCGGCGACGCTCCGCGAAGCGACAGCGCGCGGTGAGATTCCTACGCGCATCGGTGATGTCGAAATTCGCGATGAAGGGCAGGGTATTTATTCCTACAGCTGCCGCATTGACGGGCGGCGCGCACTTGCCGTGACCCTGCGTCTTTCGGATGACGGGATGGAAATCCTTGCCTGGCGTGAGACGGATTTGGAAAATTGGACGCCGGACGACAGGCTGAAGGTCTGGGAAGGAGACTAAACCGATGACGGATATTCTGCACTATCTTAAAAAAGCGGTCACCATGGGCGCCTCAGACATTCTGGTGATTTCGGGCATGCCGGTGTCCATCCGCTCCGGCGGTGAGATCCTCGCGGAGGAGGAGAGCGCAATTATGCCCGACAAGGCGGATGCATTGGTTTCCAACCTTTTTGCACTGGCCGGACGCGGCATGGAAAAATACAACGAAACCGGCGACGACGACTTTCCGCTCTCGGTTCCGGGGCTGTCCCGCTTTCGCGTCAGCGCGTATCGGCAGCGCGGCTCTGCCGCTGCGGTGGTTCGCGTCGTGCGCTTCGACATTCCCGACCCCGATTCCCTTGGCATCCCGAAGGAGGTGCTTTGCGTCTCCCACAAAAAACACGGCCTAGTCCTCGTGACCGGCCCGACAGGCTGCGGCAAATCCACGACGCTCGCCTGCGTGGTGGATGCGATCAACACGAAGCGTCGCGCCCATATCATCACGATCGAGGACCCGATCGAGTACCTGCACCGTAACAAGCGCAGCGCTGTCAGTCAGCGCGAGATCGGCGCGGACACACAGAGCTATCTTTCCGCAATGCGTGCGAGTCTCCGCCAGACGCCGGACGTGATCCAGCTCGGCGAGCTGCGCGATTATGAGACGATGATGGCGGCGGTCACAGCTGCGGAAACGGGGCTTCTGGTGCTTTCGACCCTGCACACCCTCGGCGCGGCAAACACCATCGACCGCATCATCGACGCTTTCCCCGCAAAACAGCAGAACCAAATTCGCCTGCAGCTTTCGATGACGCTGCAGACGGTAATCTCGCAGCAGCTTATTCCGGATAAAGAGGGCAAGCTCGTTCCGGCTTTTGAAATCATGCACATCAACAGCGCAATCCGCAACATGATCCGCGAGGCTAAGACCCACCAGATCGATTCCGTCATCCAGACCTATGCCAGCGAGGGCATGCTCAGCATGGACGCTTCCATCGTCGCGCTGTACCGGAAGGGCCGCATCAGCGCCGACACGGCGTTGAAATTTGCCATGAACCCGGAGGCTGTGGAGCGAAGACTTCAGCAATAGGCCAAAATTCTCATCAATAGATAATTCCGCGCGCACAACTATCATATCTGGAGA
>CAYRIA010000030.1:0-821 GCA_964424175.1 uncultured Oscillospiraceae bacterium | reverse complement strand
TGAGCCCGGACTATGTGGAGCGAAAGCTCGATTAACAGAGCTAGATTCTCTTGATTGGAAATAGTATTGATAGAAATATCCTGTTCGGACAATAGATACGCATAACGACGATGAAACGCGGGAGTCTGCCCTTGCAGGCTCCCGCGTTTTTTCTGCTTGTGGGGTATGGCGCGGCAGAACTTATTAATTTATATGGTATACGCCAAAGCGCCCGTCACATTTATGTGATGTATTGGACTCGGTCTTGTCAGGGCGAAGACGCAGAACGGCAACAAATGGTTACAGTTTATTTTTCGGAAGCAAAAAAGCCAATCTGTAACCGGGGTGAAACCGGCGGGTGGTATCTTAGGTCTACAGAGTCGGAAATTCTCTACAAAAGCAGCGCTTTTCCGGATACAAGGCACAGCAAAGGGGTGGATAACACAGTGATGAACACACCGAAGCAGATGATGGAACGCGTTATTCTCATCAGCATCGATTCCTATGAAAACAAGAACCCTGCAGGCAGGCTATGGCATGTCTGTCGGGCAGACGGATGGACGTTTGGCAGCCTGACGGAGCTGATCCTCATGGTTGAGGAGCTGACTGACTGTCCCGAAGCCCTCACGGGCACGGACGCACCACAAGGCTTCACCCAGCTCGATGAGCTGCGGGCGGCCAGACGACAGGGCGTTGACGGCCAGAATCCCACGCCCGGCATGTTGGCAACCTTCAAGCTGAAGCTTCTCTTTCGCCAGAATTGCAGCTGGCAGGGGACACTGTGCTGGGTTGAGGGACAGCAGGAACGCTCGTTCCGCAGCGTGCTGGAGCTGACAAAGCAG
>CAYRIA010000029.1:9466-16913 GCA_964424175.1 uncultured Oscillospiraceae bacterium | reverse complement strand
CGCCAAAGATACTCATCAAAAGGACAAGGGAGCCAAGGTCTACCATCGGCGAAGAAATAAGGAATGAAAAGGTTACGCCCAAAGGCAGGCCTGCAGATGTAAAACCGATAAAAAGTGGGATTGACGAACAGGAACAAAACGGCGTCACCGTTCCGAGCAGGGCGGCAACGGAGTTTGCCCCTATTCCGCGGAACCGTCCCAAAATCTTTTTGCTGCGCTCAGGCGGAAAATAACTCTGAATGTAGCTGATTATAAAGATCAGGAAGCATAATAGGACGACAATTTTTATCACGTCATAAACAAAAAACTGAATGCTTCCAATCCAGCGGTTCGTCGTGTCAAGACCTACGGCTGAAAGCCCGCCGCCGATTAGTTCATTAAGCCATTTCATCCCGAGTATTTGGTTTTGGAAGAACTCCCATAGTGCTTTTAAGTCCTGCATAATGCACAAACCTCGCCTTCGAAAAAATAACGGACAAATCTAAAAACCTTGATCTATTCTACTGAATAAAAGCCATCAACAGGATGGCTTATTCTTTGCAGCAACTTTGCTCTTCCGTAAAATCATTCGGCGTAGTCAATTCCTTTAACTGAGCAAGAGCCAAAGCACTGCCTTTTTCGCTGATTTTATAGTGCGTCCACTTGCCTTCCTGCCGACTGTCCACAATGCCCGACTCAACTAAAATCTTCATATGGTAAGATAATGCAGACTGACCGATGTCCAAGCTCTCCAGCAGCTTACAAGCGCACTTTTCACCGCCGCGCAATAACTCGAGTATCTGCAGACGTCTTTCGTCGCAAAACGCCTTAAAAACTTTTGCGTGTTTCTCATAAACAGTTGGCAAGTCCTCACCTCAAATCAATATTATTTGATATGTTAATAGTATATGCATCAAATCAACGATTGTCAATGCGTTTGGGGTAAACGCTATAGGATATTTTTAAAAATAATACAGACCTCGGATCGGGACTCTGCCGTTTATCCGAGGTCTGTTTTATGTTTTCTTATACTTTCAGGATAAATCTAACGGTAAAAACCTGGTCTTTGGCTTCAAAAAAGACCGTTCCATGGTAGCGACGTATTGTATAGACCATACTTTTGGTGCCAATGCCGCCGCCGCTTTTTTCGGAGACCGGCAGGCCGTTTTCAAATGGAATGTCGCTGACGCAGGAATTGGTAAAGCCGACAGCTAATTGTTTGCCGTTATAGCGCGCCTCTGCTTTGATAAATCTCTCTGCGCCTTCCGGAAGCCGCAGGCAGCCGTCAAAGGCATTTTCAAAGGCGTTGGCAACTAAAGCGGATAGCTCCATCGGGTCAATGTTCAAATTTGCCGGGATGTCCGTGTTAAGGGCAAGGGCGATGCCGGCCCTGCGGGAACGCTCTGCCCACAGGCAGAGAATGCTGTTCACAGCCGGATGCAGGCAGAAAGTTTCTTTTGGCACATGAAGCACCCCGCTCTGCGCCTTCAGATAGGCCAGGGCGGCCTCCGCTTCTCCCGCCTCCAACAGCTCGATCAATTCCTGGGTGCTGTGGCGCAGGTCATGCCAGCGGTGGTTTGTCAATTCAGCCGTTTCCTTCTGCTGCGCAAATTGATCCAACTGGGCCTTGTTTTGCAGCGTCAAGATTCGCTGCTGCTCCTGCAGCAGGTATTTTTCGCGCAGCTGGTTGAAGACATAATGATGCACCAACAAATTCACGAGAATCAGAAGGCAGATGATAACACAGTTCAATAGCATCAGCGTGTTATCCTCGTTAATGCCATAGTGCAGATACTGAGAATAGATAAAGGCCAGTCCGATTGCCGGCTGGATGCTGAAGATGCCCCAGCCTTTTTCCACCGCGTCCTGCAGCTGTATGTAGCGCTCGCGCATAAAATAGTGCAGCAATAGAAATACGAAAACAAACAGAACAATCCGCACTAAACTGTACGAATGATAGCCGCCGTGTATCTGCTGCGAGACCCAGATTGCGGGGATTGAAATCGACATATTGATGAAAATGGTGAGCAGCACGGTGAATACATCCCGTAGATCCCTGCGCTTGGTGGTATAGGCGAAAACAAGGAAGGCCGGCAGATCAACAATCAGGAAAAACCAATGCGTATACGCGTCAAGGCCCAGAAAAAAAAGGACGGAGCCGCAGCAGATGGCCTGGACGAGCAGTTGTATCGACAAAATGAGCAGCATCTTTTTCAGCGGGAAGCGAAATCTTCCCAAATCCAGGACCGTAGCCTGCGCCGTAAGCAGTGTAACCACCGGCACCATGAAAGCGGAATAGTCCATCCTCACCGACCCTCCAGTGCATAGGCGGTATAACGATCAATTAACGCTCTATACTGTCTGCGCTGCATGGGAATTTTCTGCCCCGTTTCAAAGATCACGTGGTTTCTCGTAAGTTCATCGACTTTGCCAATATTAATGATGTAGGAGCGACCGCATTTGAAAAAGCGGCTGTCAAAGGATAGGTGCTCAAATAATTCGCTCGACGAAGTCCGCACAAGAAGACACTTCCCACCCGCCAGCTGAATCTTCTGCACGTGTTTATCCGTTTCAGCCCATAAAAAGTCCGAAAAGCTGACTCTTTGCAGTCCGTCCGAGGTTTTTACGGTGAGGTACGCCTTGTTTTGTTTTTGGATGCTCCCGATCGCTTTTTTTAAGGCGTCCTCCAACTGCTCTGCGGTATAGGGTTTTACCAGATAATGCGCCGCATGGAGGGAGAATGCCTCCACTGCATGCGCCTGCGATGTTGTGAGGAAGATCAGCTGACAGGCATCACGGCGCTCCCGGAGAAACCTCGCAAACGCCGTTCCCATTAGTTCAGGCATATAGATATCCAGCAAATACAGATCATAGTTTTCCCCGCAAGCCAGGCTCTGCTGCAAGGCAAGGGGAGAGGAAAAGGTGCTGATCCTAAGCTCAGCCTCGGGATGCTTTTCCTGATAGGCCTGACACAGCTTGGCGGCCTTATTCAATTCGTTGACATCATCATCGCAGACGCTTAGTTTGAGCATCAGATCGGCCACTCCTACGTTTGCTTTTCGGGTTTGTGTTCTTCAATAGTAGCACATTTCTTGACATTGCAGAAGATTTTTGTCAAAAAAAGTCTAAAAAACTAAGGGCCCTGCAGCGCTGGATATACGGACAGAGCAATGCATACTATGTATATAAATTAGCCCCTCTCGAAATTTGATTCGGGAGGGGCTTAGTCTTTGTTCGGATCGCTTAGTGCTGATGGCCGCAATCTCCATGGTGCTCCCCGCAGGTGCCGCCATGGTGTTCTCCGCAGGTGCCGCCATGGTGCTCTCCATGATGCGAGCACGCCACGTCGGGATTATAGACCAGTTTTTTGGAAAGCAAATCCGCCGCCGCCTGATCCGCGCTGCCGGAAACGCCTCCGTAAAGCGTGATTCCTGCCTCGGCAAGCGCGTATTTGGCGCCGCCACCAATGCCGCCACAGATCAGCGTGTCTACAGAGCACTTTTTTAGAATATCTGCCAATGCGCCGTGTCCGCTTCCGTTGGTGTTGATGATGGTGGCTGTGGTAATTTCGCCATTTTCAACATCATAAACCTTGAAGCGTTCTGTGTGCCCAAAGTGCTGAAAGATCTCTCCGTTATCATAGGTTACCGCAATTCTCATGTTTAGTCTCCTTTTCAGTCCATTTGCCGTTTAATCCTCTTTGGGAAGCTGCCTGCTGCACTGTCTGTGACAGCAGCCTCGCCCACAGTGCCCATCCCTGTGCTCACAAATACGATACTCCCCGCCCTCAATGACAAGAGCCAGTCCGTTTACGATACAGCCGGCAAGCTTTTTTCGCGCGCTTGCGTAAATTGCCTGGGCGGTTGTTCGTGCAATTTCCATTTGGTCGGCGCATTGTTCCTGCGTTAAGCCCTCCAAGTCAATTAAACGGATGGTTTCATATTCATCCACCGACATTCTAATCGGGTTGATGTGGGGCCTGTTATCCGGGCCGAACTTGGTACAGTGCGGCATTGTACAAACCCTACGCCATTTTATTGGCCTTGCCACAACGGCACCTCCTGCTTGGTTATTGACATATGTCATTTAAGAGTATAGACAAATATTCGGCATATGTCAATAATCTTTTTCGATCTTTTGCCACGCAAAAGAGCAGAAACAAAGGGGATAGGCAAACTGTAGGGCGTTTGAACAGTTGAAAGCAAACTTCCTCCGTTGAAAGAGCGTTTTGCTGCAAGAGCGGGCGCCTGTGCTGCATAGACTTATGAGGGAGGTGAAAGCATGTCAAAAGCTTGGTGGAAAGCGGCGGGCATCCGCGCTTTAAGAACAGTGGCGCAGACTGCGGTTGCCACAATCGGCACGACGGCGCTTCTGTCGGAGGTCGATTGGATGATGGTCGCGAGCGCATCCGTCCTCGCCGGCTTGCTGTCGCTGCTGACGAGCATCGGTGGTCTGCCGGAAGTGCAATAGCGCAATACATAGAAAGCCCCTTCCGCTTTTTTGCGGAAGGGGCCGGTTCTTTATCCTTGAAGCTGAGATTTGATCTGCTGAATGTCCGTGTCGCTCGCCTGTGCGGCAGGCATATAATAGCCTTTGGATTTGGCGATATTAAAAAGCTCATATTGTGAAGTCTCACAGGTATTTCGAATCTGCTGGATTGTTGACCGCAGATTTTGGTTTTCACTCTCCGAAATTGCATTTGTATAGAAGGTCAGTTCGCTTTTTACAGCCGACAAGGCATCATTGACCATAGCTTTTTCCTGCAACATTTGGTTCCCCCCCCTTAACCCAAAAATGTCATGAGTTTTTGTTTTGTGTTCATTGCGCCCTGTGCTGACTTTTCAAAATAGGATTTGATCTGGGGATCGCTGGCTTCCTGCGCATAAGTCTGCATTTTTTGATAAGCAGTATCATGTGCGCCAATCAGGTGACGAAGATTTTGCAGTTCCATTTGATTGAGCTGAGACATAAGACGGTCCTCCTTTGTTTTGGTTTTAATAGTATCTTCATTTAATGCTAAAAAATACACGAAATAATGAACGCCGAAACCCTGCATTTGTGCAGCAGGCTTTTGCCAACCGGCGATAATTCCATCCCCCCCGGGGGCTTGCGGGGGATAATTGAACGCGTATATACTTACAGTGTCCTCCGGCAAATATGACAAAGAAGGTGCAAGCTATGCATATGGCTGATGCGCTGCTGGCCCCTGCCGTTGCAGCCACAATGTACGCAGCGTCCGCTGCCACAACCGGTGTCTCCATCCACAAGCTCCGCAAGGAGGAAGCCCCCCAGAAGTTGCCCACCATGGCCGTTATGGCTGCGCTGGTCTTTGCCGGACAGATGATCAACTACACCATCCCCGGCACCGGCTCCTCCGGACACCTTTGCGGCGGCATGATGCTGACCGCGGTGCTCGGCCCCTTTGCGGGCTTCCTGTCTATGATCGTGATTCTGACCATCCAGGCGCTTTTCTTCGCGGACGGCGGCCTTTTGGCGCTCGGTGCGAATATCTGGAATATGTCCTTTTATGGCTGCTTTGTCGGCTATTTCCTGATTTATCGTCCCATCCTTCGCGGCAGTCTGTTCTCCGGAAGGGAAAATCGTGCCGCCACGCGCCTGAAAATTATCCTCGCCTCTGTCATCGGCTGCGTTGTCACCTTACAGCTTGGCGCCTTTTCCGTTGTTCTTCAAACCTCCATCTCCGGCATCACGGAGTTGCCCTTCGGCGCTTTTGTCGCGGTTATGCAGCCCATTCATCTGGCGATTGGGCTGGTCGAGGGCTTGGTTACGGCGGCGGTGCTCTTGTTCATTTATGAATCTCGGCCGGAGCTGCTGATGGACAGTAATCCCGATGCCGGCGTCACAAAAAAACGCTCCTTTGCAAGTACGCTCATTGTTCTGGCAATCGTGGTCGCCGTTGTCGGCGGCGGTGTCTCCCTGCTGGCCAGCGGCAATCCCGACGGGCTGGAGTGGTCCATGTTCGGTAACGCAGAAAACGGCTATTCCTCCAACATGGGATTGAACGAAGAGAGCTTCGGCGTGGAGAGCAGTGCCGCCAATAAGGCTGCCTCCATTCAGGAAAAGACCTCCGTGCTGCCCGACTACGCCTTCTTAAACGACGCGGAAAACCCCATGGGCACCACGGTTTCCGGCCTCGTGGGCTCAATGCTGGTGGCGGGAATGGCGCTGCTAGTTGCCTTAGCAGGCGGCTTCTTCCGCAAAAAAGCGAAGATTAAGCAATAAAAGTCTTTACTTCGGGCGGCCCTGTCCTTAGAATAAAGAGGCATCCTTGTCGGATGCCTCTTTGCGATTTTTGTATTGGAGACTATGAAATGAATCAGGCGTCCAAAGCATGGTCCGAACTCAAGGCCATGGACGAGCTTGCCGGGCAGGATTCGGTTATCCACCGCTTGCATCCGCTCGTCAAGCTTCTCGTCACGATCGCGTATATCGCGGTCACCGTGTCGTTCCCGAAATATGCAATCAGCGGACTGTTGGTAATGGTGCTGTATCCTGTTTTCATCTTTCAGGCCAGCCTCATTCCCATTCGCACCTGCTTTTATAAACTGCGCGTTGTGCTGCCGTTGGTCTGCGCGGTGGGGCTGTTTAACCCCTTCTTTGACCGCGCGCCGCTATTTGCACTGGGGGGCCTCGCAATCAGCGGCGGTGTGGTGTCGATGCTCACGCTGATGATGAAGGGCATCTTTTCCTTGATGGCCTCCTTCCTGCTGATTGCCACCACACCGATCGATGCCATATGTCAGGCTCTGCGGCAGCTGCGCGTGCCGAAAATTCTTGTCACACTACTGCTTTTGACCTATCGTTACATCTCCGTCCTGCTGGAGGAGGTGTCGATTATGCTCGACGCCTATCATTTGCGCGCGCCGGGGCAAAAGGGCATCCACGTTTCGGCCTGGGGCTCGTTTTTGGGCCAGCTTTTGCTGCGCAGCATGGATCGGGCCACCGCGCTGTATGAAAGCATGCAGCTGCGCGGCTTTAACGGCGCGTTTTATTACGTTGCGGGAGGGCGCCCGGACAGCCCGTCGCTCCTCTACGGCGCCATCTGGATCGCGCTGTTTCTGCTGGCCAGACTGGTCAATCTCTCGCAGCTGCTCGGCATGCTGTTTGTGTGAAAAGGAGTACGTCATGCTTGAATTTGAAAATGTCTCCTTCTCCTATGAGCGGGAGCAGCCCGTTCTGTCGGATATCTCTTTCAAAGTCGCGCCCGGCGAGCAGCTGGGGCTAATCGGCGCAAACGGCGCGGGCAAGTCGACCATCATGAAAATCCTGCTTGGCCTGCTGCCCTGCACGGGCAGCGCGCGGGTTGACGGGTTGCCGGTGGAAAAAGCTACCCTGCCGCAGATCCGCCGCAAGCTGGGCTATGTCTTGCAGGATTCGGATAACCAGATGTTTATGCCCACGGTCTATGAGGACATGATCTTCGCTCCCTTAAATTATGGCTTCAGCC
>CAYRIA010000029.1:0-9456 GCA_964424175.1 uncultured Oscillospiraceae bacterium | reverse complement strand
TGGATGAGACGCTGCAGCAGCTGGAGTTAACACATCTCAAGCAGCGGCACAACCACAAAATGTCCGGCGGCGAAAAGCGCATGGCCGCCATCGCCACGATTCTGGCCATGCGCCCGGAAGCCCTGCTGATGGACGAGCCTTCCATCGCGCTCGACCCCTGCAATCGTCGGCGGCTGATCCATATTCTCAAGGAACTGCCCATGACGAAAATCATCGCCTCACACGATTTGGATCTGATTTTGGAAACCTGCGATCGCGTCCTCCTGCTCTCCGGCGGCCGCATCGTTGCCGACGGCCCGGCGTCTGAACTTCTGCGCGACCGCGCTCTGCTGGAAGCTCATCACCTTGAGCTGCCCTTATGCCTGAGCGGCGTCCCGGAGGGACGCTGATTTCAGGAGACTGTGCACTTAATTTTAGGAGGCAAAGGATATGATCATGCACTTCAAAGATAAGCATCCCGAAATTCACGACAACTGCTTTGTGGCGGAAAGTGCTTCGGTGATCGGGGATGTAGGAATTGGCAAAGACAGCTCCGTTTGGTTCGGGGCAGTTATTCGCGGCGACGAGGAACGCATCGAGATCGGCGCGGGCAGCAATGTGCAGGATAACGCCGTGCTGCATTGCAGCATCGGCTATCCGATGATAATCGGAGATCTGGTCACCATCGGCCACGGAGCTATCGTCCACGGCGCGACGATTGGCGACAACGTGCTCGTCGGTATGGGCGCCATTATCATGAACGGTGCGGAGATTGGTGCCGACTCCGTCATCGGCGCCGGGGCAGTCTGCACGGAGCACATGGTCGTGCCCGCAGGCTCCGTGGTGGTTGGCGTGCCTGCCAAGGTGGTCAAAACAGACGCGGAGGCTAACCGCGACATGAACAAGCTCAACGCTGTCGAATATGTTGCTCTGGCCGAGGCATATCGCTAAGGACACAAGCAAAGAAAAAGGCGCTGGAATCCTTGCGATTCCAGCGCCTTTTTACGTCCGAAGAGATTCGAAGTGCCCCCGTTTGAACACAGACACATAGGGGGGCTGTTCCCGTAGGATTATTCTTGAAGCCTTGCGCAGTCTGCCTGTTTGCCCTGCAGCATGGTAAGTCCATGCTCGAGCGCGGGGAGAACAGCCTCAAGGTTTTCCTTAGCCGCCTTGGGAGAGCCGGGGAGGTTTATGATCAGGGTGCGCTTGCGTATGCCCGCCTCTGCGCGGGAGAGCATGGCGCGCGGAGTGATTTTCATGGATGCCGCACGCATGGCCTCGGGGATGCCGGGCGTCATGTGCGCACAGACGGCCTTGGTTGCCTCCGGGGTCACATCTCGCGGGGCAAAGCCCGTGCCGCCCGTCGTCACCAGCAAATCTGCCAGGCCCTTGTCCGCAATCTCGCGCAGCGCCAGCTCAATTTCATCCTGCTCGTCGGGCACGATGGCCGTGTGCACAAGGGCGTAACCCGCGCTCTTTAAAAGCTCCGCCACGATTGGGCCGCCCTCGTCCGGGCGTTCCCCGCGCGCGCAGCGGTCGCTGACGGTAAGTACTGCCGCTCTAAACATCATCAAAGCCCCTTTCTGTTCCCGCTTTCGTTTCGGTTTGTTCGGTCGGTGGTATAAGCGCAAGGGTATCTCCCTCGGAGATTTCCCCGCCGTGTAAAACCCGCGCAAACACGCCCTCGCGGGGCATGATACACTCGCCCATCAGCCTGTGGATTTCGCAATGGCTGTGGCACTCCTTGCCGATCTGCGTCAATTCGAGCAACACCTCGTTGCAGGCAAAGCGTGTGCCGAGGGGCAGAGTCTTGAAGTCGATGCCGGACACCACGAGGTTTTCCCCGAAGGCTCCGTCGGAAACGACAGCGCCTCTGGCGCGGAAGTCCTCAACCTTGTCGTGCGACAGCAGCGACACCTGCCGGTGCCACTTGCCCGCGTGGGCGTCGCCCTCAATGCCCCAGTCCTCAATAAATTTAGCACAATGGACGTTTTTTTTCTGCGTTCCCTTGGCTTCACTCACGCAGACGGCGATGATGTTTCCCATCCCTAGCCTCCGATCTGGGACATGATGCGCCCCTCAAGCTGCTCTCCCTCACCGCCCGTGAACAGGTGGTGTTCGGGCTTTTGCCAAATGGCGGCCTGCATGGCCGCAAGCAGGGCTTCGTCGCTCCCGTCCAGCAGCGGCTTTAGTTCCACGCCCTGGTCAAATTGGAGACAGGTTTTGAGAAACCCGCCCGACGTGAGCCTCACGCGGTTGCATCCGGCGCAGAAGCAGTCCGACACCGCGCTGATAAAGCCCAGCCTGCCCGGATAGCCCTCAGCGCGAAAGTAGCGGCACGGCCCCGCAAGACTCTCATGCGGAATTGGCGTTAGCGTACCGAAGTGCTCCGTCAAAAGCGCCTTTAATGCAGATTCCGGTATTCTCACCAGTTCCTTGCCCAGTCCAATCGGCATCAGTTCAATAAAGCGCAGCGCCAGCCGCTCGTCTTGCAGAAAGCGCTCCGCCATGGGGATAAGCTGCGTCCGGTTTCGCTCCGTCGGCACGCAGTTGAGCTTTACCGTCAGTTCAGGCCGTTTTAGCGCGTCGTCGATGGCGCGCAGCACCTTCTCGACCCCGCTGCGCCGAGTGAGCTGCCGGAAAACGTCCTCGTCGAGTGCGTCCAGGCTGATATTCACCCCATCCAGCCCCGCTGAGACGAGCCCGTCAAGCTGCTCGGACAAAAGCCTGCCGTTCGTCGTCAGCACCACGCGCTCGATACCTGCGATGCCCTTGATCTGCAACACCAAAGTCGCCAGATCCTTCCGCACCAGCGGTTCTCCACCGGTCAGCCGAACCTTTTTCACGCCCAGCTGTGCTAAAAGCCGAATGATGCGCACAAACGCCTCATAGCTGAGCACATCCGCATGCCCAACGAGCTCCACGCCCTTTTCCGGCATGCAGTATACACAGCGCAGGTTGCAGCGGTCGGTCACCGAAATGCGGACGTAATCAATCGTCCGCCCCTGCCCGTCAAGCATTGCGGCGGCCCTCCTCCGTGAAGGCTGCGACAAAGTCCGTGATCACCTCCAGGTCATCGGGGTGGAAAACGGGCTTGTCCGTGGCAAAATCCCCCCGACAGACATAGGCCACACAGCTTGCGGGGTCGCAGATTGGTGCCTCGTCCGACCCCTGAGGAATGAGCTCGATCTTGGGATAGGCCGATTGGCTCAGCCCCTCGCAGAGCACAAGGTCCGCGTCCGGAAACTGCTCGGTGACCCACTCGCGCGTCACCGTCACGCGGCGGGTAAGCGAATATTTCTCGCCGTCGAAGATCAGCGTCCCGCAAGCGCCTGCTCCAAAAAAGCGAAAGCTGTCCGTTCCCGGAGTGTCCGGCGTGAAGGAGTGCGCGTCGTGCTTGACGACCGCAACTCGCAGCCCGCGCGCGGAAAGCCGGGGAATCAGCTTTTCAATGAGCGTGGTCTTGCCGGATTTTTTGATTCCGCTGATCGCCAGTACCGTCTGCTTAGTTTCCATACTGAAATTCCCCCGACTTTCCGCCCTGCTTGGATACGAGATGCACCTGATTGATGCACATCTTTTTATCGATGGCCTTGCACATATCATAAATGGTCAGCAGCGCTACGGAAACGCCGGTCAGCGCCTCCATTTCCACGCCGGTCTTGCCGTCCGTCTTAACCACACAGAGGGCGGTGATGGTTCGCTTATCTTCATCAAGTTCAAAGTCCACGCTGCACTTCGTCAGAAAGAGCGGGTGGCACATCGGGATCAGATCGAAAGTGCGCTTTGCAGCCAGAATCCCTGCCACGCGCGCCACACCCAGCACATCGCCCTTTTTCGCCGTGCCGTTTATCACGGCGTCGATGACCTCCGCGCTCGCTTGGATGCTGCCTGTGGCCGTCGCCGTCCTTGCCGTAACTTCCTTATCGGAAACGTCCACCATAATCGCATTTCCTGCCTCGTCAAAGTGATTGAACGTCATAAGCCCTGCCCTCCATCATCCAAATATTCACCGTGTCCCCGGCCGCGAACGGCGCTTCCCCCGCCGGAAGTTGGGCCAGGCAATTGCTGCCGATCAGCGAGCGGAGCTGCCCGTTGCCCTGCTCACCGGGGATATGGACAAGGCCGTTTTCCACCGTCGCCCGCACAAAGCGCTGGACCTTCCTTTGCTTTAGGTAAGCCTCCGCCAGCACGGCCTGCCGCAGCTCCGGAAAAAGACCCTTGTCGGATGCAAGGCTGGCCAGAGCCGCCCTGCCGAGCAGCTCAAAGCTGACCGCCGCGGCAAAGGGATTGCCGGACAGCGCCAGAATCGGCGTGCCACCCAGCAGCGCAAGGGCTGCCGGCATCCCGGGCTTCATGTCCACGCCGTGAAAGATCAGCTTCGCGCCGAGGTGCTCCAGCGCGGCGGGAACCAGGTCTTTTTCCCCCACGGAAACCCCGCCGGTCATAATCACCAGCTTTGCCAGCCGAGCTGCCTCCGCAATTGCCAGAGCGATCTTCTCCAGTTCGTCGTCGACCGGCTTCAACTGGAGCACCGGCACGCCCAGTTCTGCCAGACGGGCGCTTAAGTAGGCATTGTTGGAATTATAAATCTGCCCCTCCGCCAGGGGACTTCCGGGTAAGGCCAGCTCGTCGCCCGTGGAGAGCACCGCCGTCCACGGCCTGGGATACACCGGAAGCGTTGTGCAGCCGGCGCTGGCGGCCACGGCATGAACCGCCGCTGTGACCCGCGTTCCGGCCGGAATCAGCAGTTCGCCGGCGCGGTAATCCTCGCCCCTGGGGCAGTAGTTTTCAAAGGGGGCAAGGCTCTGGAAAATTTGCACCTGTTCCTCGCCGAAGTCTGTCCGCTCCTGCATGAGCACACAGTCCGCACCGGCGGGAATCACAGCCCCGGTCATAATCCGCACGGCCTCGTTTTTACCGACGGCCACCCTAGCCGGCCGCCCCGCAAAGCTCTGCCCGACCACGCGAAGCAGAACAGGGTTTTCCGCCGACGCGCCCAAGCTGTCCTCTGCCCGGAGGGCGTAGCCGTCATAGGGCGAGCGCGGAAAAGGCGGCTGATCCATCGGTGCCGTGACCGGCGCGGCGGTGATTAGCCCGAGGGCGTTTTTCAGCGCGCTGTTTTCCGCGGGCAGCGGCCCCAGCGTCCGCCGTATGCGCTCCAGCGCCTCTTCAAGCGAAATCCTCAGGACTATTCCCCCTTTCCAAATGGGCAAACCGGGTAATGGCAGCTTTCGCAGGCAAGGCACAGCCCACCGTGGCCGAGGCGGGAAATGTCCTCCCGCGTGATCGGCACCTCCGCAGCAATGCGCGGCAGAAGAACATCGAAAATCGTAGCCTTGGCATACATCACACAGCCCGGCAGACCCATCACCGGGGTTCCGTCTGCGTAATAACCCAGCAGCAGCATCGCACCGGGCAGCATAGGCGCGCCATAGCTGACAATCTTTGCTCCGCTGTCCCGAATCGCCGCGGGCGTCCGGTCGTCCGGGTCGACGCTCATGCCGCCGGTGCAGACGATGAGGTCCGCGCCCGTAGCCTTCGCCTTCAAAATTTCTGCGACCAGTTTTTCATGGTCGTCTTCCACAAGCGCGTGGTGGATCATCGAAATGCCGTATTCTGCAAGCTTTCGCTCCACAACCGGCGTGAAAGCGTCCTTGATTAGCCCCTTGGCAACTTCGCTGCCGGTGGTGACAATGGCCGCAGTTTTTTTGACAAAGGGCACGAGCCGCACAAGCGGCTCCGTACCCGCCGCCTCTTCGGCTGCCTGCAGCTTTTCCTCCGCGATCATCAGCGGAATCACGCGCATTCCGGCAAGCTTGTCGCCCTTGCGTACCGCCGTGTTCCCGTGGCGTGTGGCAAGGATGAGCTCTTCCTGGCAGTTGACGGCAAACAGCCGCTCTTTGTCGACCAGAAACAGGCCGTTGCAGTCGGCGACAAGGTCAATCTTGCCCTCTCGCGGCTCCGTGGGATGCATGTGTTCATTTTGCGTGAGCGCGAGCAGGCGGCGTGCCGCGTCGTCCTCGTGCAGCATGCCGGGCGATAGTTCCCAGACATACAGGTGCTCCTTGCCCATGGAGAGCAGAACGGGAATATCCTCCGGTGTGACGACGTGCCCCTTGCAAAAGCGCGCGCCCTTGACGACGCCGGGAATAATCTGCGTCAAATCGTGGCAGAGGATGTGTCCCGAGGCATCAAGGGTGTTGATGAGCGTCATTGAAACCCTTCCTTCCGTAGGAGCTTTTCGTAGTCTTCCCGGGTGTTCACATTCGTCAGCATCAGGGAATATGCGGGCAGATACACGGGCTTGACGCGAAGCTCGGCCAGTGCGTCGCGGATGCGGTAATTGCCGGATACGAGGTATTTTTCAAAAACGGCGGCGCAGCCCCGGCGGTAAAGTGCGCATTGCAGCTGTATTCGCCCCTCGTCGGACAGGGGGGCAACCACGTCTGTGTCCTCGTCCATCAGCGCGCACAGTCTTTCCCCCAGTGCCCGTCCAAACAGCGGCAGGTCGCAGTTGAGCGCCAGCAGCGCATCTGCGCGGCAGATAGAAAGCGCCGCGTGCAGTCCCGCCATCGGGCCACAGCCGGGAAAAACATCCCCGACCATAGGATAGGCGATGTCCGGGTGCCGCCCCGGCTCGTCGACAGATACAATCAACTCACCGAAGTCGCAAAGCTCCTCCGCAAGCCTGTCGAGGAAGCGTTTTCCGTCGATTTTCAGTTTTGCCTTGCTCTCGCCCATGCGGCGGCTTTGCCCGCCGGCGAGGATCACAGCACCAAAATTCATCCGTTCAAATTAAACAAGCGGCGCGGTCTCTTTGAAAAAAGAAACCGCGCCGCAACAAAACCACACCCTGCGGATTCCCGCAAGGGCGCAGCCGTTTCTTTTTTCACAACGGAAGGCCGGGTCGTTTCCAACCAAACCCCGGGACCGGCGCAGCGGATGGGGGATATCCGCCGCGCAGGCCGGCGCAGCGCCGTGCCGTAAGGTTTAGGCGCTTTTGCTCAAGAAACAGGTGTTTTATGATCGTTAGAGCTTCTCCACTCTGCAGGGCACGCGCCGGTGCATCGGGGTGCACAGCTCGTCGCGGTCAAGAGAGGAAACCAGCTCGTTGACGTTCACGCCGTACTGCACGTTCTGATAGATCAGGCCGCGGCCGTGGCGGATGTAAACGAAGTTTTCGGCAGTGTGGGGGCTGACTTCGACCGTCAGCTCCGCAGAGGAGACCTTTGTCGTCACGCGCACCCTGTCGCCGTCCTTGAGACCGAGCCGCTGCGCGTCTGCTGCGTGCATGAACATGTTGTCCGCCTCGCGTCCCTTGTTCCATTCGGGGTTGCGGAGAATGGTGTTAATCACCGTTTCATGGTGCAGGCCGGCGTGCAGGAACATGGGAAACTCCTTGTCGGGTGCCAGCGCCTTCAGCTCGTTTTCAATGGACGCGTTTTCGAGTTGTCCGTCAAGCTCCTCGATGCGGAGATTGAGCTTGCGGTCTTCCGTTTTCAGCAGGCGGAAATTGTCGCACTGGAAACGCGCGAGGATCATGCCCTCGGGATGCTTTTTGATGTCCTCAAACACCGTCTCGGTGAAGCTCAGGTCGTCGCCGTCCGGATAGCCGAGGGCTGTTGCACCGACCTTGAAGGCCTTGCTCGCGCCAATCAGCAGAGCAACAATCAGCGACTGGTTGTAGGAGCCGAGCGCCGGGCCGAGGGTTTTGGCGATGATGGCAGGCAGCATCCGCATATGCTCCATATTTTCCTGCATCCAGAGCATCAATTCAACGCAGTAGCCCGTGATGCCCTCGTTTGCCGCGTCAAAGAGCGACTGCGGCAGCTCGGGAATCGCCCCCAGCTTTTCCAAGAGCTCCAGCATCATCTGCGAGCCTTCCTTGCACGCATCGCTATACGGCGGCAGTACCGGCTGGCGCATTTGGAAATACAGGTCGGGGAACTCAAAGTTGAAGCAGACCGTGTCGTAGGTTTCCATGTAGCTTGCGCAGGGCAGCACATAGTCGCAGGCTCTTGCCGTTTCATTATAGCAGACATCAATGCAAACGGAAAGGTCCAGTGCCTGGAAAGCTTTTTCAAAAGCCTTGGTATCCGGATAGGAGCGCAGGGGGTTGCAGGCGCTGACGATCACTGCGCGCAGATGGTCGGCATTATCGCCCAGAACCTCATCCGGGAAAATGGACGGCGGGAACACGCCGCAGACGGGGAACATACCGTGCCGCGCGGTGCGGGAGATCTTGGGATTGCGCTCATCGGTGTGACTGCCCATGGGATAGAGCATGGCGGGGATGCACTGGCCGCCCTCGACGCACATGCGTCCCGTGATAATCCGCAGGATGTATATCAGGAAGCTGTTCATCGTGGAGTTGCGGTTCATATAGATGCCCAAATCGGGGTGGATGCAGGATTTCGTGGTGGCGATGATGCGCGTGGCCTCGACCACCTTGTCGTAGTCCAGCCCGCAAACCTCGGTAACGGCGCGCTCGGCCTCGAAGCCGCTAAAGAACTTCTCCGTCTCCTCCCAACCGCTGACGTGGGCGGCGAGGAAGTCCTTGTCGTCCCAGCCGTTGTCGAGGACGATGCGGATCATGGCCTTGAGCAGCATCGTATCCGAGCCGGGCTTGAGCTGCAAATGAATATCGGCGTGCTCGGCCGTCTCTGACAGACGGGGGTCGATGACAATCAGGCGCTTATCGGGGTTTTTTTCCAAATCAAGAATCAGATTGCGCGCCCGCGGCTCTTGGTTGCTCATCCAGCCGTTCCAGCCCCAGGCAACGACTGTGTCAGCCTTGTGGGTTTCCGGCTGGGAGGCCATGCCCTGCCTGCCGGTGATGCGGCCGTCCACCCAGTAGACATTTGAAAACTCCTGAGCGAGCGAGGAGTAGAAGTTGCGCGAGCCGAGGGCAGCCAGCAGCTTGAGACCGAGCGCGCATTCCATCTGCCCGCCGACGGAGCCGCCGCCCATATAGGCAATGGTGTTTCCGCCGTGGGTCTCCTTGATGGACAGGAGCTTTGCGGAAATTTCTTCAATGGCCTGTTCCCAGGAAATGCGTTCGTGTCGGCCATTGACCTTTTTCAGCGGATAGGCGAGCCGATCCGCGTGGTGCTCGTAATGCGCCATGCTCAGGCCCTTGCGGCAGCAATAGCCCTGGCTGCGGGGATTGGATTTGTCCCCCCGCACTTTGATGATCTTCCCGTCCTCGACCTCCATTTCAAGGCCGCAGTTCTGCGCGCAGAGCACGCAGGCTGTTTTTTTCCATTCGCCCATGGATACAAACTCCTTTCAGACTTTAGCTTTTGGGACAGGTTCTTTTCTGATGTCGAGCTTGTTTCTTTTGTAAGGACGGAAGGCCGGCGCGTTTCCGCGCAGACCCGGAGACGTTAACGGTCTCGGCGCAGCGCCGTAGCCGGGGAGCTTTAGGCGCTTTTGCTCAAGAAACAAAGAGTGCTTTTTCGCCGGAGCGGCTTT
>CAYRIA010000028.1:0-17750 GCA_964424175.1 uncultured Oscillospiraceae bacterium | reverse complement strand
CTAAAAACATCGCTTCTTTATCTTCTCTTGAAGCAACGGCGTAGTTGATATCGTCAAATCGAAAGGATTTACTGTATTTCATTCCTAAAAGAAAAATGCCATCCTCATAGACGGCGGTAATGGGGATAGCCTGCTGGACAGATTTCGGTATGAGAAACTTTTCTTTATCCTGTTTGAATAGGGTTTTGAGCGTCTTAATCAAGGTACAGCCCTCCTTTACATAACTCGTAATAGCTGTTCGCCGCCCCAAAAGTCAGGCGGCGGGGCATAAGAAATTCAGACTTCAGCCACGCCCATAAAAATTGTTCCGCGGTCATAGAATGGTATTTTATAAATCCGACAGCAGCAAAAGGTGCGGCTCCCAACACACACATCCAAGATACTGTTTCGGTACCTAAATAGTCTTTCAGACCGAAATAAATGCCCACAGCGACACCGCAGGCAAGAATCGAAAATATAAACTGCCGCAAGCTCAATCCGAAAAACATGGATTCGGTGTATTCACGGATATCGCGGTTAATCTTAACCTCCATTATCTCGCCCCCGTATCTTTAGTGGGAGCTTTGGGTTGATGCTCCCGAACTGTCCTGCCGTCGCTGGGTTTTACGAAGTCCAGCCGCCCCGCCGCGTAGATGGCGTTGTCAGTGAGCTGTCGTTGCCACGCCTCCTGCGACGGCGCCCATTTGAAGCCGTTGGATTTCAGGTTCGCCCGCTGGCTCTCGCTTGGCTTTTCGTCAAAGAAAAGCTGCAAACGGTTCATGTCGGTGTTGGCTTCGGCTCTGCCGCCCTCAAACTCCCAGCCGGAAAATCCGACCTCCTGCTTGCGGGTGACGGTTTGGATTCTGCCCTCCAGCCGCTTGATTTCGCTGTTGTTATTCGTAAGCTCGTAGCTGTCAAAGGGCTGCGTTACCCAAGAGCGGCTGCCGACGTGCGCGTCCAGCTTCACCGCCGTGGTGTCCGTCATATCGGGAAAGCCCTTGCAAGTGCCAAATTTACGGTAATAGGCGTTGACATCCTTCATATACGCCTGTGCTTTCTTGCATTTCTCCAGCTTCGCGGTCAGCTTTTCAACCGCCTGCGGGTCGCCGGAATTGATTGCGTTGTTATATGCCATTTGATTTCCTCCCATTCTTTAAAGCCCCATGAGTTCTCGAACGACACGGTCTGCCATTTTAACCGTGCCGACCAAAACCAAGAGGTTAAAGCATAATTCTCCGACATATGCCCATACTTGCGTGACCGCCGCTGCGCTTGCGTCTACCGCTGGCGGGCTTGACGCGAAAAGCGAAAAGATGATGCAAGCCAATACGATAATCGCACCCTCCAGGCAGACGGCGCAATAACTTTTAATAAACGCTTTTCCGACCGATTGGCTCGGCTCCCCGGCAAAGGTTGATAACGGCACAGGTGCAATAGCGGTGTAGAGATAGAGCTTGAAAAACCGCCCGTATACACTCATAATCATCACGAATGAAAGCACCGTGATGAACAGCCCGCCTATCAACGTCACTGCCCATAATGGAATGGATTCAAAAAAACCCGTGTTGTCTATCGCCGTTCGGATACTGTCCGGTAAAACTGTTTGTGTTGCACCGCCGATTCCCGAAGCTGACATGATGGTAGACATCAAGCCCTGCACGATATTAAAGAGTGCCATCATCAGTTCCAGTCCGTAGGTCACGACGGCTTTTGCAAGCGCAAACCGTATAAATATTTTTAGAGCGTGTTCCGGCTTTTTAAGTTCTGCAAACGAACCGCAGGTTTTCATGACACCGATAACGAAAAACAGAACCAATAACCCAAGCCCGATTGCTTGAACTGCGCCGTGAATATCAACGATTACGTTCCATATTGTCCCGCCCTTAAATTGTTCGGGGCTTTGCGTGATTAGCTGCCATATCTCGGCAAGTTTGCTATTCCAAGTTTCCAGTGCGTTTTCAAGGTTATCTGTAACCCAACTCATTTTTGTGACCACCTCGCTTTCCTAAAAAGATAGGGAAGAACTGTGCAACCGAACGCAAGCGTTCGGTTGACAGCCTTCCCGTATATCTCGCCCTCACCGCTCCCTGTTGATGGGCTTTTTATCGCGCACAATCCCGTATTTATCGTCAACATAATATCTGCCTACAAAAGGGTTAAAAATAGCGGTGCATTTTACATCGCCGTATTGTGCCAGATATTTGTTGTCACCGATTTTTTCAAGGATGGTCGCTTGTGCAAGCCCGCCGTCAAGGGAATGGATATGGCATTCGCATTTGTCGATATAGTTTGACATGGTCATCAACCTCCTGTGATAAGGCTTAAAATTTCTTTGGCAAAGGTAATAATTACCCCGCCCGCAAGGGTCAAAAATCCGTTAGCTCGCTGTGATGGGTCGTGTGATTTAAGCGATAAGCCAATCTGCACGATGCCGAATCCGAGCAGGATAAGACCGATTGCGCGAATCAAACCGAAAATGAAGTCGCTCAGGTTGTTTACAACCGTCAAGGGGTCATCGGTGGCCGCAAACGCCGTCACTCCGCAGGTCAGAATCAGCGTCGACGCCATCACAATGGCAGCGTAAACACGGAATCCTCTTTTAACGCCGCCGTTCAGGGTAGACCGGCTTGTCGTCTTGTGGTTTTGGCTTTTTTCGGGGCTGTCCTTGTGGAACAGTTTGTTTTTGAATGTTTTCATTCTTCTCGCTCTCCTTTACATCAAACAAATTCTCTAAATCCGTTTCGGAATAGAGTGCGTAAGTGATTGTGTGTTCCTCCGGTGTTTCGGGCTGTTTTTCGGGCAGCGTAGACGGTCGTATAAGTTGCAACGTGCCACTCGAACGGCTTTCCGTGCCGTGGTCATAAGCGTTGCCGTGTCCGTCCGTGGTCGCGCCAACACAAGGATGGCGTAGGATGTCATATTTGTCATCCTGAATCGGGCGTTCGCCGCGGATAAACAAAAGGGCAAAGCGATTGGCCAGCATCCGAACCTCATCCGGGGTGAGAAGCTCACGCCCGCTGTTTTGAAAATTGGTGCTGTAATTTCCGTTGCGCCCAGTGGATTGCCCGAAGGTGTTTGTGTCGATGGTTTCTTTGCCCAAAAGCTCGGAAACGTATTTATGAGTGGACTGCTCGTTTCCGCCTAAAAAGAGAAATTCATCGCAATTTCCGATGATGCTTTCCCATTGCTTTTCAAACAAAGCCTTTAACTGCGCCAGATTTTGCAGGATAATCGAAACCGACACGCCGCGTGAACGCATGGTAGACAGGTCTTTCTCAAAGTCATCAGGGAGAGCGACGTTCGCAAATTCGTCCATAATGAAATGAACGTGGGTGGGCAACGCACCCTTGTGAACATGGTCAGCCTGATAAAACAGGGTTTGGAATAACTGCGTGTAGAGAATGCTGACAAGGAAGTTAAAGCTGGTATCACTGTCGGGAATGATGATAAACAGCGCAGTTTTCTCGATTCCCATTTTTACAATATCCAGCTCGTCCGTGGCGGTCAGCTTCTCCATTTCCGAAAGGTTGAATTTTTCCAGTCTTGCGGCGAGAGTGATTTGAATGGATTTTAGGGTTTTGCCCGAACCCTTGCGATAGAGCTTATAATACTTCATCGCGATATGGTCGGGTTCCTCGGATTCCAGAATGTCAAATAAATCGTCCAGCGGAGAGCGAAAGTCCTCGTCGTCCTCCCGCGTGTCGGCCGCTCTGAGCATCTCCATAACCATGCCGAAATTCTGCTCATCCTCCGGGGCTTCATGGCGAAGATAGAATATGAGTGCGGACAGCAGCATGGATGCTGAGTTGTCCCAAAACGGGTCTTGCGACTGAGAACCTTTGGGGGTGGTCGCCTTGAACAGATTGGTGACGAGTTTCTGCACATCGGTGTCGTTTTGAAGATAAACAAAAGGGTTGTAACAATAGGATTTCTCCATATTGATTAAGTCCAGCACCCGTACCTTTACGCCTTTGCTCTCCAACAAATGCCCCGTGTCCCTCAGAATTTCGCCCTTTGGGTCGAGGATAACCATGCTGGAATTGCATTGCATGACGTTTGGTTTCGCGTAAAACCGCGTCTTGCCCGCGCCGGAACCGCCGCAAATCAGCACATTGAGGTTGCGCCTGTGCTTTTTCACATTGAATCCCATGCGGACGTTTTGCGTGAGTAGTTTGTTATCGGCAAACACTCTGTCCCTGTACCGCCTATTTACGGTTGTCGCGTCGCCCCATTTTGCGGAACCATGTTCCTCACGACGGCGATAGTTGCGCTTGGTAGAAAAATATATCCCGATACCGAACCCATAGACGACGATAAAAAAGAGAACAGTTTTCAGGCTGTCCTCGCAAATCGTTATATGAAACGGATTGTTAAACGCCGCCGTCAGGTTGGTTATAATTTCGGGCAGTCTGTCAGCCAGACTCTGGTCGCCCGATATGGCGGGGGCGATAAGCAGCCCCAGCCATACCACGGGTATCAGTCCAAGCGCGGAAAGGAACAGCGTTTGCCGCAGGTTATCGCGCGTCACCGCTGCGAACCTTTACCTTTTTCGTTGGGGCAGAAAACAGTTCCTCGATGAGGTCATCCACTGTATTGGTGGATTTATATTCGGAAATGCGTTTGTTGCGCAGGTCGTTGAGCGCGGTCAAAACCGCGCCCTGTTCGGAACGGTCAAGCTCCATGACTTTGACTTCTTCTTTCATGACCGCACCTCTTGTGCCGGGGCATTTTTCTGGGGTTCAAGCACCTTTGCCATACGGGTAGCAACATCGTTTACCGTGTCGCGGATGGTCTTGATTTCGCCGCGAACCTCCTTGCCGTCGCGGTTTGCGAAATAGTTCGGCACATCAGCAAAGCTATATCCTTTTGTATCAATGCCGTATTTGGCGCAAAGGGCATAGGATGCGGCATAAGCGGCAAAGCCTTTGTCGTTGCATTGAAGGGTGTCGGTGTTTTGGTGGTCGAGTTCGGCATAAGCGATTTCTTGCGCCAAACAGCGGAATAGGCTCTCGCCGTCCAGTCCGCGTACCACTTCAATCACATCACGCGACTCGCTGTAATGCGCTCCGGTTCCTTCTTGCAAACTGTCCACCAGTTTGATGGGTGTGGGTGAGTTGCTCATCAGGGCTTTGAGCAGGGTGCGGATTTCTCGCGGCGCGGGCGGCGTTTTATCTTTCACGCTGGTCTGTGAGATGTCAAAAACCTTCTTGATATTCATGCTCACGCCCGTGCTGCCGTCCTCGCGTTTATATTCCTTTCCCGGCTCAAAGATGGCAATGCCCGTCGCTCCTTTGTTGACGTATTCGCCCTGCTCTTTCCAATGGTCAAAATCACCGACCCTTGTCGCGTCAGGTCGCTGGGCAAAAATCAGCAAAGTGTTTTGCGCCGAATACCGCTCAAATCGGGCAAGGGTGTTCAGGTATTGCTGAAACTTCCCACCGGCCCCGGTAATCTCGGTTTCGGCTTGCTTCGCCATATCGGAGAGATCTTCTCGCTCAATCTTTTTCTTCGCCGCATATTCTTCATCGGAAAGCCGCTCCTGCGGTGGGGCAGCGGTTTCAGGTTTCTTTACATTCTGGACAATGAGGTCATCATAGTTTTCCGGCATATCAGCCACGCTCCTTATTCTTGGATTTATTCTTTTTGCCGCGATTCTGCGGCTGTTGGTGCTGCGGGTATTTCTGCTGTGATTTCGCTTTTACGTCCGGCTGTACGCGGTCGGGCTGTTTGTCCTCCCGCTTTTTGTTGTTCTGCAACCTATGCTCCCGTAAAAACTCGCGAACCGACCTTGGCTTTTTAGTCGCCCGTGTATCCTCTGCGGATGGCGATGGCATCTCTGAGCGAGGTTCGGACGGACGCTCGCCGCGCCCTTTGCGAAAAAAAGGGCTGTCCTCTGCTGGGGTAGGGTTTTGGGGCTGCTCCTGTGCGGCGGCGTTCTGTGCCTTATCCGCTTCGGGCTGGTCACCCGCGGGAACGCCGTCCTCGCCGAGCAACTGGTCAAGCAGTTTTTCGGTATCGTCACGGTCAAGTTCCCCGCGCGTCGCGGATTGGCTTCTGCGTTCGGTCGGCGTGGCTTCTACGGTCGCCAACGGTACGGCAGCAAATTCCAGCCTGTCCATAATCCTGCTGATTTTGCTTGCATCCTCGGCTTTCGCCATGACCTCGGAAGTGCCGTTTGGTGTTCCGTTTTTGTCTTTGAGTACGCAATAGACAATGCCGTAGCGTTTGGCTTCCCTTGTGAACTGTTCCAAGTCGCTGTTTTTTACTGCAAAGATTTTTGTTTCCTTGCCACTTTTGAGCATATTGACAAGCCGTTCCTTGCCACGCAGTTTGGTCTTGCCGTCCGTGCCGTCGCTCTTGAACGCGGCAAGTAAAAACGCCGCAATGTTCTTCGCGCCGGAACCGACAATGCGGATAGCGTAATCCGCGCCCTCTAAACTGATTCGTACAATTTGTTCTGCTGCGTCACCTGAATTGTTCATATCGGTTTTTCTCCTTCCTGTTTTGATTTTGAATTTGATCTTGCCGCACTTTCTCGGTTTTCTCCTTGATTTGCTGGCTGCGGGCGGCAATGTCGTCGCACAGCACCACCTCCTTTCGGATTTCGCTCATGCGGGCAGATAAGAGAGATATTTGCCCTTTTACCTCCGTAACCGTCGCCTCATCTTTGGGGCGGCGTATTTTATTGCGAAGCTCCTGCCGCTGTTTCGTGAGCGTTTTCATTTCCTCGTCCAAAGTGTCCTTGTATGAAAAAAGCTGTTCCGACGTATCAATCCGATGACGGCAGAGCAGCGTGATTTCCTTTGAGATTTTATCTATTTTCAGCAGGTCCTCCCGATAGAGGAAGTGGATTTTGGATAGCAGTCGCGGTTTGTTCTTCGGAATCTTTCCCAGCAGATAAAGGTAGTGAACGTAGAGAGCACGGAAACCTGTGAGCTTTTTGGCGGTTTTCAGGTTGCCCTTGAATTTCACCGTTACGACCTTCGGCTTGGGTTCGGGGTTAGGGAGCTTCGGTCTGCCTTGCGTCCGCATCCGCTTGATGATCTTCTCTCTGGAATACTCGTCGCCGAGCTTGGTGGTTAGCCGCGAAAACCGTTCCTTTCCGGGTGGTCTGACGGAGATATACTTGCCCAGCTTGACCTCATACCTGCGCTTTTTCAAGTTGGCAATAAACTGGCTCTCTGTCATGCTCTGCGAAATGGCTTCGTCTACATCGACTTTAAGCAAATCTCTCCATGTGGGATGACCATTGCGCTCGGCTACAATTTCAGCATAATGCTTGGTGCGCCCGAATTTCGGATTGTCGATAACCGACAGCTCATATTCACTGCACAAGCGGTCGGACACTTTTCGCATCTGCGCGTAGGACTGTTTGCAGGCATGATACCGTTTTCCGTCTATAAAGGAAGTGGAACACAACACAAAATGGTTGTGGAATTTCCCTGTGTTCAAGTGGGTGGCAATGATAACCTGAAAGCGGTCGCCCCATAAATCCTGTGCCAACTTTACGCCAATTTCGTGCGCGGTGGCAGCGGTTACTTCGTCTACGGCAAACGCCTGATACCCGTGGTATGCCAAAACGCGCAGCTTTTTATCGCTCAGTTTCAAAGAATCAGACATGGCGGTATATGCCGTTTCGGGCTGACAGTTTAACCCTGTGACATAATATTTCTGCTCGGTTTTGGCATCATCAGCAGCATATTCCAATACATCATGCAAATCACCGTAATGAGGATTTTCGGTCTTATTGGTATTGACTACATAATCCACAAGGTGGTCAAGCCGCGAGCGCACCGCCCACATTTTTGTAACCGCCATTATCTGTTTTCCCGCGGCAAACAAACCGCCGTGAGCTTATCGGCGACCGCTGTAATATTGTCTGCGTGGCGTTTGAATAACGGCGTGTCGAGTAGCCCTTGCGAATTTGCTTTATAGGCGATTTGATGGAGATTATTGCCCAACGCCCGCACCTCACGGATGAGTGCATAGTAATCGGCGGGCGGCAGCTCCACGGGGGTCTTGTTGTTGCAGAGGGTGCGCACATAGCCCTCACGGGACATTCCCGTGCGCTTAACTTTTTTATCGAGAGAAGAAAGCTCATTACGGGTAAATCTCACTTTTATTTCAAGAGTTCGATTGGTCATAGAATGCTCCTTTCCGGCAGGGTTTCAGGGGCGCAGCACCTGACAAGTCAATCACCCTTGGGTGGTGACCCCGCCTTTTGGGGACAAAAGGCAATGCTTGATAAGACGATAGACACTCCTAAAGCCCGCGCGTGTTTTATTTCGATCATTATTTTTCGTAAGCATCAGCGTTCGTAACCCCGCTCCCTCTGAACCGGAACAGCCTTGAAATCCACACCTGTGAAACGGTCGGCGTCGAGGATATAGTCGCCGTCAATCCATTGCTTATTAACAAGCCGCTCCGCCTCTATACGGTTTGGTGCTTCTACCTCCACTTCCATTTTAAGCTTTTCAGTGATGGTCACTTTGTACTTTTTCAAATGAATATCCTCCTTATTTAATGGTGTTCGCGCCATTCTGACGCCTCAACATCAAAGCTCACATCAAGCGTCTCTTGTCGTGAATAGGTTTGTTCCGCAATGTTGATTGCATCCTGCGGGTCGTCTGCCAGCACCCATATACAACGCATGACCGTTTCGGTGATGTTTACTTTATACTCTCGCATTGGTTTTCACCTCGCTTCATTTCGTGATTTGTTGCGTTGATATCGTTCCGTATCCTCCCGCGCCGTGGATCGCAGGGAGGCACAGGCGGCATTGGCTGTGCCCCGAAGATAATTCGACCGCTGGCATTTTCGTTTGTGTGCGTCGTCTTTCTCCGCGTAATAGGGACTTTGTAAAAACGCCGCAATCATCGCTTGCGGGTCGGCGTTGCACCAATATGCCAACTTGTTCATCAGGGCTTGGTCGGACGCGCTTTCATCGCCGCGCCGCCGTTCACCGTTCCAGCAGGAACGAAGAACAGGGTCTTTGAGTAGCCCTCGTTGTAAAAAAGAACCCGCGTTTTGTGGTGATTCCACAGAATAGGTGGGAGCAACGGTTTTTATCGGTTCGGGTAAAAGATATTGGTCGTGCAGCTGTTGCAGCTCGGCAGGGCGGTTTTCAATGCGGTTATAATCGCCGTAGAGGTTGCCTGTTACGGTGAAATACCGCGCGTTACTGTAAATCTCCACGAACCCGCCTTGTTTGCGGTGTCGGGTGATATTGGCGCTATCGGCAGTGACGAAAATGTGCAATCCGTGACCGCTGGGGCTGACCTCCGTGTAGGAAGCCAGCTTTTCGACAATGCTTTTGGCTTCGGGCTTGATTACGCCATTTTCGATTACATGGTCAAGGTCAATGCCATAAATGACACTTCTCGCCAAAGGCGAATTGGGTGCCTCCCTGCCGCGCAGAATGGCGTCACGCTGCTCAAACTCGTAGCCGATGCCTGCGGCAAGCCCGCGCCGTACACATTGCGTGGCACTTTCAAATGCGCCCCATGTGTTGGGAACACCGGATTTTGCGGGAATGCTTTTAAGTCGCAGCAGGCTTTCGGGTTGAAACGGCGCTTTAAGCGGCTCACCGATCACGCCCCACACAACCCAATTCGGTTTGCGTGTAAGCATATCGGGAATGTTGATATATCGGTTCATCGGTCGCGCCCTCTGTCTTTTTTCTGCGGCTCCATTTCGCCCTCGTCCGGCACACCTTCCATAAGCTCAGGCTCGCGTTTATCGAGATTCAGGGCGATATTGACTTCGGCAAGACGTGACGTTTTTTCGTCAAGCTCCGCTTCCTGCGGGAATGGTTTTTCCACCTCGATTTTGGCGTTCGCCATCTGCGCTTTTGCCTGTTCCAACTGCTCCTTACAACCCGCCAGCTTCGGCTCCATACCCTCCAACGCGTTGTCCAAACGGGTGATATTACCGAAAGCGTTGTCACCAAGCGGCACCGCATGGGATAATCCACCTTTGAGGGTAATGCGGTATTCGCGACTGAACACATCAAAGGAAAGCTCCATATCAAAATTACGGTAGCTGCCAAGCGGAACGGGTTCGGGGTTTGTCATAGCTTTACAGGCTTCAAGGATAGCCGTGCCCGCCGCCTTTTTGTCCTCCGGCGTGAAAGAGATTCCTTTAACTGTCATTGGATAACCGTCAGGCATAACCAAGCCCTGAACGGTTTCAATGTCCTTTTCGTATCCGGCGATTCGCTCGGTCAGCCGCTTGATGTCGGCGGGATACTTTTTCAGCAGCCTGTCCTCCAAATCATACCGTTGGCTGAGATGACTGGCTTTGAGCAGTTTCAGCTTACTGACCTGCATTTCCAACTCGCATTTTTCAATAATCATGGGATTGCCTGTGGCGAGTGCCTTGATTTCGGCATAAGATAACGCCTGCTCGTCAACGTCCTCTGCGCTGCGAACAGGCGATTTGCCCGTCATGATTTGTGAGATAAACCGCTGCTTGGTTTCTATGAGCTGATAGCTGTACGCGTCAAAAGTTCCCGATGTGACATAGGTGTAAATGTGAACCTCCGGGTTGCGGTTGCCCTGACGGATACCGCGCCCATTTTGCTGTGAAATATCTGACGGTCGCCACGGAACATCAAGGCGGCTCATGGCGACAACGCGGTCTTGGACGTTTGTGCCTGTTCCCATTTTCTGCGTACTGCCCATCAGCACCCGCACCTTGCCCTCACGGACTTTGGCAAACAACTCCTTTTTACGCGCTTCGGTGTCAGCGTCATGGATAAACGCAATTTCCTCGGCGGGTACGCCTTTGGCGGTCAGCTTGTTTCTTAAATCGTCATAAACGCTGAAAGAACCATCTTTTTTCGGTGTGGATAAATCGCAAAAAACAAGCTGGGTCAGCCTGTCGGCTTTACCTTCTTCCCAATGACGGAAGATATTCTCGGAGGCGATAGCCGACTTACCCTGTTCGTAATCGGGCAGCATGGGGTTCATCAATCTTTGCTCAAGAGCCAACTTTCTGCCGTCGTTGGTTATGCAAAGCATATTGTCAACATGACTGTCTACCATTTTGTTCCGCACCTTTTCTGCGCGTTCAGCCAAGTCCGATACCATTTCTTTTTGCATTTCGCTCGGCTCTACCACAACCGTGTGGAAATTCGCTTTTGGCACAGGGAGATTGAGCATTTCGGCGGTCTGAATATCGGCAACTTCGCGGAACATATTCATCAGCTCGGGGAGATTGTAAAATTTAGCGAATCGGGTCTTAGCTCGGTATCCGCTCCCTTCCGGAGAAAGCTCAATCGCCGTAACCGTCTCGCCAAAGGTACTCGCCCATGCGTCAAAGTGGTGCAGATTGTGCCTTCGCAGGGATTCGTATTGCAGATACCGTTGCAGGGAATAAAGCTCCACCATGCTGTTGGAAATAGGGGTGCCTGTGGCAAAAATCACACCGCGCCCCTCGGTCTGTTCGTCAAGGTAGCGGCACTTCATAAACATATCGCTGGATTTTTGCGCTTCGGTCTGGGCAACACCGCCCACGTTCCGCATTTTTGTGTAGAGGAACAGGTTTTTGTAGCCATGTGCCTCGTCCACAAACAGGCGGTCAACGCCGAGTTCTTCAAAGGTCACCAAATCGTCTTTTCGGCTTTGGTCATTGAGTTTATCCAGTCGCAATTGCAACGATTTCCGGCTCTTTTCAAGCTGCTTGACGGTGAAATTATCGCCCTTGTTTTTCTTAGCGTCAGCGATACCGTCAAGTAAATCATCAAGCTGGTTTTCAAGAATCTGCCGCTGATATTCTGCGCTCATGGGGATTTTCTCAAATTGCGAATGTCCGATGATGACAGCATCGTAGTCGCCTGTGGCAATCCTCGCACAGAATTTGCGGCGATTCTTAGGCTCAAAATCTTTTTTTGTGGCAACAAGGATGTTTGCGCTCGGATAAAGCTGTAACCACTCAGCGGCAAACTGCTCGATAATATGATTCGGCACAACCACCATGCTCTTATGGCACAGACCCAGCCGTTTCATTTCCATTGCGGCGGCAATCATTTCAAATGTTTTTCCCGCACCGACTTCGTGCGCGAGTAGAGTGTTCCCGCCGTAAACAATGTGCGCCACGGCGTTTACCTGATGCTCACGTAGGTCAATGGTCGGGTTCATACCAACAAATTCAATGTGGGAACCGTCGTACTCGCGGGGGCGTGTGGCGTTGAAACGGTCGTTATACAGGCGGGTGAGCGCGTTGCGCCGCTGCGGGTCTTTCCATATCCATTCGGCGAACGCCGCCTTGATTTGCTCCTGCTTTGCTTGCGCTATCATAGTTTCCTTTTTGTTGAGAACGGCGGTTTTCTTTCCATCAGTGTCCTCTACATAATCAAAAATCCGAACATCGCGTAGATTTAGCGTTTCTTCCATGATTTTATAGGCATTGGCTCTGCCTGTGCCGTAGGTGTTGTAGACTTTGACATTGCTACGGTCGCCGGATTTCCCCTCGATGTTCCATTCGGCAGTGTGTTGGGAATAATGCACCTTGATGTTCCACTGGGCATAGCGCGGCGTTTCAAGCAATTCAAATATAAACTGCTGAACCATCTCCACGGGCAGCCATGTTGCGCCTAAACGCACGGAAATCTCGGCGGCGGTCAGGTCGGTGGGTTGAACGGCTTCCAGCGCGGTGACATTCACCGCAAAATCGGGGTTGTTTGCAGCCGCGTTCTTCGCAACGGTCAATTTCTCGCGCACATTGCCCGAAAGGTACTCGTCAGCCGTTACCCAGCGGTGGCTTGCCGGGTCTTGAAATATGATGCCCGAAAGCTCTTGTATCATGGTTTCCTCTGACATATCAGCAAGCCCTGCCATATAGTCAAGGTCTACCCGCGCCATTTCGCCCAAGGATACCGCCAACGCTTCGCTCGCTGTGTCCACATGGGTGATTTCAGTTTTCGGTCGTATGGTGCGTTTGTTGAACATATCAGCTTTGCGGAGCAAATTGCCGTTCTCGCCCACGACCTCCAACGCGCCCAGCAGTGGGAAACTGCTGTCGCTACCAAATGCGGATACATTGGCGCGGGAGCTTATCAACCCGTATTTCTTGGTGAAAGCATCGTACAGGCGGTTGAGTTTCGCCTGCTCCGCTTGAATATCGCTTTCGGGATAATCCTCGGTTTGATATTCAATCAGCGTCCGCACACAGTCGCGTATGGCAATCATTCCTCGAATGCGACTTTCGGTGGTGGCGGGCAGCTCCTGCGGTTTCATGCGGCTGTTTTCACGGAAATACACCTTGCCGTCTACCACCGCAAAGGAAAAGTTGCGCACAGATGGATCGGCGGGGATAGAATTGTCTGTGTCCTGTTCTTCCTCATCATGCTCATATTCGGTGATTTCCGCGTGGATGTTCTGAATGGCTTCATCCAACAAATCAGATAAGTCACGGTCGGGAAAAGGTACGCAAGTCGTGCTGTTTTCGTTGCCGTACATCCGCACACCGCTGTCTCCCGACATAGTGCCGAGTATCATTTCAGGGTGTTCTACAAAATAGCTGTTGATGGCAAAACCCTCGTCCGTTTCGTCAAGGTGAATCCAGTCCGGCTCCACATCTACAATACGGTCACGCTTTTGTAAAAAGAGAATATCCGTTGTGACTTCGGTTCCGGCGTTCGCTTTGAACGCGGTGTTGGGAAGTCGGATTGCGCCCAATAACTCGGCTCGCTGTGCGATATATTTCCGAACTGCTGGGTTTTGCTTATCCATCGTGAACTTTGATGTGACGAACGCAACAACGCCGCCGGGACGCACTTTATCCAGCGTTTTAGCGAAAAAGTAATCGTGTATATGGAAGTCCAGCTTGTTATACTTTTTGTCGTTCACACCATAACCGCCGAACGGCACATTGCCGACTGCAAGGTCGAAAAAACTGTCGGGTAGCGCGGTTTTCTCATAACCTTGAATGGCGATGCTGTTTTTCTGATAAAGCTGCTGCGCGATGCGTCCTGTGATGGGGTCAACCTCGATACCGTAGACCTTGCTGTCGCTCATGCTATTAGGGAGCAAGCCTTGAAAATTGCCGATTCCACAGCCGGGGTCAAGGATATTACCCGTCTTGAAACCCATATGCTCAATAGCTTTGTAGATTGCTTTGATAACGGTAGGGCTGGTGTAATGGGCATTGAGCGTGGTTGCCCGTGCCGATTCGTATTCTTCGGGTGACAACGTGTTGTACAGCTCTATAAATTCGTTCTCCCAGCCGGGATTATGCTCCTTGAACGCCGCATCCAGACTGCCCCAGCCGACATACCGCGAAAGGATTTCCTGTTCCTCTGTGGTTGCAAGCCGTCCGTCAAACTCCAGTTCATGGAGCAGATTGATGGCTTCCATATTCGCCCTGAACTTTGCCTTTGCGCCGCCGTGCCCGAGGTTGTCGTCCGTGATTTTGAAGTTGTGCCGCTTCTCCATTGGAACATCGGGGAACGCGTCAAAATAGTTGACGCGGGCGGGCTTCCTTTTCCGCTCCCTCGATGAGGGGGCTTCCCATGCAGGGATAATTGTGGGTTCATTTGGCTGCGGGATATGGTGTTTAACCAGTTCCACATCAAACAGCGGGGGTTCGATGACTTTGCGGCTGATTACGGTCGGCTCTGCTTTGGGTTCTGCCACCGAATCCTGAATAGGCGCATACAGACGGATAAAATCCAGCGATTCTCGCCTGAATATGGGGAAGCCTGCGTTTTGCTGAAAGGTTACATCCTGCAAGCTGACGCTATTCCATTCTTCGCTGATCGAATCCACAACGAACATACGCCCTTGTATCTCGTAACGGTCGCCAACTTGAGGGATATATAGTTCGATTGAATCTTCCGTGGCTAATTCCTCAAGTGTTACTTTAACTTGTGGTTCTGCGCTGACAACGGGTTCTGCCGCCATTTCCATCAGGTGTTCGTTGGCGGGATTTTCAGCGACCTTGCGGTCAAATTCTTTGCGAGGCATTTCCTTTTGTATAAGCGGAAATTCCGTATCAAACAGGTTTACTGTGGAATCATCAAAGGACAGCACCTCATATTCATGAGTGCCGATATATACGGTGTCACCCAAATGATAGGTGGGGTGGCGTTCATACAGCGCGGCAATTTCTTCGCGGAAACGGTAGCCGTGGTTGCGTTCAAACACGCCTGTCGCCGCGCCGCCGATGGTTTGCATTGCGTTCATCAGCTGCTGCGCCAGCACGGGGTCGGCTAAAATAGCTTCAATCTGCGCTGTACTTGCGGTATCGGCGATTTCTTCAAAACCGTTTTCTGTCAGCTTGTTGTTAAGGTAACGGTTGTGTTCGTTTAGTCCATTGAGAAAATCCACAATCCGCGGCACAAGGGTGGCGCGTTTTTCTGCTGGGGGCAAATCAATTGCCGCGTCCAAGGCGGCGTTCTTCTGCCGCCATATTTCTCGGTTTTCCTGATATTTAAAGTATTGCGGGTAGAAAACTTCTTTGTCTTGCGTGGACAGAAAACGGTCGGCGCCGATAAGCTCTTTCACGCGCTTGCCAACCTTATTCCACGACACGGTATGATTCAAATCGTCCTTTGTGAAGGTCATGCCTTTCGCGCTGTTGCTAATCCAAAATCCCATATCGTTGAGGGGGGAATGCCCGCCGTCACCGTAATACTTTTTGAGGAATGTGGCATTCTCGTCCTCAGTATGAAACTCTTCAAAGTGTTGATAAATAGCAAATTTAGGCTGGAACATTCCATTGCCACGCGTCAGTTCCTCGTCCAACGCTTCCATCGGAATGGGTAACAAAAAAGCGGAAGGTGTTTCGGCTGCTGCCGTACCTTCCGCTTTTTCGATTCTGTTCTGTTGTTCTTCGGGACTTGGAAACTGGTCTAACTGTAAATCAGGTCGCTGAGAATCGTTTCCTCCACGCGATTGCGAATGCTGGTCATCCGCTGAATCCACTGCATGGGGTTCTCGGCTTTCATCTGCTCCGTCACGCCCTCGGCGTTCGCCATCTGCGCGGTCTGCAATTCCAGCCGTTCCATCGCTGTCTGCTCGATTTCCGTCAGGTGCAGGTTCAACCCGCCGTTCATCAGCAATCGGCTGAACAGCCCCTTGCGGTGGTTCATCAGATAATGTCGGCGCATGAGGGCGTATCTGCCAAGCTCTGCTTCGGGTTCCTCCGGCAAGGTCAGGTCGGGAATCCTGTATCCGTTCATTTCGGTGTAAGTTATCGCGTTCATTGTCAAAGCTCCTCTCTGTATTTGATACGGTATTATTATCGCTAACATCGCCATTGTCTGCAAATGTGTAAACATGATTTTTTTCCTGCCTTTGCAGATTTATCACGGTGGACGCAATCTCCCGCAAGCCCGTTTCGGCGATTGCGGAGGTCGCTGTTCCCAGCAAAGTAGCGGTATCAGGTGTGTTGAAATTGTGGATTCCCTGAAAATCCTCCGGCTCGAAAAATGTTGTAGGGTCAATCCCGCAGCGGGAAAGAAGCATCCACGCCACGCTGGTTTTTAGCGTGTTGGCATACAGAACCTCCACATTCAATTCGTCCAATTCTTCAAGGAAGCTATCCACACGGCAATCCATCAAGTCGGACAGGTAATCGGTCAGATTGTCCGTCACGGCGTTGTTCGCCGCTGAAATGATAGCGTCCGTCAGCGTTTGTTTGTCATCAAGTTCACCGAAACTTGCTTCAAGGGTTTCAATCACATCATCCTGATATTCGGGTTTCATCTCCCAAATCGGGACAGGGCGGGAACGGCGGCTATCATGGGTATCGGAAATGTCAAAATAATATTTCAATCTGCGCTTGCCGGGATAGGCACGGTCAACAACCGCAATCCCTGCCGCGCCCTTGTTTACCCATCGCCCGAACTGGTCGTTCCATTTTTCAAGTTCCAGTACAGCGGTAGCATCGGGTCGCTGCGTGTGAACCAACACCTGCTCATCAAACGCCAGCTTATAATTGCGGCTCGCAGAGTGCAAAAACTGTTGCCATTCAATGCTGTTTGAAGTCAATTCATTCAGCTTATGCTCGTACATCGCCGTGACAAGTTGTAGTTTTGTCGCCATTAGGTGTTCCTCCCTTCATTAGCTCTGTCGTCATCATCGCACCCCTTCTTCACGCCGCTTAGGGCGGTCAATCCGTTCCTGCTCCTTGGCGGCGCGGTCGTGTAAATCTGTTTTCGCGGTTTCATGAGTACCAAAATAATGCCCCCAATCAAAATTGCCGCGACTGTTTTTATAGCCCTGCCATGTGCCATAGGGCTGCGCGGCTTTCTCGCAATAACCCAGCGCGAACACTTTTTGTCCGACTTCAATGCGGTCAATGATTTGATAATTGCCCACAAACTCTTTTGTATCAACGGATTTTTCGTTCTCCGTTTTCAGCCGGGCAAGGCTCTCCTGCGCCCATTCGGGCAGATTTTTCACCACGCCCAACACATCATACCGCTCAAAGCGGGTGTGGGTGCCATCGTTGAGATGATAACAGTAAACAGCGTTGCCGCGCGGGTTTGCGCTCACGCCATTACCACGAACCGCATACACGAGCTGCATATCACCGCGCCGATATTCTGGGCTGAACACCTCGGATTTTATCGCCACGACTTTGCCTTCAATGCTTTCAGCGTAATTGTTGGGCAGACAGTCTGCGGCTGTGAACAGGTCGGCGGGCAAGCCCAACGCGTCCCGCGCCGACTGAATCTTTTCCACTTCGGCGTTGATACGGTCTGTAAACTCGTTCATCGCTTCAAGGTAATCGTCGGAAGTTACCGCCATACTGTATTCGCCGAT
>CAYRIA010000027.1:4739-17876 GCA_964424175.1 uncultured Oscillospiraceae bacterium | reverse complement strand
ACGGGCGGGACTGTGCTTGCAGAAAAGCCCCAGACAAGCGGCGGGATGGTCGCAGCGATTGTAATCTCGTCCGTCGTCGTTCTGCTTGCGCTTGCAGCCATTCTAATTTTTAAACCCTTTGGCGGCAGCAGCCGCTACCTCGGCTATTGGGAAACTGTTGCGGTAGATGTGGGCGACGGGGTAATTTCCAAGGACTATTTCGGGATGAGTGTTGTTGGTGCGCTCGGCATCCAGCTTAACAAGGACAATTCCGCCTATCTCGCCTCCGCCAGCGACTATGAGGTTAGAGAGGGCACCTGGCACGAGACAGAAGACGGTATCCAAATCGATACAGAGGATGACAACTATCTCTTGTTCTACGAGGAACAGCGACTTGTGCTCTCCAAGGAGGGTGAAATTTTTTATTTCGAAAAGATTAGGGAGCGCGACATTAATAACCCCACAGTTCCCCGCGGTTCTCTTTCCTCTGATACGGGCATGGACGGAGATGCTGAAGACTCCCCCGGTGTTGCGGTCTCCGGTAGCGGATACGTTGGCGACGGTTATTATTTCATTTCTGTGATTGGTGCGGAGGAGTTTACGGACATTGACGGAGACCCCGCAATTCGCATCTATTATGAATTCACTAATTATAATGAGGAAGCTTATTCCGTTTCTGCTTGGGATGTCCTTAGTGATTATGCCAGACAGGATGGCCAAGATCTGATGCCGACCTATTCCGCCGACTATAACTCAAACAGTTATGCCTGGTACAATATTCGCCCGGGCGTTACGCTACAGTGTACCTCCGAATACAAGTACAATCCGAATGGCGGCAGTGTTGATTTCAGCCTTAGTGGCTATCAGGAGGGCGACGGCGTTGTCGAGGCCTCCTATACGCCCGGAAGTCTCCCCGGCGCACCCGCTCCCTATGTGATTGTGCCGATCACCAATCCCCAATGGACCCTGAAAATTGCGGCCGACGGCGCTCTTGACGACTTCTATGTCCGAGTTGCAGACGCGGAGTTGATTGAGGATTATAACGGCAAGCCGGCGATCCGCGTGTATTACGAATTCACTAACAACGGCAACTATTCGACAAGCATGGGTGACGAGCTGTATTTGTATACCTATCAGGACGGCATATCCCTTGACTATACTTATGCCAGTGAGGATTCAGATACAGATATGAATTATTACGCAGAAACATCCCCAGGGGAGACGACCTACCTCTCCTGCATTTTTCTGCTGAGAAACCAAAGCTCTCAGGTTGAAGCTGAGGTTGGAGCCTATTATGATTATGCCGCCGTTGGAGAGACCTATGACATTGCCAGCTTAGCGAGTTATTGAACGAAGTGCAAGCATAAAAATACGCGGCTGTTAGCCGCGTATTTTTATGCTTGCAGCGCCCTTAAGCGGAAGCACAAGAATTGTGTTCAGGAGAGAGCCATTGAAATGGCCTCGCGAATGTTCTTCACGGTAATGAGCTTCAGCCCCTTGACGGGCGTGATCTCATCCCGCACGTGCGCCGGGATCACACAGCGCGTGAAGCCAAGCCGGGCAATCTCCGCAAGGCGTTGGTTTAGAGCGTTGACGCTGCGGATCTCTCCTGTCAGCCCCACCTCGCCAACGGCGGCAAGTTCGTTGGCGATGGGCTTGTCCCGGTAGCTGGAGGCGATAGCAAGCACCGTAGCGAGGTCAGCTGCCGGTTCCGAAAGCTCAAGTCCGCCAATGACGTTGATGTATGCATCGCAGCCGCCGACGGCCACGCCGCCTCTCTTTTCTAGGACGGCGAGCAGCAGCGTGGCGCGGTTGTAGTCGATGCCGTTGGCATTTCGGCGAGCGCCGGAAAAGCCGCTGGGCGTGACAAGTGCTTGGATTTCAGCAAGAATCGGGCGAGAGCCTTCCATCACGCAAGTAACGCAGGTGCCGGGGCTGTCAACGGGGCGGCCGGAAAGCAGCATCTCCGAGGGGTTTTTGACCTCGCGCAGGCCGCTGTCCGCCATCTCAAACACGCCGATTTCATTGGTAGACCCGAAGCGGTTTTTTGCTGCCCGCAGGATGCGGTAGGATAGACTGCGTTCCCCCTCGAAATAGAGCACGCAGTCGACCATGTGCTCGAGCACCTTGGGGCCGGCAATCGCGCCCTCTTTGTTGACGTGTCCGACGATGAAGGCGGTCATACCTGTGCTTTTGGCGAGCTGCATAACGGTCATTGTGCAGTCCTTAACCTGCGTGACGCTGCCCGCGCCCGCGCTCAGCTCGGGGTTATACATAGTTTGCACGGAATCGATAATCAGTACGTCCGGCGTTAGATTCTCGACGGCGGCAGAAATCTCAGAAACATCCGTCTCCGCAAGCACGTAAATGCGCTCCGCTTCCGCGCCGAGGCGCTCTGCGCGTAGCTTAAGCTGACGCTTGGACTCTTCACCGGTCACATAGAGGATTTTTTCACGGCCACCTGTTTTTCCGCAAAACTGGAGCAGCAGAGTCGATTTTCCAATGCCAGGCGCACCGCCAACGAGCACCAGAGAGCCGCGCACTGCACCACCGCCAAGCACGCGGTCAAACTCGGAAAGGCCCGTGGAAAAACGGATTTCTTCATCCGTCCTCAGCGCAGAAAGAAGCTCCGGCACACTTTTTTGCGCGGGACGTGCGGCGATGCTTAGGCCGGGCTTCGCCTTCTTCTCTACGGGAGCTTCAACCATTGTGTTCCATGCGCCGCAGGCGGGGCAGCGCCCCGACCACTTCGGCGTATCAAAACCGCACTCCGAGCAGAAAAACACCGTTTTTGCTTTCATAAAGCCTCCTAAGCCTTTGTATCGAGGTATTGAAAATACGCCCCGGTTAACGCAACCGCAATCTTTAGGCGGTATGCGTCTGTGTCGAGTAGCTTTGACTCCTCGGGATTGGAAATGAAGCCGCATTCGACCAGTGCCGCGGGGCAGTTGGCATACTTTATTAGATAGATCGTTTTGGAGACGGGCGATGCGATGCGCCGGTTGCCCGGACAAAGCGTGCCGGTAAGAGCAGTCTGCGCCAGCTCCGCGAGGCACTTACTTTCCGCATCCGCGGCGTAAAAGGCCTGCGGACCGCGCGGAGATTTATGAGGATAGCAGTTTTGATGGATACTGAGCAAAATTGCGTCCGGCGTTCCGTTAATCAGTTCCAGCCGCCTGTTCTGGTCGAATTTCTTCCGGCTGGCAACTGTTTTCGCGTCTGCGGGATAGCAAAGCACCTCGCTGTCCCGCGTCAGAACATAATCGGCGCCGGCCAGCTCAGCAAGGGCTGCCATTTTCAGCGCGATGTCGAGATTGATCGCACTCTCTTGCACGCCAGAGAGGGAAACCGCTCCGCCGTCCTCCCCGCCGTGTCCGGCGTCAATGACCAGAATCGACCCGTCGCCCGTCGCCGCCCGCGAAAGGGATGTCAAGTTTAGCTCCTGTGACAGGAACAGATATGCGACCGCGGCCACAACCAATGCAATGATGAGTATCCAGAAAAAACAAACGCTGAGCCTTACAGTTTTAATCACAGCAACCACCTCGTTGTATCTTATGGCGCTGTTTATCCGGCTATGCGATGGATTTTGCTAATTGTAATTATATACCACCAAGTCAACACAGGCAACTGGTCTCGTGTCCCTGATTCTGATTCATAGGAAGGACGACCTTGACAGCAGCGAGCGCAACTTCAAAGCAGTAAACCCGCAGGAATTGCCCTGCGGATTTACGCTTTTGGGGTTTGTATCGGCCTGCATTTCGTTCTCCGCTCAAGCCGCACCTTCTGCTCCGAATATTGCCCTTCAGACGGTCAGCTCGGCGGTCTGCCGCCGAAGTAAGTGCGCATAGCGTTCGAGAATTGGGCGCACCTCGACCTGCAAAAAGTCCGTCACCTGCTCGGGAGAGCGTCCCACATAAGCACGAGCGTCGAGCTTTTCTGTCAGCTCGGCTTCAGAAAGCCTAAAGAGCGGGTCTGCCGCAATTCTCGCAATTAGGTCATTTGGCAGGCCCTGTTCCTTAACCATTGCTCCCGCGGCAATCGAATGGATACGGATGCGCTCGTGGAGAAGCTGGCGGTCGCCGCCCTTTTTTACGGCGTCCATCATGATGTTCTCCGTGGCCATGAAGGGCAGCTCCTCCTTAAGATGCTTTTCGATTACCTTCTCATAGACCTTGAGGCCGGAGGCCACATTCATATAAATCATCAGGATCGCATCCACCGCGAGGAAGGCCTCGGGGATGGCGATTCGCTTATTGGCCGAGTCGTCCAGCGTGCGCTCAAACCACTGGCTGGAGGCCGTCATGGAGGGGTTGAGCGCATCCGTCATCACGTAGCGCGCCAGTGCACAGATTCGCTCGGAGCGCATGGGGTTACGCTTATAGGGCATGGCCGAGGATCCGATTTGATTGGATTCAAAAGGTTCTTCAACCTCCTTCAAATGAGATAGAAGGCGCAAATCGGTGGCAAACTTGGACGCGCTCTGGGCAATGCCCGAAAGCGTTGCCAATACGGCCGCGTCGGTCTTGCGCGAATAAGTCTGGCCGGAAACTGGTACGCAGGCCTCAAAGTCCATTTCCCGGGCAATGCGCTTTTCCAGTTCGACGCATTTTCCGTGGTCGCCTTCGAACAACTCCAAAAAGCTTGCCTGTGTGCCGGTTGTGCCCTTGGAGCCGAGAAGCTTTAGGGCTTGAATACGGTAATTAAGCTCGTCCAGATCGAGAAGAAGGTCATTAATCCATAGCGTGGCGCGCTTGCCGACAGTGGTAAGCTGTGCGGGCTGAAAGTGCGTGAAGCCCAACGTTGGTAGTTCCTTATAGCGATCTGCAAACTCTGCAAGGTGTGCAATCACATTTACAAGCTCCGCGCGGATGAGTGTCATGCCCTCGCGCATTAAGATGATGTCCGTATTGTCACCGACAAAGCAGCTCGTCGCGCCAAGATGGATGATGGGCATGGCCTTGGGACACTGACGGCCGAAGGCGTGGACGTGAGCCATAACGTCATGGCGAAGCTTTTTTTCCATTTCAGCGGCGTAGGCAAAGTCGATCTCGTCCTTATGCGCTTCCATTTCGTCGATCTGCTCCTGTGTGATGGGAAGGCCGAGCTGCATTTCTGCCCGTGCCAGTGCGATCCAAAGCTTGTGCCAGGTCTTAAACTTCTTGTCCGAGGAAAAGATATATTGCATCTCGTCGCTCGAATAGCGGGCGGACAGAGGGCTTTCATAGCGGTCTTTCATCACTGCGTTCCTTTCTACGGGTGCTGTCTATACCTCTAAAAACTTCTCAAGCCGGTTGGCGCCCTCGCGGATGCTCTCCATCGATGCGGCGTAGGTCCAGCGCACGAAGCCCGGCGCTCCAAATCCAGAGCAGGGTACGATGGCGACGCGCGCCTGTTCCAGAAAGGCCATAGCAAAGTCGTCATCGTTTTTAATGAGCTTTCCTCCCAAGGTTCTGCCGATTAGGTTTTCAATATTCATCATGACGTAGAACGCACCTTCCGGCAAAATGCAGCTTACGCCGGGGATATCGTTTATGCGTTTGACCATATAGTTCCGACGCACCTCAAAGACCTTTCGCATGGCTTCGATACCGTCTTGCGGACCGGAGAGGGCCTCAATCGCTGCAAGTTGGTTCATAGTTCCAGGAGCACCGGTGGAATGGCTGAGGTAATTTGCCATAATCTTTGAAATTTGAGGGCTGGCCGCGGCATAGCCGATACGCCAACCAGTCATCGCATAGGACTTTGAGACGCCATTAATCAAAATTGTGCGAGCATAGGCGTCATCCGAGAGCGTGGCAACGCTGACAAATTCCTTTTCATCGTAGACGAGGCTGCTGTATATTTCGTCCGCGATAATATATAGGTCGTGCTTATGACAGATTTTGGCCAACGCTTCCAACTCAAGGCGCGAATAAAGCATTCCTGTCGGGTTTGAGGGATTGTTGAGGACAAACACCTTAGTCTTTTCACCGATTGCCTGCTCAAGCTGCTCAGGTGTGATCTTAAAGCTCTGCGCTTCACTTGCCTCAATGATGCGGGGAAGCCCTCCGGCCATACGGATCATTTCATAGTAGCTAACCCAATACGGTGCGGGAAGCACGACCTCATCCCCCGGGTTGAGCAGGGTCAGCAGGGCGATAAATACGCTGTGTTTCGCGCCGCTTGCGACAGTAATCTGGCTGAAATCATAATTTAGGTCAAAATCTATCCGTAGCCGTGCGGCGATTGCCCGCCGCAGCTCAACGTTTCCAGCTGCTGGCGTGTACTTGGTTTTTCCAGCATTTATTGCCTTTATTGCGGCCTCCTTAATGTTGTCAGGGGTGTCGAAGTCCGGCTCGCCTGTTCCAAAGCCGATCACGTCCAGCCCCTCGGCCTGCATCTGTTTTGCAAGCGCGTCGACCGCCAAGGTGGTCGACGCACGTACCTGCGTCGCGATTGTTGATAGTTCTTTCATAGTTGCACCGTCCACTGACTCGATTTGAAGGTATTATATGCTGAGTTCTTCACCTTTGCAAGAACTTAAGCCACATAGTGCGCAAATGATGTTAATCTGAAATCTGACAGAGTTGCGGAATACAAAAATCTCTTCTCATAAAAGTGCCCGCCAGCTGGCGGGCGCTTGTTGTTCTGTTCAGGACTCTATGATAAGAGACTTTGCCTTAAAGGTCCTGGAATCAGTGAAACTTCCGTAGGCCACAAGCACAGAATTGATTGGAATGGACGAGAAGCCAAGGCTGCCCCCGGTAATGCCGCTGATGATCGAATTGACGCTAGAGGCGTTAATCGTCACGAGCTTATCGGCAGCGGTCAGGATCGTAAGCTCCCTTGCGGCAGAATCGATCTTCAACACGGAGCCGGTGACTTTCGTCGCTGCGCTTACCGCGCTCTGCACATAGACCTCTGTAATCACATTGCCGTATACGGACAGCTCGACCGTATCCCCGATTTGGACGGCGGAGAGAGGGATGGCCGTCGTGCCGCTATAGGCCGAGGCGTCCTCATCCAGCGTAAAGGAGGCATCCCTACCGCCGACTGTAACGACCCAAATCGTGCCATCAGCTGTTTTGGTTATGGACTTCAGCGCACCTGCTGCTGTGGTCTGGGTACCGGAAATGGTGATGGCTTTCAGAATGCCGTCATCTATGGTGCAGGTCACGCTGTCCCCTGTTTTAAGGCGGTCAAAGCTGATTGTTGTCGTACCACGTTTGACAGCCGGAAGGGATGTGATCTTTACAGAAAAGCTGTTGACAAGCCCGCTTGCATCTGTGATCCGTAGAGTCACGCTTGTGCCGAATTTTACCTGAGCGACGGTTCCGGTCAGCGTCTTATCCCAATTTGCGGCACGAAGCTCCGTAACCGTTCCACCAGCGATCTTCAAAGTTACGATACTGCCGGGCCTGAGGTTTGCTGCGGTCGTCGTTGTATTGTCCTGCCTGATAGACGCGCCATCCGAAACCGGATAACTCGTGACGGCATCTGTCTGCGGGTCCTGAAGCGTCACATAAGATGTTGTGCCGGTGGAGACGGAATAAAGGCGGCCCTGCAACCATCTGACTGACGATTCACTTGTCATCTTCACGGAGATGGCCTCGCCGTTTCTGGCGGTGACGACGACTGGATTGCCGACACTGGATGTACCGAGGACAGCTGAAGACCCATTGAGCGTGACGGTGCTTGCTGCCGAAATGGAGAAGGCAAGTCGGCTGCCGTCATAGCAGCTGAGCTCAAAGCCGCCGTCATAGGCCGAGGCAACAATCCCCTCCGCCAAGGCAAGACCCTCATAGGCGCCGATCTTCAGGCTGATCCCCTGCGCAAGAGTATATTCCAGCGCACGGGAGAACATGGTTGCAACAATCGCGCGAGTCACGTTTGACTGCGGCTGAAACTTGTTCAGATCGTCACCCTTGACGATTCCAAGCGAGACGAGGACGGCTATGGAGCCAACCTTGTCCTTGGAGATACTGTCGGCATCTGCAAAGCTGAGCGTCGTGCCGTTTAGGGAGTCGGCCGAGGCAGTCAGCTGCAGGGCACGTACAAGATAGACGGCGAGCTGCTCTTTTTTGACGGCGTCGCTGAAGGAAATGCTTTTCAGCTCCCCCGAAGTCAAAATACCGGCGGCCAGGCAGGTCTCAAGATTTGTATAGGCCCAGGAGAGGTTTGCGGGTACGGCGGCATTCACAGCGCTCTTATAATCTGCAGAAATCAGATCCTTCTGAAAATCGGAGAGTGCATAGAGCCTTGAAAGAAAGGTGAACGTTTCGGCGTTAGTCATGCTCTTATCGGGCTTAATTGTTCCATCGTCATACCCGGTCAGGTATCCGTTCTTGGCAAGCGTCTCCATGTAGGGCTTTGCCCAGTGGTTGTTCAGATCCTTGTATTCGGCTGCAAAAGCAGGTACCGAGAGCGACACGGCTAGCACAAGGGCAAGCAGCGCGGACAAAAGCCTTTTTTTCATTCGCGTTGACCTCACTTTCTCTGGCACGGCTTCGGTTTTTCGGAGCGCCGTGATGGATTATGTCAATTGCTATAATATACCGTTTCCAGCGTTTAGTAAATGGAGAAATACGTTATTTATAGAAAAAGGTTAAATTTCCGCTCTTGATGTACGATGGCCTGTGCGCGGCGAGGCCGATGGATAATATTAGACAAACTATTGACACTAGAGGAAAAGGAATTATAATGAAGTGTGGTTATTTTAGGTGACAGGAGTGAAATGCACTTCGGTTTTTGCAAGCTAATTTCTGTTGCCTAATACCGGAAGCCGCGAGATCGGGCTTCCGGTATTAGTGTTCGAGCTGCCCCGGCGCTGTGCTATCGTGGCAAGTGCGGTGGACGGACGAAAGGTATTGGAGGAGAACTGGTGAAGGCAAACAAAAACGTATTTTTTATTGTGGTTCTAATCACGGCCGTTTTGCTTTATATTGCGTTTTTCGGATTGCACCTAGGCGGAATAACGCTAAAGGGTGCCGACGAAATGCGCTTTGGCATTGACATCCGCGGCGGCGTCGAAGCCACTTATACGCCAAAGGAGCTTGGGCGAATGCCAACTGCGGATGAGCTTGAAACTGCAAAAGCCATCATCGAGACCCGCATGGACGCCGAGAACATTACCGACCGTGAGGTAGCCATTGACAGCAGCAACGGCGGCATTATTGTCCGCTTCCCGTGGAAGTCCAACGAGGCGGATTTTGACCCACAGGAGGCCATCTCCGAACTGGGCGAGACGGCGCTGCTCACTTTCCGTGACCCAGATGGCAAGATTGTTATCGAAGGTGCGGACGTTGCAAAGAGCTATGCTTCATTCGATGAGCAGTACGCCCAGTACGTCGTCGTACTGGAACTGTCTCCAACGGGGGCTAAGAAGTTCGCAGAGGCTACAACCCGGCTCAAGGATAAGGTGATCTCTATTTATATGGATGAAAACGAGATTTCCGCCCCAACGGTCAACGACGCGATTACAGACGGCCGCGCCATTATCACCGGACAGAGGGATAAAGAGGAGGCCATAAATCTTGCTACGAAGATCAACTCCGGTTCCCTGCCCTTCTCCATGATCGCACACGATGCGAACATTATCAGCCCCACGCTGGGTATGGACGCGCTTTCCATAATGATCCTCGCGGGTGAGATTGCATTTGTTCTTGTCTGCCTGTTCATGCTGCTGTATTACCGTCTTCCCGGCTTCGTGGCCTGCATTGCACTGGTGCTGCAGGTGGTCGGCCAGCTTTTGGCCCTTTCCATCCCGCAGTTTACGCTTACACTACCCGGTATCGCCGGCGTAATCCTTTCGATCGGCATGGGTGTGGACGCAAACGTTATCGTCTCTGAGCGCATAAAAGAGGAGCTGAACGCCGGAAAGACGCTGCGCTCGGCCATTGACGCTGGGTTCCACCGCGCCTTTTCCTCCGTGTTTGACGGCAATATCACGGTCATCATCGTTTCCATCGTGCTTATTGCTCTTGGCTCAGGCGCCATCCTCTCCTTCGGCTACACGCTGCTTTGCGGCGTTATTATGAACTTCCTTGCGGGTGTCACCGCTTCCCGTCTAATGATTAAGTCTTTGAGTGAATTTAAGGGCCTGCAGAAGCCCGTTCTCTTCGGCGCAAGGAGGGTTCAGGCATGAAGGTGATCCAATTTTTTAAAAACCGTTATATCTATTTTGCAATTTCCATCTGCCTTCTGCTGACCGGCGTGATTTTCACAGCCGTCAACGGCGTTAAGCTTGACATCCAGTTCCAGGGTGGCTCTATCCTGAAATACACCTATGTCGGCCTGATCGATAGTGAGGAGGCCGCGGCATTGGTTGAGGCTGCCATCGGCAAGGAGACGAACGCCCATGAGCAGACAACTGTCGCCAAGGATGAACAGATGCTCGTCATCAGCCTTGCAGATAACGAATCCATCACTTCCCAGCAGCAGGAACTAATTAGCGACACGCTGGCTACGGCCTATCCGGACGCGCAGCTAAAACTTGCGGAGTCCAGCTCCGTCCAGCCCTACACCGGCGCCCGATTTTTCCGCAACGGCCTGTTGGCAATTCTGATCTCCTTTGCGCTGATCCTCGTCTACGTAGGATACCGTTTCCGGAGGATTGGCGGCTTTTCCGCCGGTATAATGGCAATCATCGCCCTGTTCCACGACGCCTTTATCGTCACCTCTGTGTTTATCGTGTTTAAGATTCCGTTGAACGATTCCTTTATTGCCGCAGTGCTCACGATTATCGGCTTCTCCATCAACGACACGATCGTCATTTATGACCGTATTCGTGAAAACAAGGTTCTGATGGGGCCCAAAACCACCACGGAGGAGCTTGTCAATACGAGCATCAGTCAATCAATGTCTCGCTCGATCAACACCAACATCGCGGTCTTCGTGAGCATCACTATTGTCTATATTTTTGCACAGATCTACAATATCGAGGCCATTAAGGACTTCGCCCTGCCGATGATGTTTGGAACAGTGTCCGGCTGCTATTCCACGATCTGCATTGCGGGCCCCCTCTGGACGATGTGGAAAAACCGCCAGGAAAAGTCCGCGGGTAGAAAGGTTTAGCGCTTCCGCACCCACTTATTAGCGCGGGTGTCCACTTCGGTGGACGCCCGCGTTTTCTTCTTACAACATACAAAAAAAGCCTCGCGCCGCGAGGCTTTTTGCTTTTAATTAACGCACTTTGTTTAATTGGCAGTGCCGGTCTCTTTAGCTACACTGGACTTGGCGGCGTCTCTGGCGGCCCCCTTCTCCTCATAGGATCTAAGATGGTAAGGATAGGTGGTAACGACGATGTTGTCATTTTTGAGAAGCGCCTCATGCAGCAGGAAGCCGGTATGATTGTGCAGAATGCCATCAAAGATCCCATATGTGATAAATTGCGGCAAAATCACCGTCACACGCTCATGTTGTTCGGCAGCCGCTACCAGTATGGAGATATATTTGACCAGTGGGTTCATCACCTCGCGGTAAGGCGAATACTCGGCCAGGAGAATAATATCGGTGTCCAGCTTCTGCCATTGAGACTTGAGTTTTTCCATCGACTCTTTATCTGTGGATACATTGAGCGCAAAGACCAGCCCGCCAATACTCTGGGCATATTGCAACGCACCTATGACAGCCTTGTTGAGGCTGGCGATGGGAACAACCACGATATGATCTTCGGCGTGCTTTTTCAAATCCAGCTTCGACAAATCCAGCCCGCTTACGCTCAGGCCTGCTGCAACCCAATCGTAATGTCGTTTTATGCGCAGGCCGATAAGCACAATGACCGGGATTGCGATGACGACGACAAATGCGCCGGCAGTAAACTTTTCAACCAAAATGATCAAGGTGGTCAGCAGGGTGACCAGTGCGCCAAGCCCGTTGATCGCGACACCGCGCTGCCAGCCTTTTTCCCGGGACTTAAGCCAATGACTGACCATGCCAAACTGTCCAATGGTAAAAGAGGTAAATACGCCGAGGGCATAGAGCGGAATCAGTCCATGGGTGTCCGCACCAAAGATTATCACCAAAATAGCGGCAATAACCGAGAGGGAAACGATGCCATAGGAAAAGTCCAGCCGCTTGCCACGCTGGGTAAACTGCCGAGGTGCATAACCGTCCCGCCCCATGACGGACATCAGCATCGGGAAGCCTGAAAACGAGGTGTTGCAGGCCATTAAAAGAATAAGCGCCGTGCTGAATTGTAGCAGATAATACATAAAGGTTTTGCCAAAAACACCGGTTGCAATCTGTGAGATGACCGTGGGGCAGTTTTCAATCGGGACAGCCTTATAATAGATCGAAAGAACGGCGGTGCCGCCGAAGATCAATATAATCAGCCCTGCAAGCAGCAGCATCACCGTTCGGGCGTTTTTTCGGCTGTCAGGCTTAAAATTCGGTACGGAATTGCTCACGGACTCCAGGCCCGTCAAAGCCGAGCAGCCTGAGGAGAAGGCCTTCAGGATCAGAAATAGGGTGAGCTCCTCCGTCGCCTTTGTCGGGATTACAAACTCAGGCTCCGGCTGGATATGCAGCACAAAGTATTTGAACAGGCCGTAGCCAATCATAAAGAGCATGCTGAAAATAAAAACATAGGTAGGAATGGCAAAAATCCTTGATGACTCACTGATGCCACGCAGATTGAGCAATGTCAGCAGAATGATTACAACGATAACAATCTCGACTTTATAAGGCGCAAGCGAATAGAAGGCGGAAATAATCGCATCAGCGCCAGCACTGGCGCTGACTGCCACAGTTAGAGTGTAATCAATAATCAGGCCTGCGCCTGCCGTCAGTCCGGCAACTGTACCGAGGTTTTCCTTGCCGACCTTGTAGGCCCCCCCGCCCTGAGGATAAGCGCGAATGATCTGGATATAGGAGATCGTAAGAATAATCAAAAGACCGATAATCATAAAGGCCGTCAAGGTTAGCCACTGGTAGGCCAGAACACCCAGCACGATCAAAACGAAAAGAATCTCCTGCGCGGCATAGGACACGGAGGAGATGGCGTCGCTGGCCATGATGGCCAGTCCAAAGGGAACATTATATTTTTCGCTGTCGCTCTGCTCGTTGGTCAAAGGTTTGCCGGTTAGAGCCATAAATAATTTGCTGAGCATAATGACCCTCCTATTTGAAACTCCCTTAGTATAGTCTTCAAATTTCATAAAAGCAATATACTTTTTT
>CAYRIA010000027.1:0-4639 GCA_964424175.1 uncultured Oscillospiraceae bacterium | reverse complement strand
TTTTTTAAATATTTATTTTATCGAAATCTTTGTTATCTTCCTTTCTAATCGTAACGAAAACCAGGCATTTTTGGCATTATTGAGCTAAATTTAGTTGGTGTTGTTAGATATGGATTATGGTCGCGGGAAAATACTGTATAAACAACAAACGAGCGCCCAGAAAAGCTTCTGAACGCCCGTCACTGTCACTAGGGCTTAGCGGGTAAAGAGAACGAGAAAGAGGAGGGTCAGGGTACTGGTGAGCTTAATAAGCACATGCAGAGAAGGTCCGGCCGTATCCTTAAAGGGGTCACCGACCGTATCACCGACGACCGAGGCCTTGTGCGCATTGATATCCGGGTTCAGGCTCTCGCCTGTGTGCGCTTTTGGTTGATAGCGTCGATGAGCACTGCGATGAAGATAATTAGCCCCTGGGCAAATTTTGACCAGAAAGGCGAGATGTTTAGCAGGTTCAAGCCGTTATTCAGAACGCCAATGATCAGCACACCGATAAAGGTGCCGAGCATGTTTCCCTTGCCCCCAGCCAGCGACCCGCCGCCGATCACGATTGCGGAGATCGCCGAAAACTCCAGCCCCTCCGCCGCCGTCGGTAGCGCGGAGGCTAGGCGCCCGGTGAGCACCAGCGCCGCCACCGAGGTCAAAAAGGCGGCGATCAGATAGGTTATCAGTTCCACCCGCTTGACATTGATACCGGCCAAGTAAGCAGCCTCGCGGTTGCCGCCCACGGCATAGACCTGATGTCCGAAAACCGTTTTGGACAACAACAGATGTGCCGCGATGAACAGGATGATCAGCAGGATCACCGGCATGGGGATATGGATCCCCCATTTCGGGATGCTCAGGGCGCCACCACCGAGGAAATTGAAGCTCTCCGGCATACCAAAGATGGTGGTGCCCATTGAATAGACATTGCCAAGGCCGCGCAGCATCGATTGCATGGCAAGGGTGACGATAAAGGGCGTCAAACCCAAGCGTGTAACGCTCAGACCATTTAAAAAGCCCAGCCCGATGCCGATCGCAAAGCCAAGCAGGATCGCCAGGCCTACCGGTAGCCCACTATCCACACAGAGCCCGGCCATCATCAGCCCGATAAAGGCCGTCATCGAACCAGCGGACAGGTCGATACCGCCCGTCAAAATGACGAACATGCCGCCGATTGCGATGATGCCGATGTTGGAAACCTGCAGCAACATATTGATGACGTTTCCGAACGAAAGAAATTTATCCGAAGTAATGCTGAAGAAAACGCAGAGGACAACGAGCCCCATCAGAATCGACAGATTGCCCCTAAGCTGAAAGCGCCTTCTCTTTTTTGTATCTCCCATTGTCTATCTGCCCCCCGTTGCGTAATCCATAATGGTTTTTGCGTCCGTTTCTCCTGTTTTCAGGTCGGCAACCATTGCCCCTTCCTTCATCACGAGCACACGGTCGGTCATCCCCAGAATCTCCGTCAGGTCAGAGGATACCAAAAGTATGGCCGCGCCGGCCGCGGCAAAGTCGAGGATACGGTTATAAATATCAACCTTAGAGCCAATATCAATACCTCGCGTCGGCTCATCGAGCAGAAGTATCCGCGGTTCAACTTCCGCATTCCGCGCAAAAATGATCTTCTGTTGGTTGCCTCCGCTGAGACGCACCACCTTTTGATTGCGAGAGGGTGTACGGATTTCAAAATACTTGACCGCCTTATCCGCAATCTCGTTGATTGACTTTTGCCGAATAATCTCAAAGCGTGCAATTTTCCTAAGGACGGAGAGCACGACGTTCTCCTTGACTGTGTCCTCAAGGATTAGGCCCTCTGTCTTACGATTTTCGGGTACCATGGCGACACCGTGGGCGAGCGCCTGCTTGGGTGAGGCGAGCCGAATATCCCGGCCAAAGAGCGCCAAGCGTCCTCTCCGGAGCTTATGCACACCATAAAGGGTTTTGAGCAGCTCTGTCCTGCCCGAGCCGACAAGCCCGGCAACGCCGAGAATCTCACCTGCGTGCAAAGAAAAGCTGATATTTCGAATCAGCCTGTTTTCCAAGTTCTCCGCAGTAAGAACCGTTTCGCCGATGGGCAGCACGCGCTTCGGATAAAACTGGTCGATGCGACGGTTAACCATCGCGAAAACCAGCGAATCTATGTCCCAGTCCAAAGATTTCCGTGTCTCGACAACCTCTCCGTCGCGCAGGACAGCAATGCGGTCAGTCACGGCAAAGATCTCTTCAAGCCTGTGAGAAATGAAGATAATGCCGTAGCCCTTGTCACGCAGTCCACGCATCGTGTGAAACAGGCGATCGGCGTCCTCCCTACCGAGGGAGGAGGTCGGCTCGTCCATCACGAGAATGCGCGCGTCCCTGGCCAGTGCCTTTCCAATCTCGACAAGTTGCTGTACACTGATGCTCAGGGAGCCGACTTTCGACCGCGGGCTGATACTTAATCCCAGGATATCCAGGATTTCCTGGCTGTTTTCATAGAGCCTTTTACGGTCGATTCGGCCTCCGATACTGGGCAGTGCTCCAAGATAGAGGTTTTCAGCCACACTCAACTCCGGTACAAGACTCAGCTCCTGATAAATTATGCTGATGCCGAGAGCAAGGCTAGCGTGGGTGTTGGTAATTCTAACCGGCTGGCCATCGAGCAGAATACTCCCGTCGTCCGGCTGGTGGACGCCGCCGAGGATTTTTATCAATGTGGACTTACCGGCACCATTTTCACCGGCAAGTCCGACGATCTCTCCCCGGTTAAGGGTGAAGCTGACATTTTTCAGCGCCCTTACGCCAGGAAAGCACTTAGTTATGTCGTTGAGCGCAAGCATTGGTGTGAACGCCATAACGTCCGCTCACCTCCCGTCCATATAGTTTTGCCTGATCCAGCAATCGAACACAGCTTTGCGGGCAGGTTCACGTATCAGATTACGATCCCGTTCTGGAGCGCAGCTCATCTGCCCAGAGTCCAAAGGTTTTGACCTCCTGCGAGTCAATATTGTCCTTAGTGATGAGAAGCTGCGGAGATTCCGTCACGGGCGCGGGAATCGTGCCGTTTATGATATATTCGTAGGCCATCTGAATAGTGTTGTTGGCCATGGTTATCGGGTTTTGAGAAATCGTGGCGTCGATCCTGCCATCGCGGATCGCCTGAATTCCTTCGGGATTACCGTCCACTCCGATCAGATAGATGTGTTTGGGGTTGTCCTTTGGCACAAAGTGTCCTGCTTGCTCGATGGCCTTGATCGCACCCAGCGCCGTGTTGTCGTTCGCTGCAAATACTGCGTCAATCTCATCACTTGCCTGCAATGCGTTCATCATCGCGTTCATAGACTTTTCCTGATCAAATTCACAGTCCTGTCGGAACACGACCTCGATATTTGGATAGTTTGCAATCTCATCCATAAAGCCCTTGTCCCGGTCGTAGCCCGAGGCCTGACTGATCTTACCACAGAGATTGACAACAGTGCCCTTGTATTCGCCGTAGCGCGCCTTGAGCTGCTCAGCGATGCTTTGCGCTGCGGTTGCTCCCGCTTTGAGATTATCCGTCCCGTTTCGATTGAGAATTTCGCCAGCAGCGGCATTGGTGTCAATGATGAATACCGGAATCCCTTTTTCGTTTGCCATTAAAATGGACGGAACAATTCCGTTGCTGTCAATGGGATTGATGACGATGGCGTCAACCCCCTGCGTGATGTAGTTTTGCATGTTGTCTGCCTGAATGCTCGCGTCGCCGTTTGCGTTGGCCACATTGACGGTAATCCCAAGCTCCTTGCCCTTGTCCGTAACTGCCTGGTTGATGGCAGTCATAAAGCCGGCGTGAAAGGAGCTCAGGCACACACCAATCGTAATGTCGCTGTTTTCCCCGGCACTGCCCTGTTCGCTTTGGCCACAGCCCGTGAGCAGAAGTGTCAGGGCAAGGAGCCCCGTCACCAGCTTTGCGATCATCCCTGTTTTCTTCATTGTCTTCACTCCTGTTCGTTTTTGAGTGCGCCGCGCTATATTGCGAAAATATTAACACATAAGGATAGCATTTGCCAAGCCCTCTCGCGCACATTTTAGCGAAATGTCTTACATTCCCAGTATACATGATGGCTCCCAAAAAGTACATCTGCCATTTACTATCGTTCAAGCCGCTTTCTATAGATTCTAACTATAATTCGCTATTTCGCAAGGTGGACTTGCATCCTACGTTATTGCTAACCCTTGATTACGTCAAAAGCGCGGGCTTCTTTTGAAGCCCGCGCTAATACCATGATTGACGTGGAGCTGGGAATCGCTTCCCTTATTCGGCTGTCATGAGCGCGACAAGCGCGTTCTTGTAACGGAAAATTGCGATGACAAAGAGCAGTCCGAACACTAAGACGCCGATTGCGGCGCACATCTGCAGCGTGTACTCCTGATAGGAAGTCATAAAGCCATAGACGTTGGAGCCGATTGCCACGACGACGGTCAGAAGGCCAAGGAGGATTCCGCCCTTGATCTTGCCGATGCTGGGCATGCTTGCAGCGCCTGCGCCGAGGATTGCGGCGATCAGGCCGAGGATCGCGGCGAGGATGAATGCGCCGTAAACGATGATTCTGTCGGTGAGGATCTTCGTGGTCTTGACGGTCTGCTCATCAACAACCTCGAGGCCGGCGGCAACGGGATCCATTCCAGCATCGATCTT
>CAYRIA010000026.1:9732-18103 GCA_964424175.1 uncultured Oscillospiraceae bacterium | reverse complement strand
ACGGAATACCATACTTGTCCTGAATCATGTCGGTGACAATCTTTGCGGAAGCCCAGGTGTGCTTGCAGCCGATGTGTCCGAGGAAGATGGAGACGTCGGGCTCGTAGTCCTGGAAGATCTTATCAACCAGATAGACAAAGTTCTCGGTCGGGCCTGCTGCACCGTGGATCATCGGGTTGTTCTGCATTCTCTTACCCATGGTAATAAAGCAGTCACGTCTGTCATCAAGATCATGGTACATGATGTCACCCTGGAAGCCGAAGGCGTCCATAATAGCAACGGTATCATGCTCTTTTTCCATCCAGTCCATGATGCCCGAGGAAGACCAGGGCATGTTCTGGAGAAGAGCAGCACGATGCTTCTCGCCGTTGGGGCAGGGGCTCATGCCAAGCTCAGACATCATCTGTCCAACCTCAAGCTCCTTTTCGAGCATGTTGGCCATTTCCGGATAGCAAGCCATTGCGTTGGAGGTTCCGTTGAGAACCAGCATACGGCCGGGCAGCGGGCAGGGCTTGAGCTTGCGCAGGTCGGCGCACTGACGCTGGAGGTCATAGGTCCTGTTGGAGTTGTGCATGCACTCCTTCATCTTATCCCAGTCGAGCTTCGTGCCGGTGAACTCTTCCATGAAGGTAACAAATCTTTCGATCTGAGCCAGCATGTAGTTGAATCCGCGCTCGTCTCTGTGGAAGGGGAAGTCAAACGCGAAGGTCGGAACCTTCATCATTCTCTCCATGTTGGGGTAAACAACACGGGAGGAGTCACAGGGAACGGTGGAATAGACAAAAGCGTCAGCCTTAACGCCGTACTGATCTTCAACAAGCGTTCCGAGGTATGTTTTGCACAGACCGCAGGTCGTGGCGGGAACATACTTTTCAGCGGCGTCGATGAACTTGCCGGTCAGAACGGGGTTGGGGGAAAGACGAATCGGGATTGTGTCCAGATAAACGGGAACACAGTCAAATGCAACAATGATGTCAACCGGAACCGGGCCGCCGAAGAAAACAAGCTTCTTGCCGTTCTTGTGGGCGTCGCGGACCTGATGCCACATGTCGTACTGAATCTGAAGTGTCCAAAGAAGGTCAGGGTTTCTTTCCTTCATACGTTCCATTTGTCCTTCTACTTTTTCACAGCAGAAATCAAAAACGGACATTTCTCCTGCCATTACGGCATCTTCTAATCTGGTATCCTTAGCCATGCTTTAGTCCTCCTTTTCAATCATTTCAATGAAAGCCTCAGCACGGATAGCAAGCTGTCCGACATTGGCAAGATGCTCTTCACGATCAACGATGAGCATCGGGATATCGGCTTCCTTGAGCAGGGGCTCAAGGAACATTTTCTCGCCGCCCCAGCACTCGCAGTACTGCATCTTCTGATAGACTACGCCGTCAACATTGTACTCTTTGGCGGTGTCAAAGACCCACTGCTGCATTTTTTCACGGTTGTCCAGCATGCGGGGGCAAACGATACGGGTGAGATAGTAATCCGCAAGAGACGCCAGAACGTTCTTGTCATCAATTTCCACAGGATAGTTGAAGGGTCTGCTGCCGTAGCAGAGCGCGTCATGCACAACCAGGCCGCCCTTATCCTCGATCACCTTGAGGTAGCCGGGATTGTCGAGCGCGGAGCCGATGACCATGAGACGTGCACGCTTGTCGGTGATGGGAGCGCGATTTTTTGCATCTGCGAGGAAAGCCTTAAGAAGCTCTATGTACTCTTCAACAGGAACGTCGCTGTATTTGAGTGTGATCTTGAGCGTATCTTCACCGCTGATAACGGGATGCTTCTCCTTGCGCAGGTCATAGACCTTCATCACAAGCTCACGGGCTTCATTGTACTTGGCGATGGAAGCCTTCAGTCTTTCGTCGGTCAGTTTAATCCCGCTGAATTTTTCAAGCGTTTCAATAAGACCTTTGAGCTCGTTCATATAGTACTCGAGACCAAGATCCTTATAGTCGCTGTAAACGCGGGGTGCACCGATCTGGGCATAGAGCCTGTCTTTCTTGTTGACCTTGTCGATATGCTCTGCGTTGTCATAGATACGCCAAGGCATCATGCAGCCGTCGGATGTGATGATACCGTCAACATCGTCGTACTTGCCATCGATCCAGTACTGCAGAATTCCTCTTGCATAGCTGCAGCTGAATGTGGACATCCATGCGTCGCCATCAGGGGTCTCGGTGGTCCCTGTTGCTCTAAGACGGACAGGCATAATATCCAGCGCATGCATAATTTCTACCGGTACGTGGCAGCAGAGATAGCCCAGTGCTTTTTTTCCTTGTGCCTTCCAAGCTTTTACTGACTCGCTCGAAATTTCTGAATCGAATAATTTCTGGTAATCCATGTGTCTCCTCCTTTTTGTTCTTGGGGCAATAATTTCAAACTCATGCAGACAAACCGCAGCTTCTCAGTCGCGGCTCATCCCATCAGTTAAAATTTAAAAGCGTGTGCCGACCCCGGATGGACAGCGGCATTTCCGGTTTTCCTTTGCGCATACTTTCGTAAAATGAGCCTAATTTGCTCTAGTCGCACGAACATATTCTACAATCCAGACGCCAAAATGTCAATTCAACAAAAGAATTCCGTTGATTGCACGAGAAAGCGAAACAAATTTTGTGCAATTGATCCAGTGTTTTTCCCGGAAAGAATGGCATGTATAACGATTACTTTATGGTTACATTACGCATAAATTATATACCGGATTTCCTGTGGGTTTTTAGGGTGAGGGGCGTTATTGCCCCTCACCTTAGGCCATGACGACCGTCTCGAAATACTCTGTAATCTGCGCCTTGATCTCGTCGGCGGATTTGTAGCGCCCGTCGATGGCGTCCAGATCGAGATAGAGCGTCGGAATGCCGAATTTGTCCTGCACCATGTCCGTGACCATCTTGGCGGAGGCCCAGGTGTGCTTGCAGCCCACGTGCCCGAGGAACATGGACACATTGGGGTCGTACTGCTCGAAAATTTCCTCGACCATACGAACATGGTGTTCGCTCGGACCGGAGGCACCGTGAATCATGGGGTTGTTTTGCATCCTGCGGCCCATCACCCGGAAGCAGTCGCGCCGGTCGTCCATATGCTCATAGAGAACGTCGCCCTGGAAGCCGAAGGCATCCATCACGGCAACGGCATTATATTCCTTCTGCATCCAGTCCATAATACCGGCGTTGCCCCAAATCATATTCTGCAGCATAGCCACGCGGTATTTCTCGTCCTCGCAGGCGCCCATGCCGAGATCGACCATCATCTGCCCGACCTCCAGCTCCGACTGGTAAAGGTCGCCCATGATAGGATAGCAGGCAACGGCATTGGTCGTGCCGTTGAGCACCAAAAGCCGCCCGGGCAGCGGACAGGGCTTGTTCTTACGCAGGTCAGCGCATTTTTTCTGGAGCGTGAAGTTGCGGTTGGCATTTTCCATAAAATACTTGAGCTTGTCCCAGTCAAGCTTGTTGCCGGTGTGTTCCTCCATGAAGACGATGAAGTCCTCCATCTGGTCGGCAAGATAGTCCGCACCGCGCTCGTCCCGACGGAAGGGGGTGTCAAAGGCGAAGGTCGGGATATTCATGATCTTTTCCATCGCGGGATAGGCTACGCGTGAGGAGTCGCAGGGGACGGAGTTGTAGACGAAGATGTCCGGCTTCAAGCCGTAGGCTCCGGATAGCCAGGCGCCGAGCTCAACCTTGTCCAGCCCACACATAGATGCGCCGACATACCTTTCGGCCTCATCGATGTATTTTGCCGTGAGCGACGGATTGGTCGACAGGCGGAAGGGAATGGTGTCCAGATAAAAGCCCACGCAGTCGAAGGCCGCAATCAGCTCTGTCGGCACGGAGCCGCCGTAGAACACGAGCTTTTTGCCGTTTTTGTGCGCGTCGCGGAAGCCGTCCCACATGAATTTCTGGATTTCCATCGTCCAGAGCATGTCGGGGTTGCGCTCCTTCATGCGCTCGATAGAGGCATCGATCTTCGCGCAGGCGAACTCCGTGATTGTCATTTCGCCCTTAAGTACGAGACCCTCAAGATCTTTTACGTCCGCCATGTCTTAGTCCTCCTTCTCTATCATTTCAACAAAAGCCTCGGCGCGGATAGCAAGCTGTCCGGCATTGGCCATAATCTCCTCGCGCTCAACCGTGAGCAGCGGGATGCCCTCGTCCTTGAGGCGCTTTTCCAGCAGGACATTCTCGCCGCCCCAGACTTCGCAGTTTTGCATCCGCTGGTAGATGACGCCGTCGGCACGGAACTCCCGCACGGCGCGGATAATGTGGTCGTGCAGCTCCACGTGCTTATCCATCATGCGCGGACAGACCAGGCGGTCGAGGTAGTGCTTTGCCAGCGAGCCGAGGACATCTCCGTCGTCCAGCTCCAGCGGCTCGCCGAAGCCCATAGCGCCGAAGCATAGGGCATCGGTCACGATCAGGCCGCCCTTGTCCTCGATGACCTCGAGGTATTCAGGGTTGTCCAGCGCAGAGCCGATGACCATCAGCCGGGCTCGCACGCCCGCAAGCGGCGGGAGCTTGTCCGCGTCCGCAAGGAAGGCTTTCAAAAGTGTGATGTATTCGTCGATGGGCATATTGGTGGCCGAAAGGGTCATACGCAGCATATCCGTCCCGCTGATGACGGGGTTTTCCGCCTGCCGCAGTGCATAGATCTGCCGGAGAAGAACGCGCGCCTCGTTAAATTTCTCGACGGCGGCGCGGAGCTTCTCGTCGGTGATGCGATTGCCTGTAAGCTCCTCCAGTCCCGCAATGAGATCCTGCAGCTCGGCCTTATAAAACGGAAGCGCCCTCGCGTTCGACACGCGCGGCGCGCCGATTTGCATGATAAACTTGCCGCTTTTTTCCTTCTCGTTCAGGTACTTAGCATTGTCGAACACGCGGGCAGCCTGCAGACAGCCGTCAGATGCGACAAAGCCGTCCAGCTCGTAGGTTCCGTCCATCCAGTATTGCAGAATGCTTCTGGCAAAGCTGCAGCTAAAGCTGGACATCCAGGTCTCCGCCGTGCTGCTGTCGACACAGTTTGTCGCCCGCATACGCACGGGCAGGACGTCTGCCGCATAAAAGATCTCCTCGGGGATATGGCAGCAGATTACGCCCAGCGCCTTTTTTCCCTGTGCACGCCAGGCTCTTGCCGCCTCTGTCGAAATGTCTGATTCAAACAGTTTGTGGGTATCCATTTCCATCCTCCTTGTTGTGTTGGAACAGCGTCACTTAAAAGAGTATAGCACTTCAACGTACGCAAATAAAGAACTTTCGTCCTTTCCTCGAACACACTTCTTCACAAAAGTATGCAAAATTTTTTGTTGTTTTGTCCCTTTGGGATGGTTTTTCCTCAAAAAGCATCCCAATCCTTCGCGCGGACCCGCTCTGTCCGGAGTATTGGAACAAAATTCTCATATTGCGGTTCACATTCGCGGAAAAATGCAGTATAATGGCATTTATGCCACAAACGGCTCGAATTTTGCGATATTTTCAGCATCTTATATAAAAATCACGCAACGCTTTTGTTTAAGACTGCTTGGAGCGTGAAGTACATAAAAAACGGAGGAATCCCGCATGCTCACACAAACCGTCCCTGCAAACGCCAGGGTGCGCATTCTTGCGCCGGAACTGCTCGATCTGATCATGAGCGCCGAGGAAGCGGCCTCGATGATCAAATCCGGAATGACCATCTGCACCAGCGGCTTTGGAACGGGCTATCCCAAAGCTATACCAAGCGCCCTTAGCGTATCCAAACACGCAACAAATCTGACCTTAGTCAATGGCGCTGCCCGCGGCGAGATGCATCTCGGCGCGATGGCTGCCTCCGGCATCCTCGAGCGCTTCAGCGGCTTCCTCTACAATGAGGGCGCACGCCGCGAGGTCAATGCCGGCAATCTGAGCTTCACCGATTACCACCTCGGGCAGCTGATTTCTAAGATCCAAAACGGCGTTTACGGCAAGATCGATTACGCGATCATCGAGTGCTGCAAAATCCGGGAGGATGGCAGCCTTGTGCCGACGCTCTCTGCCGGAACGACCGAGGCCATTGCGAACATGGCGGAGAAAATTCTCCTTGAAGTGAACCTCAACGTGCCCGAGGAGGTCGAGGGCTTCCACGACTTCGGCGTGGATTCCTTTTCCATTCCCGGCTCCCCCGCTGATAGGCTCGGCGTCCCCTACATCAAAATTGACCCCAGCAAGGTCGCGGGCATCGTCATCACCGATATCCCGGATAACGACCTGAGCTACCCCGAGATCGCCCCGATCTACAGCAAGATCGCCGACAGCATCGTTTCCCTCCTTGACAAGGAGATTGCGGGCGGCCACCTGCCCGAGCAGTTCACCTTCCAGTCCGGCATGGGCGTCGTGGCCAACTGCGTCATGGTTGGACTGATGGACAAGGGCTACAAGGGGCTGAAAATGTACACCGAGGTCATGAGTGACCAGGCGCTATACGCCATGAAGGAAGGCATCATCGCAGAGACGACGACCACAACCCTCGATATTACTCCTTTATTTTTTGACGACGTGTTTAACAACCTAGACTTTTACAAGGAGCGCATTGTGCTGCGCCCGCTGGGCATCACAAACGGCGCAGCGCAGATTCTGGCAAATGAGCTCGTTTCCATGAATACTGCCTGGGAGACCGACATTTACGGCAACGTCAACTCCTCTCACGCTATGGGCACACATATGATCAACGGCCTCGGCGGCTCGAACGATTTTGCCCGCAACGCCAAGCTCACCATCTTCTCCACCCCCTCTACGGCAAAAGGCGGGCAGATCTCCTGCATCGTGCCGATGATCCCCCATATCGACTCGACCGAGCACGACGTGGACGTGATCGCCACCGAATGGGGCTACGCAGATCTGCGCGGCAAGTCCCCCAAGGAACGCGTGCGCGAGATCATTGAAAACTGTGCCCATCCCGATTACCGTTCACAGCTCTGGGACTACTTTAACGGCGCGGTCGAGCTCTGTGGCCCCTGCCATACCCCCCACGACCTCTCGAAAGCCCTCTCCTGGCACCAGCGCTATCTGGAAACGGGTACCATGCGCCAAGACTGAGCGGAAAACTCCAATAAAAGCAGGTAAAGCCTAATGATGAATGAAAGACTGCGCTGCGCTGCGCTGGAAAATCGACTCATGAGCGCGGAAGAGGCCGCCGCCCAAATCCGTTCTGGGATGACAATCGGACTAAGCGGTTTCAGCACCGGCGCGCCTAAAGCCATCCCTCTCGAACTAGCAAAGCCCGGACAGCTGCACGAGTTGACGCTCATTCAGGGTGCGGGATTGGGGCTGCTGTCGGAGCTTGCCCGTTCAGGCGCCGTTTCGCGCTATGCCGCCTTCCAGTGGAGCCCCGATATGCGCGCCGAAATCGACGCGGGCAGGGTCGCCTATACCGACCTGCATTTAAGCCAGCTGACCGACAAGCTGCAGCGCGGTGTGTTTGGGAAGCTCGACTTCGCAATCATCGAATGCTCCGGTATCCGGGAGGACGGCGGAATCATCCCCTCCGTCTCACTGGGCATCAACGATATTCTGCTCGAGCGCGCGGAAAAGGTCCTCCTGGAAATCAATCTTGCCGTACCGGCCGGGCTGGAGGGGCTGCACGATGTTTTCCGAAACGACAAACGCCCGCTCTCCGGCGTCCTTGAGCGAAGGGGTGAGCCGGTTCTGCGCTGCCCCCCCGAAAAAATTGCGGGTATCGTGATTACGGAAGCTTCCGAGCCAAAAATCAACTTCCGCGATACAAATGCCGTCTATCAGGACATTGCCGGCCATGTGCTGCGTCTAATGGAAAGCGAAATCGCGGCCGGCCGCCTGCCTTCCGATTTCACACTGCAGGCCGGCGTCGGTGGTGTGGCAAATGCAGTTTTGCAGGGGCTCTGCGAGGGCGGCCATAAGAACCTCAAAATGTACACCGAAATTCTGGCGGACAGCGCACTGCGTTTCATTGCCGACGGGGTGATCAGCGCGGCTTCAACGACCACGCTTGACCTCTCCCCGGCGGGACTCGAAACGTTCTTTGCCGACACAGAGTTTTTTAAGCGTCACATCGTGATGCGTCCTCTCGGCGTTTCAAACGGTGTTCCGCAGATCACTGCGATGGAGCTCGTCGCGATGAACACGGCGCTGGAGGCCGATATCTACGGCAATGTCAATTCCACGCATGCAATGGGTGTAAAAATGCTCAACGGCATCGGCGGCTCGAACGATTTTTCGCGCAGCGCGAAGCTCTCGGTCTTTATCACGCCCTCAACGGCAAAAAACGGTGCGATTTCCAGCATCGTTCCGATGGTTTCACACGTCGACTCCACCGAGCACGACTCGGACATCATCGCCACCGAATGGGGCTATGCCGACCTGCGGGGCAAGTCCCCCAAGGAGCGCGT
>CAYRIA010000026.1:0-9722 GCA_964424175.1 uncultured Oscillospiraceae bacterium | reverse complement strand
ATCGAAAACTGTGCCCATCCCGATTACCGCGCGCAGCTCTGGGACTACTTTCATGGCGCAATCGAGCTCTGCGGCCCCTGCCAGACCCCGCACGACCTCTCAAAAGCCCTTTCCTGGCACCGGCTCTATCAGAAAACAGGCAGCATGCGCCAAAGCTGAGAACAAGCCTTTCTTTCGTATAACGCTAAAGACCCGCGCCATCATGGCGCGGGTCTTTAGCGTTATTGCAGATTATTTTTGATAGAATATCCTTTATGGATAAATTTTGCGGTTTTTCGGTTTATCCGCAGGTCAGCGGGCTTTTCATCTGGACGCGCTTGATATCGTCCTTGGTGATGCGCTCCCGGCCGCGCATGAAGCGGCGGAGCGCCTGCGGAACCTCAATCGAGCCGTCTGGGTTCTGATATTGCTCGACGATGGCGGGCAGCACGCGGCTGGTCGCAAGACCGGAGCCGTTGAGCGTGTGGCAGAACTCGATCTTGCCGCCGTCCTCACGGCGGAAGCGAATCTGGCCGCGACGCGCCTGATACTCCCGTGCGTTGCTGACAGAGGAAACCTCCTTATAGCCGCCCATCGAAGGGATATAGACCTCAATATCATAGGTGCGCGCCATGGAGGCGGAACAGTCGCCGGCAGCGAGCTTCACCGTGCGGAACTTCAGGCCGAGGTTCTTGACCAGGAATTCCGCCTTGGTCACAAGCTCCTCGAAGGCCTTGTCCGAGTCCTCAGGCTTTGTGACCTGGAACATCTCAACCTTATTGAACTGATGTCCGCGGATCATCCCGCGCTCCTCCGAGCGGTAGGAGCCGCCCTCGCGCCGGAAACAGGGGGTATAGGCAAAGTATTTTCGGGGCAGCTCTGCCTCCGTCAAAATCTCGTCGCGGTGGATGCTGGCCAGGGCCGTTTCCGCCGTCGGCAGCAGGAAGCGGCGCTGCTGATCCTCAGCGGTCTCGATCCAATAAACATCGTCCTTAAACTTCGGGAATTGCCCTGCCGTAAGTCCGCAGTCATACCCGAGCATGTGGGGCACCATCATCATCTCATACCCCTCCAGCTCATGGGTCTCGATGAAATAGTTCAGCAGCGCCCACTCCAGCCGCGCGCCCATACCGCGGTAAATCCAATAGCCGTTGCCGGCGAGCTTCGCGCCGCGGGGATAATCAATCATCCCCAGCTCCGTGCAGAGATCCACATGGTTTTTCGGCTCAAAGTCGCTGATACGCTTGGAGCCAAAGAAACGCAGGGGGGCATTGTTCTCCTTTCCGCCGGGCTTCAAGTCCGGGTCGGGCAGGTTCGGCAGGGAGAGCATCAGCTCCTCATATTCGTCCTCAACCGTTTTCAACGCCGCGTCAAAGCCCTTAATCTCCTCTTTGAGTGCGTTCAAGCGCGCAAGCGTCTCTGCGGTGTCCTCCCCGGCCTTTTTCATCTGGGGGATCTCCTTGGAAACCTTGTTTTGCTCGCTTTTTGCGCCCTCGGTCTTGAAAATCAGGTCACGGCGCTGTGTGTCGAGCACCAGAATCCGGTCGATCATGGTGTCGCAGTCGATGAGCTTTGCTTTCAGCCCGGCTTTAACTGCCTCAGGGTCATCTCGAATAATCTTTATATCCAGCATTGGTTTTGCTCCTTTATTGCATGTATTGGTTTTACCACAAATCTTCGTTTAGTTCAGCATACGCTGCGCTGAGGATGCTGCTGCTCTGCGGCGCTTTCGCCTGGCTGATCTCCGGCCTGTTGCGAAGCTGCACCAGATAAGAGAGGAGAACCAGCGCCACCACCGTCACAAACAGCCCGATCAGATAGGTCATAACGGGGTAAGCCTTCTTCGCGCCCTGTTTTTCAGGCCTTTTCAAAACTCGCGCCCCCTTTGATTGCGCCGAAGCGCAGCAGAGTGTCGATCAGTGCCTCGCGGTCGTCGCTGCCATAATATTCCAATTCTATAACACCCTTCTTGCTCCCGTCCTTAATACTAACACGGCGACCTAGGGAGCTTTCAAGCCTTTTTTCGGTGTCTGCAAGATAATTGATCTGAATTACGGAGCTTTGCTCCGGCTTCTTCTCCTCTTTGGAGATGGCAGCTGCCGCTTTTGCCGCAAGGTTTTCCGTCTGCCTGACGGAAAGACTCTCGCTGACGACCTTAGTCGCCATGCGAAGCTGGTCTGCTTCGTCTTTAATTGTCAGAAGAGCCCTTGCGTGTCCGGCTGAGATATCGCCGTCCTCGACCATCGCCATGACCGGTGGCGTGAGATTCAGCAGCCGCAGCGCATTCGCAACAGCTGAACGCGATTTCCCGATGCTCTGGGAGGCCTCCTCCTGCGTCATGCCGTATTCCTCGATCAGCGTCCTGTAACCCTTGGCCTCCTCGATTGCGTTGAGGTCCTCGCGCTGCAGATTTTCAACCAGCGCAAGCTCCATCGCCCTTTTGTCGTCCGCTTCAATCACGCGGACGGGCACCTCGCGCAGCCCCGCAAGCCTGGCAGCACGCCAGCGGCGCTCGCCTGCGATGATCTGATAATAGCCGGAATCCAGCTTCCGAACGGTAATTGGCTGAATCAGCCCATACTGGCGGATCGACTCCGACAGCTCCTCCAGCGCCTCCTGATTGAAGACACTACGCGGTTGGTCGGCCCTCGGCTCGACCTTTTCGATCTGGATGTTCAGCGCACCACTGATTTCGTTGTCAAGACTGTCCTCGCCAAAAAGCGCACCAAGCCCTGCACCCAGACCACGTTTATGTGTTTTATCGGCCATACCGACCTCCTATATGTTGGCTTCTCTCATTTATAGACCAAATAAGCCCTTTTTCTTCTCTCCCTGCGCTGCCAAGAACTCACTTGCCAGCTTGAGATAGGCTCTGCTGCCCTTTGAAGATTTGTCGTAAGCAATGACCGGCTTTCCGTGACTCGGCGCCTCGCTGATGCGCACATTACGCGGGATTCGCGTCTCGTAAACCTTTTCCCCAAAGAACTTCTTGATTTCTTCCTCGACCTCCAGAGAAAGCTTCGTCCGCGGGTCATACATTGTGAGCACAAAGCCCTCGAACTTCAGCTCAGGATTCAGGCGCTTATTCACGGTTTTCACGGTTCCGACCAGATCCGTCAGCCCCTCCAGCGCAAAGTATTCGCACTGTACGGGAACTAGGACACTGTCTGCCGCGCAAAGGGCATTCAGCGTTAGAAGTTCGAGTGAGGGAGGGCAGTCAATAAAGATATAGTCATAGCGGTCTTTAATCCCCGCCAGAGCCTTTTTCAAGACAAATTCCCGGTTCTCCATGTCAACCAGCTCAATGAGTGCGCCCGTCAGCTCCCGATTTGTCGGGATGAGCCCACCGAACTTTGTTTTGATCACAGCGTTTTCCGGATTTTCCCCATTCATAATGACATCGTAGGTGCCCGGGCTCGTGTTCTTATCCACGCCGAAGCCCGAAGTGCTGTTCCCCTGTGGGTCGCAGTCACAGAGAAGGACGCTTTTCCCACGCAGATGCAGCGCATAAGCGAGGTTGACGCAGCTGGTCGTCTTTCCGACGCCGCCCTTCTGATTGACTACTGCTATGATTTTGCCCATATCTGCTCTCCCTGAACCGCTATCTGTATTTCTGTATTATTATAGCAGTCCCCCCGGGTCTTTTCAATGCTTTTTGCCATTTTCTTCAGTTTTGTATAATCCTTCGACAAACGCGCATGTTTCACGTGAAACATTGGCCGCTTTTCCTGTTTTGCGCAACTCCTCAGGCTCATCAGTGGAGTCGTAGGGAAAGAAAGCTTGTTTCACGTGAAACAATTGTAAAAAAGTCTTCTCAGAGACAAAGCCCCTCAAAAGCGCGGACGGCAAGCGTTGCGCTTGCCGTCCGTTCATTTCCGCATTCTTGTTCTTCGGATTAACCAACCAACATGTCGATGTCCTCAACGGCCAGACCATCATGCAGAGCGAGGTTGATGGAATAGGCAACGACCCGACTCGCACAGGCGACCTCGCTGTCAATATTTCTGGGCGTAACAATCATATTGTTCGCATCAGCCACAGCGTCTCCGGAAGGCGCTCCGTCACCAAAGTCCGCCAATAGGCTGCGGATATCCACAACCGTCGGAACGCCTATAGCAACAACCGGGACGCCTAAGGTCTCGCTGTTAATTGCACTGCGGCTGTTGCCTACGCCGGAACCTGGCGTAATGCCGGTGTCCGTCAGCTGGACCGTTCGGCAAAGACGTTCAATGCCACGCGCCGCAAGCGCGTCAATCGCAACGACGCGCTCAGGCTTCAGGCTGTCGCAAAGCCATTTGATATAGTCTGCGCTCTCAATTCCGCTGGTACCCAACACGCCAGGAGCAATCACGACCACCGGGCTCAAAAACTGAAAATCCTCCGGCGCGTGTTCTTTGAGGTGGCGAGTAACCAGCAGTGCGTCTACCGCCAGGGGGCCGATGGCGTCCGGCGTAATGTCTCTGTTTCCCAAGCAGGCCACAAGGGTGCATCCGCCCTTGCTCTCCCCAAGCAGCTCTCGAATCAATTTTGCCACGGCTTGCGTCGTGTCAATAAAGCTGTCACTCTCGCGACGCAGGACCGAGCTGATAAAAGCCGTATAATAGCGCCCAAGCGGCTTGCCGATCGCTTCGGCTCCGGCCGCGGAAGTAACTGTCAATTTTTGGTATTTCATGCCGCTTTCTTCATACTCCTCGTAATCCACGCCGTCGATATCGCTGAGCCTGTCTGCCAGCGCAAGCTCCCGCGCTTCTACCGCCAAATCCGTCCTCTGCCTAAAGCTCGCCATCTACTGTTCCTCCGTCAATATTTTGTATTTATTTTCTGCTTTTGACACAGGCTTATACAATCCATGACAAAATTAAAAAAACTGAAAATTTTTGCTTGCAAAACGCAGTTTTTGGTGGTAGAATTAACATCCGCGGAACATTCGTGACGCAACTATTATAGGAGGAGGTGGCAACCAGTGCCCAATATCAAATCTGCTGCTAAAAGAGACGCCCTTTCCAAGGCTCAGAACGCGAGAAACAGGGCGGCAAAGACTTTGCTCAAGACGAATCTGAAAAAATTTGACGCGGCAATTTCTGAGGGTGATCGTGAAACAGCCGTCAGTGCCTATAAGGTCGCTGTCAAAACGATCGATCATGCCGCTGTTAAGCATCTGATTCACAAGAACTGCGCAGCGAACAAAAAGTCTAAGCTAACGGTTAAACTCAACGAAATGCAATAATTCCGACAAGGAGTCGTTTAATCGGCCTTGCGCATAAGTCGATTTTTGTAGAGCCCGAGAGAGCGAGTCTCCTCTCGGGCTTTTGCTATTGAAATCGCCGCGAAATTGCTTGATTCCACCAGCTCTTAGCGCGAGACGGGTATCCTTGGAAGAATATGATTGTCTTGCTGTCATGATATTGCATAAATCTCAAGTAAAGAGCGCATTATTCGAATGTTTCCATTGCATTTTTGACAGTTTGTTATATAATTTAGACATCAGGAACCGGCTTTTGAAGTCTGCAAATGATACGCGCCGTTTCCGGCTTTCCGCGTCATAAAATAACCTATTGCGGAGATAATCCTATGGTTCAGAGAAACAAAAAATACCGGCTCGGCGACATTTTGCTGCAGCAAGGCTATATTACCGACGCCCAGCTCAAAAGCGCGCTTGAGATCCAGCAAAAAACAAAGCAGCGTTTGGGCGATTACCTCATCGAATCGAACATTGTATCGGACATCGATATTGCAAAGGCCCTGCATATCCAGCTCGGTGTGGAATATGTGGATCTGCGCGGAATTGTCATTCCGGAAGAGATCATCGGCCTTGTCAGCGGGGCGGTGCTCAGAAAGCACAACGTCCTGCCCATTGCCTACGACGACGACGCGCAGACAATGCTGCGGCTTGTCATGTCTGATCCCTTGGATATGGTCGCGATTGACGACATCTCCATCATTACGAATTGCCTGATTGAGCCGCGAATCTCCACCGCAAGAGAAATTAATGCAGCGCTCGACCGCTATTATGGCACGGGCGAGACGCTTTCGGCGGCAGAAAAATACACGAGGGATAAAAGCAAGGAGCAGGAGGTCTTTCAAGCGCCGGCCCAACAGGACGAAGACGTCAGCTCCGCGCCCATTGTCAAGATTGTCCGCGCCATTATCGAGCAAGCTGTCCGCTCGCGCGCATCCGACATCCATATCGACGCGCTGGAAAAGCAGCTCCGCGTCCGTTACCGCATCGACGGCGTCCTGATTGAAAGAATGCTTTACGACCTGTCGCTGCTTCCCGCCATTTCCGCGCGCATCAAGATCCTCGGCGGGATGGACATTTCCGAAAAGCGAAAGCCTCAGGACGGCCGCATCACCATCACGGTCGACCGCTCTGAGTACGATATCCGCGTTTCTTCCCTGCCCTCCTATTACGGGGAAAAGCTCGTCCTGCGTCTGGCGGACAAGACCTCGCTGACCAAGGCAAAATCCGAGCTTGGACTGCGTGAATCCGAACTGGCAAGATTTGATCACATCCTTGCCAACCCAAACGGCATCCTGCTTGTCACCGGTCCTACGGGAAGCGGAAAATCCACCACCCTTTACACCGCGCTCTCCGAGCTCAATTCCGAGACGGTCAACATCATCACGGTCGAGGATCCCGTGGAAGCGAGTATTGCGGGTGTTAATCAGGTTCAGGTCAATCCCAAAGCAGAGCTCACCTTCGCAACGGCTCTGCGCGCAATCCTGCGTCAGGACCCGGACATCATCATGATCGGCGAGATCCGCGACTATGAGACAGCTTCGATTGCAGTGCAGGCCTCCATCACGGGACATCTGGTCGTTTCCACCCTGCACACCAACAGCGCCGCTGCCTCCGTTACCCGTTTGATGGACATGGGCGTTGAAAGCTATCTCTTGGCCGACTCCCTGGTCGGCGTAATCGCACAGCGGCTTGTCCGAAAACTTTGCCCGCACTGCAAAAAGCCCCGCGTAGCTTCCAAGCAGGAAACGCGCTTGCTCAATATGGAAACCGCGAACGAAGTGACGGTCTATGAGCCTGTCGGCTGCCCGCTTTGCTCCGAAACCGGCTATTATGGGCGCACGGGCGTGTATGAGATTTTGGAAATTACGCCCGAAATCAAGCGCATCATCGCCGCAAAGGGTACGACCGGAATGATCCAGTCCGCCGCCATTAACGAAGGCATGAACACCCTGCACATGAGCGCCGCACAATATGTACTTGAGGGAACCACCTCGATTTCTGAGATGCTCCGCGTATCTTTCGAGGAGTGATCCCCGCAGGAATACCACTGAATTGGAGCGATATATGCCAACTTTTCAGGATTTGATCGCCACTGCGATGGACCGAGGCGCCTCGGACTTGCATCTAAGCGCCGGAACGTCGCCCTGCATCCGGGTAAACGGCTCGATTATCCGTCTCGACGAGGCAAACAACACCCCTGAATCGATTTCAGCCATCATCGCGGAAATTGCCGACGAGCGGCGCATGGAAACGCTGAACAATGCCGGTGAGGTGGATTTTGCCTATTCCATCCCCGCGCTTGGCCGTTTCCGCGTCAATATCTTTCGGCAGCGCGGCAGTCTGTCCATGGCGGTGCGCGTCCTCAATCTGAAAATCCCGACGCCCGAGTCCTTGGGTCTGCCATCGGCGGTCATTTCCGTCGCCGACAAGCGCCGCGGGCTGGTGCTCGTCACGGGTGCAACCGGCAGCGGCAAATCAACGACCATCGCCTCGCTGATTAATGTCATCAACAGCAAATACAATTACCACATTATCACGCTTGAGGACCCGATTGAATACCTGCATCGGCACAACCAATCGATTGTCGATCAAAGGGAGATCGGCTCGGATACGCACAGCTACGCAACGGCGCTGCGCGCGGCACTCCGCCAGGATCCCGATGTGATCCTCGTCGGCGAAATGCGAGATTTGGAAACTATTTCCATTGCTGTCACGGCAGCGGAAACCGGCCACCTCGTTTTCTCCACGCTGCACACCGTTGGCGCCGCCAACACGGTCGACCGTATTATCGATGTTTTTCCGCCTTACCAGCAGCAGCAGATTCGCACACAGCTTGCAGACGTGCTCCAGTGCGTCGTTTCTCAGCAGCTCATCCCCAAGGCGAACGGCAAGGGGCGCGTCGCTGCGCTTGAGGTCATGCTGTCCAACACCGCCATCCGCAACCACATCCGCGAGTCGAAAACCTTTCAAATTCCGACCGTCATGCAGACAAACGGCAAAATCGGCATGCGCACGATGGACGACGCGCTGTTCGAGCTCTATTCACGCGGCGACATCAGTCATGACGATGCCCTGTTTTACGCCCAGGATCGTGCGGCCCTGTCCAAACGCTTCTTATAGAGAGTGAGATAGAAATGCCAACATATTCCTATTTAATCCTGACCCGGCAAGGCAAGGAAACAAAGGGCACTCTCGACGCCGGGGATCGTGAGGACGCCCTTCTTGAACTGAAAAAAACCGGTGGCGTGATCATTTCTCTCGAGGAGGTCGGCAGGCTATCGAAGGACATTGAGCTGTCCTTCATGGACAAAAAGCCCTCCCCACGCGACCTTGCGGTGTTTTGCCGCCAGTTTGTCAGCATCCTGAACGCGGGTGTCCCTGCTGTAACGGCGCTAGAAATGCTCAGCGAGCAGACAGAAAATAAAAAGCTCGCAAAATCGCTCTTCGAATGCAAGAAGTCCATTGAGCAGGGTGAAACCCTGGCGCGGGCAATGTCGGACTTTCCAAACGTCTTCCCCCCGATGCTGGTCACGCTGATTGCCGCCGGCGAGGCCTCCGGCTCGATCGACGTTTCCCTCACGCGCATGGCCGAGCAGTTTGAAAAAAGCGCCAAGATTCAGGCCACAATCAAAAAAGCCACGGTTTATCCGACCTTCCTGTTTTTCCTGACAATTGTTGCCGTTGCCCTGCTGCTGACCTTTGTCGTCCCCACCTTTAAGGACGTCCTCTCCGACCTGGGCGTGCCGCTGCCGGGCATCACCGTGGCCGTTCTCGCCGCCGCAGACTTCCTGCAAAACCGCTGGTATATTGCGCTGCTTTTCGTCATCGCTCTGGTCGTCTTTTTCAGGGCGTTTGCCGGCACCGATACCGGCAAGCACTTCTGGGGCAGGCTCTCTCTGAAAGCGCCCCTGTTTGGCCAACTGACAACCAAAACGGTCTCGGCGCTCATGAGCCGCACACTCTCGACGCTGATCGGCGCGGGACTTCCCTTGGTCGACGCGCTGGGCATCGTCGCGCAGACCATGTCGAACGTTTATTTTAAGGAGGCGCTCCTGCATGCCCGCGACGCCGTTATGCTCGGCTCGCCCCTCTCGGGCGAGTTCCGGCGGGCAAAGATCTTTCCGCCCCTCGTTTACCACATGACCGGCATCGGCGAGGAGGCGGGCGAGCTTGAGGAAATGCTGACGAAACTTGCCGAATATTACGAAAGTGAGTCCGAAAGCGCCACCGAGCGGGTTATGGCGGCAATCGAACCGATAATTATTCTTCTGATGGCGCTCCTGGTCGGCACGATCATCGTCTCCGTCCTCATGCCGATGGCCTCCATGTACAGCGGCCTGAATAACCTCTGACTTCCCGGGAATAAGCGCCTTTGCAGCGGAAGCTTCAAAGCGTTTAGATAAAAAGCATCTATATATAATGAAAAGGAGAAATTTCTATGCAAAACCTGAAAAAGAACAACAAGGGCTTTACGCTCGTAGAGCTGATCGTCGTCATCGCA
>CAYRIA010000025.1:15699-19484 GCA_964424175.1 uncultured Oscillospiraceae bacterium | reverse complement strand
TTGGTGCGCTCGTTGAAATCCTTGGTGAACTGACCGATATTGACGCCATACTGACCAAGGGCGGGGCCAACGGGAGGAGCCGGGGTTGCCTTGCCCGCGGGAACCTGGAATCTGACTATACCAACAACTTTCTGTGCCACTGTGAGCACCTCCTAATTATTCTGAAACATATTCGACCTGATAGTAGTCCAGGTCGACGGGCGTCTCCCTGCCGAACATGGAGACTATGACGCGGACGCGGCCTCTTGCAGCATCCACCTCTTCGACAGAGCCCAAAAAGCCTTCGAGCGGACCGTCGTTGACCTTGACCGTGTCGCCGACCTTAAAGCCTTCGACAATCTCGTGGCGCTCAACGCCCAGATCAACAATCTCCTGCTCGGTCAGCGGGACAGCCTTGCCGTCGCTGCCGACAAAGCCGGTCACGCCGCGTACGTTGCGAACAAGGTGCCAACTCTCGTCGGTCATCACCATCTTGACGAAAACATAGCCCGGATAGGTTTTCCGCTCGACAGATTTCTCTCCCGAATCGGTATACTCCGTGACAGTTTCCATGGGGATGTTGACCTCAGTGATCAGCTCCTGCATCCTGCGATTTTCAGCCGCTTTTAATACCGCTGCGGCCACAGCGTTTTCATAGCCGGAATACGTGTGGACGACATACCACATTGCATCATCTGCCATGTCAACCCACCAATTTAATCAGTGCATTTACGCCCATATCCGCAAGGGAATCGAACGCCCAAAGGACGATTGCGGACGCAAACGTCAGACTCAGCGCGACGACCGTGTTCTTGACCGTTTGCTGCCTCGTCGGCCAAACGACCTTCTTCAGCTCGCCTTTCAGGTCACGGAACCACTGGGTCAGACGCTCTCTGACGCTCCTTTTTTCGTTTCCGGTAGATTTTTTGACGGCTTCTGTTGTCTTTTTAACCGCGTCTTCCTTGGCCTTTGACATTTGAATTCATCCTTTCTCAAAAAACCTACTTCGTTTCCGAATGTGTGGTGTGCTTGCGGCAGAACGGGCAATACTTGCTCATTTCAAGACGGTCGGGGGTATTTTTCTTGTTCTTGAAGGTATTGTAGTTCCTCTGCTTGCACTCGCTGCATCTCATTGTTACCTTAACGCGCATATCGGCACCTCCTTGTTTAATTTGGCTAAAAGCCACGTTGCCTCCCTGTTCGGACCGGAACACCCAGCGGGTGATTTTTCGCGCACGAAAAAAAGACCTCTCCGCCGACAGGTAATGTGTATTTTAACACAGTTTTTTAGGCTGGTCAACAACTTTTGCAGGGTTTTTTGTCTGTTTTTTCTGTCATGCGCTCGTGACTTCCCGCAATTCGTGTCCGCGAGTCTTTGCGCCGGGCAGATCGCCCCCCCTGCAGTCCAGGCAGCGAGGGAGAATAGACAAAGGACGAGGAATAAACTCCTCGTCCTTCACCCGCCTGACAAAGCACCCCGCTTTTTACGAGGGACTTTGGAATGAACCCTTCCCTAAACAACCGCAGAGCAGCCCTCCTCGTCAGCTTCTCCGCTCTTTCTTTTTTTGATTAATCATTGACCCCAATAACCGAAAGCGTAGCGTTATTAACCGTTACTCCCGGAGTAATATCAATGATGGAGTTTGTGGAAATTTCAACGGAGTACGTGTAGTTTCCGGGTCTCAAATTGCTGTCTGCAAACTGGAACGCAAATGCTTCCGACTCGAGCGCTGTTGCAAGGGTTGCGAAGGTGTGCGTCGGGCCGACCTTCGTTGAGGACCCGTTTTCATTCGTCCGCGTGACCTCAAAATTCAAGGTCACCGAAACGCCTAACGGCAGATTGATCGTGCTCGTATAAATGAGAAGATTGGTAACATCTCTCAATCCTCTGGTATCAATTGTCGTTGAAACTACATTAATGGGGTCAGCGAACAGGGTTGTAATCACCGGCAGTGGGCCCGCGCCCCCCGTTGAACTTGCGATTGCCACCTGACGCCCACTCGGATAATCCCTTCTGTCAGCAGAATATCCACTGTAACTGCAGTCTAAAGCGCTCATAAAAATCTCCTCTTTTCGGAATTACTATAGGGAGGTAAAAGACCTTTCCCTATGTAAATCTTGCGGGAAAACCGGAGAGTCAGATGGCGCTCGATCCAGTATATGATCGCTGCTTGAAGACTGTTCGCGATGCCGTTATCTCTCGCAGATCCAGTCTAATACCCCGGAAGATTTCGAATGAGCCTTGACAGATAATCCTTGCTTTTCGGACGGCCAGGATCTGGCCCCGCTTAGCCTGTGCTTGCATGTTGTGTTATCACGGAGGCCATGCTATAATAATTAAATTCTAGCAGGCAAAGGGGCGGAAATTTTGACAGAGGCGGAAGCACTTGCGTTTATTCATGAAAAGGTCTGGCAAGGCTCAAAGCCCGGGCTTTCGCGCACTCGGCAGCTTCTCGCCAAAATGGGCGATCCGCACAAGCTCCTGCTGTTTATCCACCTGGCGGGTACGAACGGCAAAGGCTCAACCGCCGCGATGCTGGCAAGCATCCTGCGGAGCGCCGGCCTCGTCACGGGGCTTTACACCTCTCCGTTTGTCACGCGCTTTGGCGAGCGGATGCAGGTAAACGGCACGCCGATCCCCGGCGACAGGCTCGCCGCGCTGACGGAGCGCTATGCGCCCCTCGCCCTGTCTATGGAGGACAGACCGACGGAATTCGAGCTGGTCACGGCGCTCGCCATGGCCTTCTTCGCGCAGGAGGGCTGCGACGTTGTCGTGCTCGAAACCGGCATGGGCGGCAGACTCGACTCAACGAACGTCATCGAAAACCCGCTCTGCACCGTCATCACCAACATCGGCCTTGATCACACGCGCGAGTTGGGCGACACCGTCGAGCTGATCGCCGCCGAAAAGGCGGGCATCCTCAAAAAGGGCTGTCCCGCCGTTGTATACGAGCTTCCTGAGTCGGTGCATGCCGTGATCGCGGCACGCTGCCGGGAACTGAATGCCCCGCTCACCCGCGCGGACTTCGGCGTAATTGAGCTAATTTCGGACAGCCGCACGGGGCAGGTCTTTTCCTACAAGGACTTTGACCGGCTTTGCTTACCCCTCCTCGGTGCGCACCAGCGCAAAAATGCGGCGGTCGTGCTCGAAACGGTGAAGGTACTGCGTGAAAGCGGTCTGCACATCAGCGACGAGGCAGTCGGGGACGGGCTATCCAAAACCCTCTGGCCTGCACGTTTTGAAATCGTTTCGGAAGCGCCCTTCGTCGTCGTTGACGGTGGGCACAACCCCCAATGCGCAGAGACGGTGGCCGAAAACCTCCTGCGCTATTTCCCCGGCATGAAGCGTGTGCTCCTGTTCGGCGTGCTCGCGGACAAAGACTATATGCGTCAGGCGGAGATTCTGAACGCCGCGGCGGATGCCTTTGTCTCCATCGCCCCGCCCAGTCCGCGCGCGCTGCCCGCAGAAGCGCTCGCAGAGCAGCTCCGCTCTTTCGGAAAGCCCGTGTCGGCCTATGAAAAACTTGAGGATGGGCTGGAGGCCGCGCTCGCGCTGGCGGGCAGGGACGGGGTCGTCTGTGCCGTCGGCTCGCTGTATTCGGCGGGACGCGTGCGGGCGTATTTCGGCAAAACATAACGGAGGTGGTATTCGGCGCTTCATTCTTGTATATTTTTTGGTCAGAGTAGGACCTGGCGCGTTAAGTGCAGACGGACGGGATTTGACGTCTGACGAAAGGGGCTTTGCCCCCTGCGGTGCCTTGTCCGAATCCGCTGCCACACCGGAGCGCCGCTCCTTTTGTGGCATA
>CAYRIA010000025.1:10358-15599 GCA_964424175.1 uncultured Oscillospiraceae bacterium | reverse complement strand
CGGTGCCTTGTCCGAATCCGCTGCCACACCGGAGCGCCGCTCCTTTTGTGGCATACACGATTTGTGTCAAACACGAAAGGAAGAATCACCATTGAAGAAACTCAATACCCTTGTGCTCACGCAGGCTGCCGTGACGATCGCACTGGAAATCGTGCTCAACCGCTTTGCCTCCATCAACACATTGGGGCTGAAGATCGGCCTGAGCTTTGCGCCCATCGCCCTGTGTGCGATGCTCAACGGCCCCCTGATTGCCGGTGCGTGCTATGCCCTCGCCGACCTTCTGGGCGCGCTGCTGTTTCCGATCGGCCCGTATTTCCCGGGCTTTACGCTTATGGCCTTCGTCATGGGCGTCGTTTACGGCCTTTTCCTGTACAACAAGCCCACGCTCCGTTTTTGGAGCTTCCTTGCGCCAACGCTGATCAACTGTCTCGTCATCGGGCTGTGCATCAACACCGCCTGGGTCGCCATCCTTTACGGCAGCAAAACCTACTGGGGCTGGTTTGTTTACCGGCTGAGCCAATATGCCGTTCTGATCCCGGTGCACCTGATCCTTCTGCCGATGCTTAACCGGCTTGCGGCAGGCCTGAAAAGAGGTTCCGTATGAGAATCATGGCCATAGACTACGGCGACGCCCGCATCGGCCTTGCCGTTTCGGACGCGACCGCGACACTCTGCGGCGAGGCTTGGACGCTCACCGAGTGGAACGCCGAACGCGCCGCGGACACTATCGTCAGAGAGGCCGCCGCCCGCGGCGTTTCCCGCTTCGTTTTGGGCTATCCGAAAAACATGGACGGCAGTGTCGGCCCGCGGGCGGAAAAAAGCGCCGTCTTCAAGGCGCTGCTGGAGGCCCGTTGCGAGACCCCCGTCACGCTCTGGGACGAGCGGCGCACGACCATCGCCGCCCATGAAATCCTGCATCAAAACGGCAAGAAAATGAAAAAGCATCGCCAGAGCGTGGATGCCGTGGCCGCTTCGCTGATTCTGGAGGGCTATTTGGGTACGCTTTAAGGCGCTGGAGGATTATTCCCACCGCCTAGGAAACCTTTTCTTTTCCCCCGCGTCTAATACACAACAAGCGCCGCGCGGCGTCTGCAACAGGCACCGCACAGCCATTGAAACGGAGGAATACTTATGAAAGCGAAACACACGCTGTTACTTCTTGCCCTGGTCCTGAGCCTGCTCCTTTCGCTTGCCGCCTGCGGCGCAAAAAGCATGGCGGAGGGCGGCTTGTCCGGCTCAAACGACGCCGCCTATCCCGCTGCGGAGGCCGAAGCGCCCCAAGAACAGTCTTCTGCTTCCGATACCGCCGGAAAGGCACTCCAGACTGAGTCCATTGCCATGACGCCCGAGAAGATCATCTATACCGGCTATGCCGAAATCGAAACGCTGGACTTTGACCAGACCATGACGGATCTGCAGGCAATGATCGAGCGCTGCGGCGGCTTTATCCAATCCTCCAATGTCAGCGGCGGCGACTACCGCACGCTCTACGGCGGGGGAAACGTCTACCGCCGCGCGGACTATTCCATCCGTGTGCCGGTGGCGTCCTTTGAAGACGTGCAGAACACGCTGAGCACCCTCGGCAATGTCGTCAGCCAGAGCACAAACGCAGACAACATCACCATGCAGTATACGGACACGGAATCCCGCCTTACGACCTACCGCGTGCAGGAGGAGCGGCTGCTCGACCTGCTGGGCAAGGCCTCAAGCGTCGAGGACATGATCACCATTGAAAACTCCCTATCCGAGGTGCGCTATAACATCGAAAGTCTGACCTCCCAGATCAAAAACTGGGATTCCCAGATCAATTACTCCACACTGTCCCTGTACATCACCGAGGTTTTGCTCTATTCCAAGGACAACGCCACCACTGTAAGCTACGGCGAACAACTCCGCCAAACCTTCAGCCGCTCGCTTTATGCAACGGGGGAGTTTTTCAAGGATCTGTTCAAGTTCCTCGTCGGCGCCCTGCCCGCGCTGGTCGTGCTGGCCGTGATCGCCCTTCCCATCGTGCTGATCGTTCGGGCGGCGCAGAGAAAGCGCAAGGTTACACCCCCCGTCCCCGAAAACCGGGACGGCGGCGGAAATCCCCAGGGTTAAATTCCATTAAACAGAACACAGGCGCAAAACGGCAATGTCGTTTTGCGCCTGTGCTGATTATTGTCGTTATTTTGTCATCCTGTCGGGGGTGTCTTCCACGGCCTCCGCCATGCGGACGATGCCCTTGACAACGCTCAGCCGCCCTGCACAGCAGAGCGCGACGGCGCGCGGCAGAATCACATTTTCCGCCTCCTCCAGAATGCGCCGCTGGAGCGCTGCGGGCGTGTCGTTCTCGCGGACGGCCACAGCCTTTTGCAGAATAATCGGCCCGAAGCCCGAATCTCCCGTTACAAAAAACACCGTTGCACCCGTGAGCTTGACTCCGGCATTCAGCACCGCCTCCTGCAGCTTCAGACCGTCAAGCCCTGTGTCCGAAAAGGCGGGCAGAAGGGACGAGCGCGTGTCGATGATCCTGCCTTCAAAGTGCTTGAAGATGGGCTGGGTCAGGTCGCAGTCAAAGCCCGCCAGCACCACAAGCTCGATATCCATGTCGCGCAGCTTGTCGAGCACGGCAAAGCCGAAAACCGTCTGGCTGGGAAAGAGCGCCCTGTCCACAACATAGGTCGGCAGGCCCGCCATCTCCGCGCGCTTGAGCGCATATGCCTCAGGATTGGAGGAGATGACCGCCGTTAGCTCGCATTCGGGCAGCTCGCCGAAGGTCGCAGCGTCGATCAGAGATTGAAGATTCAGGCCGCCGCCCGACACCAAAACCGCGGTTTTGACCATAAGTTCACTTCCTTTTAGAACAAGAATTAAACGCCAAGGAGTTTTTTTGCCCACTGCCGGTTGAGCGCTTCGGCCGCAACCAGCCGCTCAACGCTATCCACACGAGCGTTTCGGTCGTCAAACTGGCGAACGGCAAGCGTAAGCATCCTCTTCAGTTCCCCCGCATCAAGGGCGTCAAGCCGGATGCAGTTTTCGCTGCCCACGCTGTCGAGGAAGGCCGTCACCTTCGGGTCGTAGGACACGCCGACAATGGGCACGCCCTGCGAGGCGGCAAAGATCAGCCCGTGCAGGCGCATGGACACGACGACGCGCATGCGTGAGAGCACACCGATGGTCAGCGCGGGATCCATCGGGGCGCTGATGCAGGCCGCATCCGCGCGCATGTGCGCGCGCGCAGCCTCCGTCGCCTGGCCGTCCTCCTCATGGTTGAGCAGAATAAAAACGGGCATCAGTCCCAGTTCCTCCGCGGCGTAGTCCGCGGCAGCGGCAAAGACCTCGGCCTTCTCCGCAAAGCCCGCCCAGTTTCGGACTGCAAAGGCGACATATTTGCCCTCCGGCGCAAGGCCAACGCCCCGCAGTGCCTCATTAACCCTGTCCGCCGATGCGGGCGCCAAGGACAGCGCGGGGTCGGAGCTGACGATCAGCTTCGGCTCGGTTACCCCGAGCTTTTGCAGCTCGGTGAGGCTAAAGCCCTCGCGCAGGGTGATAACATCCACGTATTTGTTGAGCACACGCCGGACAACGCCCTCGTCGCGCCGATCCGTGATCGGGCCGATGCCGCAGCCGTACATCATCACGGCGTTGCCCCGGCGCTTGGCTGCGGAGATCGTGTAAAGATAATACCAGAGACTGCGGCGGCTCGTGACGTTCTGAATCAGGCTGCCGCCGCCGCTGAGATAGAGCTTCGTTTCCCGCATAACCCGGTGGAACGCAAAAAAATTGAACATGTGAACGGAGTCCACGGCGTAGTTTGCGCGCGTCGCCGCCGGCTTGCGCGAGAGGGCTGTGATGGGGATAAAGGGGTCAATTCCGCGCATTTCGCAGACGATGGCCTCCAAAATCGCGTCGTCACCCGCATTACCCATACCATACGCGCCGCTGATGATCACGCCGTGGCGCTCACCGCTTTTTTTCAGGCGCTCACGCCGAAGCAGCTCACCATAGATTTCAAGCTGCCGCTCCGTCGTCGCCTCCACGGAAAATTCGCGCTTCGTCTTTTCATAAAGGGCGTCGCCGAGCTCTCGCCGGAGCGCCGCGTCCTTTCCAAGCAGCGCAAGCCGCGCGGCTAGCCGGGCTGCGTCCCCAGGCGAGAACAGAAAGCCCGTTTCCCCATCCGTAATCAAGTGCGGCACGCCGCCGACGCGCGAGCTGACTGTGGCGAGCCTTGCCCGCGCGCCCTCGGTGAGGGCGTAGGGGAAGGTTTCGGAAAGGGACGTCAGGGTGTTGATATCTAATGCCGCAAAAAAGCGGTTCATGTCCCCAATCCAGCCGGCAAAACAGAGCTTGTCTGCAACGCCGAGCTCGGCAGCGAGGGTCTTGAGGCTCTCCAGCTCCGCCCCGACGCCCGCAACAACAAGCCGCAGCTTTGGGCAGTCGCCCAGCGCCAGCGCAAAACCGCGGATCAGGGTTGCAAGGTCCTTAACCGGATCGAGCCGGGCGGCGATGCCGACGACGACACTGTCCTCGTCCAGCTGCAGCCCAAGCTCGCGCAGATAGGCAAGTCTGTCATCGTTGCGTGGTTCGACGGAAAAATCGACCCCGTTGTAGATCGAAAAAATGCGGTTTGGCTTGCCCCCGCGTTCAATTAAGCGGTTTTTCATCGAATCCGACACGCCGATCAGATAGTCAGCGCGGCGCAGGGCAATGGCATTGAGCGTGCCGTAAACCAATCCCGCCAGCGGTCGGCCGAGATAATCAAGCCGGGGGTCGCTGTGGACGGTGGAGACCATCGGCAGCCGACAGGAGCGCTTTAAGACGCTTGCCAGAAAATTGCCCTTCGCACCGTGGGAATGGATCAGCTCATAGCCGCCCTCACGGATGAGCGCGCGGAGCCTGCCGATCGCGGACAGGATGCTTCCCTCCAGCACCACCGTGGGGATGCCGAGCTTTTCAGCCTCCTCCGAGAACTCGCCGCGCATAAAGCAGACGAGGGTCGCATCGATGTGCGCGCAGATGCCCGAGAGAAGATAATGGATATGTGTTTTCGCGCCGCCGGTGTCGCCGCCGCTGATCAAATGGATGACTTTCAAGCTGTCCTCCGTTAATTCCCGTTCACTTTTTCCGCCTCGCGCAGAGAAAACGGGCGATTTGCGTACTTGTTAAAATGCGCGGTCTGTTATACAATAAGAAGATAGGATTTTTCAGCCGAACGCAGGTAGCGATGTCCTTGCATTTCGGCTTTCTACCAAAGTTTAT
>CAYRIA010000025.1:4521-10348 GCA_964424175.1 uncultured Oscillospiraceae bacterium | reverse complement strand
AGGCGGAGGGCAACTTTTACCGCCGTATCCACGGGCATTACAATGGCGGTATTACGCCAAAGGGGCACCGGCAGATTGCACTTCTGGCCGAACGCTTCCGGGAAACCCGGATCGACGCCGTTTACGCAAGCGACCTTCAGCGGACGCAAATCACGGCGGGCGCGATCTTAAAGCACCACCCCCTGCCCCTGCACATCGAGCCGGGGCTGAAGGAGGTCGGCCTCGGCGTCTGGGAGGACGTGCCCTGGGGCAATGTCGGGTATGATTCGCCGCAGCAAATGCTTTACTTTTCAAACGACCCTGCCAGGTGGGACATCCCGGGCGGCGAGCCGTTTTATGCCCTGCGCGCCCGCGTCACGGACACCCTCACGCGGCTCGCGGAAAAGCACCCCAACCAGACGATCGCCTGCTTCAGCCACGGCATGGCCATCCGCTCCTTCATCAGCGGGCTGTACAATTTGCCCTCCGAGCGCATCAGCGAGGTGCTGCACGGGGACAATACCTGCGTGGCCTCGCTGAGCTACGAAAACGGCGTTTTCACCGTGGACTATTACAACGACAACAGCCACCTTCCGGCCGAGCTGAGCACCTTTGCCGGCCAGAAGTGGTGGCGCGAAAAGGAAAGCCTCGACCGCTACAACTTCCGCATCGTTCCGGCCTCGCTTCCGGAGGACGCGGAACACTATGCCGACTGCTACCGCGAAAGCTGGCAGTTGGCGCACGGAACCCTTGAGGGCTTTTCGGAGACGCCGTATCTGCGCGATGCTGAGCGCGTATCCAAGGCCGATCCGCGTATGCTGGCAAAGGCCCTCTCACGGGACAGCTTTGCGGGCTTTATTGCCCTCGACCCTGCACGCAGCGCAGACGACGCGGGCTGGATCAGCTTTCTGTACCTCGCGCCGGAATTCCGCGGCATGGGCATGGGCGCACAGCTGCTCGGCCACGCCGTCTCGGTCTACCGCGGGCTGGGCAGGCGAGCCCTGCGCCTCCACGTCGCGGAGGACAACACCAGCGCACTCTCCTTCTATGACCGGCTGGGCTTTGCCCGCATCGGCACCGAAGCGGGTGCGCGCTACCCCCTCCGGCTTATGGAGCTGGAGCTGTAAACTTGACTGATTGAAAGGCCTATCATGGAGCCAACTGATTTTCTCCCCATTTCAAAAGAGGATATGCACGCCCGCGGCTGGTACGGCTACGACTTTTTGGTCGTGACCGGGGACGCCTATGTCGACCATCCCAGCTTTGGCCCCGTGGTAATCGCGCGGGTGCTTGAGGACTTGGGCTTTAAGGTTGCGATACTCGCCCAACCGGGCTGGCGGGACGCCTCGGCCTTCACGGCCATGGGAAGGCCACGCTATGGCGTTTTTATCGGCAGCGGCAATCTGGACAGTATGGTTGCCCACTACACCGCCGCAAAAAAGCCCAGGGGCGAGGACTTCTATTCCCCCGGCAAGAAGGCCGGGCTGCGCCCTGACCGCGCGTCCATCGTCTATGCCAACCGAGCGCGAGAGGCGTTCGGCGCGGATATGCCCATCATCCTCGGCGGCCTGGAGGCCTCTTTGCGCCGCTTTTCCCACTACGATTACTGGGACGACAAGGTGCGTAGGGCGATCCTGTTTGACGCGCCGGCCGACCTTCTGGTCTACGGCATGGGCGAGCACGCCACACGCGAAATTGCCCGGCGCTTAAAGCGAAAAATCTCTCCCGCCGAAATGACGGACATTCGCGGCACGGCCTTTATCGCTGCCGATGAGACCGCCTGTGCCTTTGAAAAGCTTCTTCTGCCCTCCTTTGAGGAAACGGTGGCCGACAAAACGGCCTATGCCCGCGCAACGCGCCTGGAGTATGCCGAGCACGACGCCGTGCGCGGCCGCGCCCTCTGCCAGCCCTGTCAGGGGCGGATGCTCATTGTCAACCCGCCCGCCGCCCCGCTGACCACGGCGGAGCTGGACGCCGTAGCCGCCCTGCCCTTCACGCGCGAGACGCACCCCATGTACGACGTAGACGGCGGCGTTCCGGCCATCGAGGAGGTGCGCTTTTCCGTCATCCACAACCGCGGCTGCTTCGGCGCGTGCAGCTTCTGCGCGCTGGCCTTCCACCAGGGACGGGTCATCTCCGCGCGCAGCCACGAATCGGTGGTGCGTGAGGTGGAGGCCATGACGAGGCACCCGCTCTGGAAGGGCTATGTCTCGGATGTTGGCGGGCCGACGGCGAATTTCCGCCGCCCCTCCTGCAAGCAGCAAAAAGAGCAGGGCATGTGCGCAAACAAGCGCTGTCTCGCGCCCACACCCTGCAAGAACCTCGACGCCGACCACGCAGACTACCTCGCGCTGCTGCGGAATCTTCGGGCGATTCCGGGCGTGAAGCGCGTCTTTGTCCGCAGCGGCATCCGCTTTGACTATATGCTGGCAGACAAAAGCGACGCTTTTTTCCGCGAGCTGGTGCAAAACCACGTCAGCGGCCAGCTCAAGGTCGCGCCTGAGCACTGCGTTGACGGCGTGCTCGACTATATGGGAAAGCCCCATGTGGCGGTATACGAGCGCTTTTCCGAAAAATATGCGCGCCTGAACCAGCGCTTCGACAAGGAGCAATACATCGTGCCCTATCTGATGAGCTCCCATCCCGGCTGCACCCTGGGCGATGCTGTGCGTCTGGCGGAATACCTCAACTCCAGCGGGCGTCTGCCCGAGCAGGTGCAGGACTTTTACCCCACTCCCGGCACAATTTCGACCTGCATGTATTACACGGGGCTTGACCCCTATACGATGAAACCTGTCTATGTGGCCACAAGCCCGCATGAAAAGGCGCTGCAGCGCGCGCTTCTGCAATGGAAGCGCCCCGAAAAGCGCCGCCTCGTGCTCGAAGCGCTGCGCGAGGCCGGGCGCGAGGATTTGATCGGCTACGGCAAAAACTACCTGGTTCGTCCGGACAGCGCGCCGGGTGCGCGGCAGGGCGGGGGAAAGCCCGCCGCTGCGAAGGACGGGGGGAAAGCACCCGCGTCCGCAAAAGCAAACACCCCCAAGCCGGCCGAGAGCGTGCGCGTTTCAGGCCGGGCAAAGGGCATAGGCGGAAAGGCGGCAAAGGTCTCAAACAGCCGAGCGGATCTGCCCAAGGCCCGGGGCAAGGGCAATGCTGCTGCGCAGCAAAAGAAGCGGGGGCGGTGAAAATGGCTTTATTGAATCAGATAAACCGAATTTTCGGCGACTCCCCTCTTGAGCTGCTCTGGCTCTGGCTTGTGCTCGTGAACTTTCTGGCCTTTTCGGCCATGGGCAGCGACAAACAGCGGGCACGGCGAAAGCTGCGGCGCATCCCGGAAAAAACGCTGATTTGGCTTGCGGTGCTGGGCGGCTCTCCGGGTGAGATCGCCGGGATGTATCTGTTTCGCCATAAAACCCTGCACAAAAAGTTTAATCCCGGTCTGCTCATTATGCTCGTGCTGCAGCTCGCCTTTGCCGCTTACACATACTTTTATTATCGGGCATAAAAAAGCGGCGGGACGCACAAACGCGGCCCGCCAAAACAGGGTTGTGGGATAAAGATATGAGCCCGGCACGCCAAAGCGTACCATTGGATAAGCTGTACCCAGAGAATAGCCGATTATTCTCGGTTTGTAAAGAGCAAAGAAGCACTACTTTTGTCGAAGGCGGATTTTTTGCTCCGCAGCGCCAAAACGCCCCTGCTTTCGGCAGCGGGCATGCCGCGGGCGGATTGAAAGGAACGGGAAGCACATGCGGGAAATCAGTTGCCAATCCATCACGGAGAGCATCGCGGAGCTCTGCATCCGGGCGAACACCGTGCTGCCGAAGGGCGTGCGCGCACTCATCGACGCGGCGGCAGACACAGAAAAAGCGCCCGCCGGACGTGCGGTGCTGCACGATTTGCGTGAAAACTACCGTCTGGCAGAGGCAGAAGGTCTGCCCATCTGCCAGGACACGGGCATGGCCGTGGTCTTTGCCGAGCTTGGGCAGGAGGTGCACATCACGGGCGGCGATTTTGAGGACGCGGTCAACGCCGGCGTGCGCGCGGGCTATGAGCGGGGCTTTCTGCGCAAGTCCGTCGTTCGCGACCCACTGCGTCGTGAAAACACGGGCGACAACACCCCCGCCGTGCTCCACACGCGACTTGTTCCCGGCGACCGCCTGCGCCTGACCGTCGCACCCAAGGGCTTCGGCAGCGAAAACATGAGCGCGGTGAAGCTGTTTTTGCCCTCCTGCAGTGAAACGGACATCCTTGATTTCATTGTTGAAACCGTGCATAAGGCCGGCTCGAACCCCTGCCCGCCGGTGATTCTCGGCGTAGGGCTGGGCGGCACACTGGAGCAGGCGGCGCTGATTGCCAAATACGCTCTGATCCGCCCGGCGGATGAGCCGCATCCCGATCCGTTTTATGCTGCGCTTGAGGAAAAGGCCCTCACGCGCGTCAACGCCCTTGGCCTCGGCCCCCAGGGCTTCGGCGGGACGACGACGGCGCTGGCCGTAAAAATTGAGGCGCGGCCGACCCACATTGCCGGCCTGCCCTGCGTGGTCAACGTCGGCTGCCATGTGACAAGACACGCCGAGGCGCTGCTGTGAGCGTCAGCGTTCCATGTTCATGCACAGACCTTGAAGACTAAAACAGATATTTTTCTGCCTTGTCAATGCTTATCCATCGTTCATTGTCTGATCGCCGTGTTTGGCTTGCCGCTGCACAACTTTTGTATAATTGTGCAGAATACGGACATGCTATCGCATGAAGCCAAATAAAAGGAGCGTCGGCAAATATGATCATTGACAGAATTGCCCTGATTCTCGCCATCATTGGCGGGCTGAACTGGGGTTTGGTTGGTCTTTTCCGCTTTGATTTAGTCGCCTATCTTTTCGGGGGGCAGACGGCAACGCTCAGCCGGGTCATCTACGCGCTGGTCGGGCTTGCCGCAATTTGGTGCATCTCCCTCCTGTTTCGCGACCATCGCGGCGAAGCGGACGAAGACTGACCCCACCGCAAAAGAAAAGCGCGCTGCTGCTGCCCCTATGTGAGCCTGCGGCGCGTCTTTCTTTTTGTCCGCGCTGCCCGAGCACCCTTTTCCGGCAATTTTTTTGCTATATATGGTGTATCATGCTGTTAACGACACCATATACTGCCCTCTACAAGGGCAGACGGGCAGCATTTTTGACGCAGGGGGATGACAGGATGCAGGCATTAAAAAAGGGCGCACGGCTTTTCCGAAACGGCATCAGCTATTTGTCCGTGGATGAAATTTTCCCTAGCCCGGTGCAGCCGCGCAAGCGCTTTCCCAAGGAATCGCTCCAGGAGCTGGCGGACAGCATCGCGCAGCACGGGGTTTTGAACCCGCTCACCGTCCGGCGCCGAAATGGCCGATTTGAGCTCATTGCCGGGGAGCGGCGGCTGCGTGCGGCGCGGCTTGCAGGCCTGCGGGAGATCCCCTGCATTGTCATCGATGCGAACATGGAGGAGGCAAGCCTGCTGGCGCTGGTGGAAAACATTCAGCGGCGGGATCTGGATTTTGTGGAGGAGGCCGAGGGCATTTCCCAGCTCATTCGCCTTTTCGGCATGAGTCAGGAGGAGGCGGCGCGGCGCCTCGGCAAGTCACAACCCGCAATCGCCAACAAGCTGCGCCTGCTGCGCCTGCCCGCGGATGTGCTGGACCTGCTGCGCGAGAAGGATATGACCGAGCGACACGGCCGCGCCCTGCTCCGCCTGCCGGATGAGACCGCGCAGCGGCGTGCGGTGCGCCAAATGGCGGAGGAGCACATGAATGTCGCCGCGGCGGAGGAGTACATAGAAAGCCTGCTGCAGCTACCCGAGCCTCTTCCCGACAGTCAAGCCC
>CAYRIA010000025.1:0-4511 GCA_964424175.1 uncultured Oscillospiraceae bacterium | reverse complement strand
AAGCCTGCTCTGCGCGCCCGAGCCGCCCTCCGAGAAGGAGACGCGGGCAGGCCGGAGAACGCTCTTTGTGCTTAAAGACGTCCGGGTCTTTCTCAACACCCTCTCCCACGGACTGGCGCTGATGAAGCAGGGGGGCATCGACGCGGGACTTGAAAAGCACGAAACGGACACGGAGCTGGTTTTAACCATCTGTATTCCCAAGCAGAAGTAAGGCTGTTATGGCTCTGGCCGCGGCGGAACGAGTTTGTTTAGCCGCGGCCTTCTTCGCGTTATCTCTGCGCTGCGACGCGCACAAGATAACGGGAGCTGGGCCTTATGCCGCCGCTTTCACCCGGATTTGACACGATATTGACAAAAACGTCTATGCCGTCGCCGCTTTACACTTTATTTTTATCGAATATACAATATTGTGCATTTGGGGGGAATCCTGTAGACTATAGCTGTAAACGGAAGAACGACTCTGTGCTTTTCCGTCTTATTCTTTTTGAGGGGGTGAGAGCTGTGCGGCTGCTGGAGGAACGGATACTCCGCGACGGCAAGGTCAAAGACGGAAATGTGCTCAAGGTCGACAGTTTTCTCAATCACCAGATGGACGTCGCGCTTTTCGGCGAGATGGCCAGGGATTTTTACAAGCTTTTTCAGAATGACAGGGTCAATAAAATACTGACTATCGAGGCATCCGGGATCGGCATAGCCTGCATTGCGGCGCAGGTTTTTGGCTGTCCCGTTATTTTTGCGAAAAAAAGCAAAACTAAGAACATCGCAGGCGATGTTTTCACCGCCCAGGTCGAGAGCTTTACCCACGGCAAAACCTATGACATTGTTGTGGCGAAGGAGTTTCTGACGTCCGCGGACAGAGTGCTCATCATCGATGATTTCCTTGCAAACGGTGCGGCGCTGGAAGGACTTTCCGCCCTCGTAAGAGATGCGGGCGCAACGCTGGTCGGTGCGGGGATCGCCATTGAAAAGGCCTTCCAGCACGGCGGCGAGCGTCTGCGCGCACAGGGCATGCGGATCGAGTCCCTTGCCAAAATCAGCGCCATGTCGGACAGCGGAATTACATTTTGCTGAATATCCGACACCCTGAACTCAAGCGCGTTTTTTTGCTTTGCAAAACGCAAATAAAGAAAAAACCGGAGGAAAGAACATGAAAAAGATCCTTGCACTGCTGCTTGCATTAACGCTGGTCTTCGCCCTTGCCGCCTGCGGCACGAAGGCTCCCGCCGACTCTGCTGCGCCCGGCGCGTCTCAGGAACCCGCGGAAGCCCCCGACAGCGACCTCAAAATCGGCGTAATCCTGCTCCATGACGAGAACACCGGCTATGATTTCGCGCACATGGAGGGCATCAAGAAGGCCGCCGCGACACTCGGCATTGCCGACGACCAGATTATCTGGCGCTACAGCGTGCCGGAAGACGAGAGCTGCTACGATGCCGCCATCGACCTGGTTGAGCAGGGCTGCTCCTACATCTTCTCCGACAGCTACGGCCACCAGAGCTACATGCAGCTTGCCGCCGAGGAGAACCCCGAAGCCACCTTCGTTTCCATGACCGGCGACACCGGAGCAACCTCCGGCCTGCCGAACTTCAAAAACGCCTTTAACGCCACCTACCAGTCCCGCTACGTCTCCGGCGTGGTCGCCGGCATGAAGCTGGCCGAGCTTGTGGCAGACGGCAAGATCACCGACGCCAACAAGACTGCCGAAGGCGACATTAAGGTCGGCTATGTCGGCGCTTACCCCTATGCAGAGGTCGTCTCCGGCTACACCGGCTTCTATCTTGGCATGAAGTCCGTTGTTGAGAACGTGTCCATGACCGTTACCTACACCAACTCCTGGTTTGATCCCCCCGCCGAGGCTGAGGCCGCAAACGCCCTCGTGGCTTCCGGCTGCGTGATTATCAGCCAGCACGCCGACTCCACCGGCGCCCCCTCCGCCTGCCAGGCTCTGCTTGAATCCGGCACCACCATCTACTGCGTCGGCTATAACGTCGATATGCTCTCTGTTGCCCCTGATGCCGCGCTGACCAGCGCCCAGAACGACTGGAGCGTTTATTACACCTATGCCTTCGACTGCATCCTCAAGGGTGAAGCGATTGCCACCGACTGGTGCGAGGGCTACAATCAGGGTGCTGTGCTCATCTCCGCTCTCGGCGCAAGCTGCGCTGAAGGCACAGCCGAAAAGGTCGCAGAGGTTGAAGCCGGTCTCAAAGACGGCAGCCTGAAGATCTTTGACACCGCCAACTTCACCGTCGGCGGCGAGACCCTCACAAGCTATACCGATGCCTATGGCATGAACGGCGCTGAGACAATCGTCGACGGCGTGTTTGAGGAATCCGTGATTCGCAGCGCGCCCTATTTTGACTTGCGCATCGACGGCATCATCGAAAACGCCAACTAAAGCCCGCAAGGTCTTACACGGGAAAAGCCGCCTTTCAAAAGAGAGCGGCTTTTTCCCGTCAGAAACACAACTTTCAAGGGAGGTTGCCCGCCATGGGAAGCAGTGCTGCCGCCGTCCGAATGCGTGACATTACCAAAACCTTCGGTCCGGTCATTGCCAACGATCGGGTCTGGCTGGACATTTACAGGGGAGAAATCTTGGCTCTGCTGGGCGAAAACGGCTCCGGCAAGACCACGCTGATGAATATGCTCTCCGGGATCTACTATCCGGATTCCGGACAGATCACCGTGGACGACCGGGAGGTTTCAATTCGCAGTCCCAAGGACGCCTATGCGCTCGGCATCGGGATGATCCACCAGCACTTTAAGCTTGTGGATGTGCTCACCGCTGCCGAGAACATCATCCTCGGTATGCCCGGCAGGGGAAGGCTCGATCTGCGTGCCGTGGATGAGAAAATCCTCCAAATCTGCTCGCTTTACGGCTTTGACGTTGATCCCCGCCAGAAGGTCTACGACATGTCCGTCTCGCAAAAGCAGACGGTGGAGATCGTCAAGGTGCTCTACCGCGGTGCCGACATCCTCATTCTCGACGAGCCGACGGCCGTGCTCACCCCGCAGGAGACGGACAGGCTCTTTGCCGTCCTGCGCAACATGCGCAACGACGGCAAGGCCATCGTCATCATCACCCACAAGCTGCATGAGGTCGAGGAGCTTTCCGACCGCGTGGCCATCCTACGTCGCGGACAGTTCGTGGGCGATATGCCCACAAAGGACACCAGCGCCGCCGAGATGACAAACATGATGGTCGGCCGTCCCGTTTCGCTGAACATCGTCCGCCCCGAACCTGTCAATCCCCAGCCGCGCATTGTGGTCGAGGGGCTGACCGTCCGGGACATTGACGGCGTGACAAAGCTCTCAAACGTCTCCTTCACGGCCAACTCCGGCGAGATTCTCGGCATTGCGGGCATCTCCGGCTGCGGACAGAAGGAGCTTTTGGAGTCCATCGCCGGCCTGCAGCGCGTGGAGGGCGGCAGCATCCTCTATATCGACCCGGAAACGGGCGAGCAGGTACAGCTCATCGGAAAGGACCCCCGCGCGATCGGTGCACTGGGTGTGGCGCTCTCCTTTGTGCCGGAGGACAGACTGGGCATGGGCTTGGTCGGCAGCATGGATTTGGCGGACAACATGATGCTCCGTTCCTTCCGCCGCGGCCGCGGCTTCTTCACAGACCGGAAATCGCCCTATGCGCTGGCCGAGCGCGTGGTTTCCGAGCTGGAGGTGAACACGCCAAACGTCGAGACCCCTGTGCGCAGGCTTTCCGGCGGAAATGTCCAAAAGGTGCTGGTCGGCCGTGAAATTGCCGCCGCGCCCACCGTTTTGATGACGGCCTACGCCGTGCGCGGGCTGGACATCAATTCCTCTTATACCATTTACGACCTGATCAACCGCCAGAAGGAAAAGGGCGTGGCCGTGATCTTCGTCGGAGAAGATCTGGACGTGCTTTTGGAGCTCTGTGACCGCATTCTCGTGCTCTGCGGCGGGCAGGTCAGCGGCATTGTTAACGGCCAGGGCGCAGGAAAGCGCGAGGTCGGCATGATGATGACCAAGCTCGGAGGGGAGGCCGCAAAATGAACCACACAAAGGAGCCCTTAATCCGCATCAGCAAACGGGAGGGTATGCCGCTCTGGCGCAGCTGGCTGATTCGCGCTGCCTCTCTTTTGCTTGCGCTGGCTGTCTGCGCCGTCGTCATTTTCGCCATTGTGCAATTAAACCCCCTCAAGGTCTACGGCGCGATGTGGCAGGGCGCTTTCGGCACGGTCAAGCGCAGTTGGATCACCCTGCGCGACGCCATGATGCTGCTGTGCATCGGCGTCGGTCTCGCCCCTGCCTTCAAAATGCGCTTTTGGAACATCGGCGCGGAGGGGCAGATCCTGGTCGGCGGCATCGCAACGGCGGCCTGCATGATCTATTTCGGTGCCTCCCTGCCCACCTGGGCCTTGCTGCTGATGAGCTTTGCGGTGAGCGCTCTTGCCGGTGGGCTCTGGGGACTGGTGCCCGCCGTGTTCAAAGCGCGCTTCGGCACCAACGAGACGCTGTTCACCCTGATGATGAAC